>CAZXTD010000300.1:0-1633 GCA_964643575.1 uncultured Glaciecola sp. | reverse complement strand
CGTTCATCTCGTTTTGAGTGACTTGTAAAGAAAGGAGCTGTTTTTTTGCAGACGCCGCGTCGGTCATGTCATATATCATCATGCACACGTGCTCTACTTGCCCAGTCGCCGATACTAGCGGCGAGAACACCACGTTTTGATACATATAAGGCGCGTTACTAGTAATAGGACGGTAGTTTCTAAATTTGAACAAATACGGGCGCTGCTCCCAAGTAATAAACGCGCGAGTACGCAAATCAAATACTGGGCGAACTTTAAGGTTTAACCAGCTTTGGTCAATATCTGAGAATAAGTCAAATATCGATTTGTCCCGCACGTCCGATGGCAACAAGCCAGAATGCGCTTCCATAAAACCATTCCATACTTTAATGCATAGACTACGGTTAAACACCACAATGCCTACGTCAACGGTTTGGATCATATCCATCATCCAATGCATTTCGAGGAGCTCATCGAGCTCTTGTTTGCTAATGGCTTGGTTGGTCATCTTAGTCCTCCATCAAATGCGCAAGTTTTGCGTTCATCATATCCATCGACTCTTCGGTAAACAACAAAATAAGGTCGCAACAAATATTGAAGCCTTCAAGCCCGTAAGTAATCTCAATTGCTAGCGTTTTGCGCCAGCTGCTCTTATTAGCATTAATAAGCTCTTGCACGCTTTGATGCTGTCCCAACACAACTGGGTGTCCTTGCCTAAACTGCATGTCGAGCTGCTTAGCAATACCCGACAAACAGGTGCCTATTAATAAGCTAGCCAAGTCCATGAGCATTTCAAGTTGCAGTTGGTCGTCAACTTCACCTTGTATTTTTAATATTTTGGCAACATCTTCAAAGCTAGAATCACTCAGTATAAAAAGTGCCTCGCCACTAATGCCATCGCCTAAAAAGCCCTGACAAACGCCAGAGGTAGACTCCGTTTCGTCTAAATCAGAAAGCATCATGTGTAATTCAGATACTTCAATAAGATTTACATTAGGAATAGGCAGCCTAACAAACACTTCCATAATACGAGAAAGGTGGTCGCCCGCCTGCCCCATGGCAACATTTACGACTTCTTGATAGCAGTCGCGCACAAGCTCATCGAGCTCTTGGTCGACAATAGGTTCAACGTGTTTAATAGTAATCAACTCGTGCTTTTCGAGTACCTCAAGAAGCTGTTCAGGATTAACCGGTTTTTGAATAAAATCGATAGCCCCGAGGTCGGCTACGCGCTTTTTAGCTTCTGGTTGTATATCGCCCGATATCACCACCGTTTTTGTCGAAAACCCTTTGCTCTTGATTTGCTCAAGCGTACCGTAGCCGTCGAGCACCGGCATGTTTAAGTCTAATAGAAGAATATCGCCTTTGCCCTCGCTAATAGCGGCAATTGCTTCTTCGCCGTGTTTGGCAAAGTGAATAGCTGCTTCTAGGTCTTGAGGCAAGCATTTTGCTACCTGCTTGCGAGCAACTAAGGAGTCGTCGCAAATGAGAATCGAAAGCATAAACTAAGGCATTCCTAATAAATTGAAACTATAAGAATGTATCGGAAGAAGAATGAAGTTCTTTAGCAGTGTTTACAAAGGCCAACACAAATTTGGCCTTGTTTGTTTTGTTCTAAAATGTGCTTTCTTGATGGATAGTAATAAACGAATTT
>CAZXTD010000299.1:0-1728 GCA_964643575.1 uncultured Glaciecola sp. | reverse complement strand
GCAGACCGCAATGCACCACTGACCTATTGGCCAATGCAAGGCATGGCCTTACTGCGCAGCAATAAAATTGATGAGGCTGAGCGCCATTACCAACAATGGGAACAGCTCTACCCTAATCAAGAAAATGCAGTCATCGGTAGCCTTTTAATCATGGATGGAAAGCGTCAATTCCGTGAAGGCGCACTTTTAGCCAGTGACTTTTTACAACGAAAAGACAATGTGCAAATAAAACTTTTGCACAGTTATTTTTTAATTATGTCGGGCAACGCTGAAGGTTCAGAACGTGTATTATCTGAAATTGACGAACGGTTCCAGCCACTGCCCTTTGCTCGCGGTATAAAAGCGCGAATTGCTATGTCTGACAACCGTCCAGCTGATGCTGTTGAAGATGCAATGGTGGCTTATGACGCCAATAAAAATACAAACAACTTCTTTTTGTATTACCGTGCTTTAAGAGCTTCAGGGCAAAGCGATAGGTCATTGCAGGTTCTCAACCAACATCTTAACGCTTTTCCGAATGATGCACGCGCAAAAATGGTACTTGCCGAGCGCCAAATAGGTATTGATACTGATGCCGCTATCAAGTCGTACAGAGAAATACTGCAAGACTTTCCGAACAACTTTGTCGCTCTAAACAACGTGGCATACGTGCTGATGGAAAAAGGCGACTACGACGATGCGATGGAGTACGCTAGCAAAGCTTACGAAATACAGCCCGATAATATTGCTACCGCAGACACTTATGCACAAATTCTTGTTCGTCAAAACAAAGTAGAGGACGCAGTTAAAGTTTACAATCGCGTCATGAACGATGAGGTTACAAACGAAGAGATATTTTTAAACTACATTGAAGCTCTGCTCAAAAATGGTAGCACAGTAATCGCAGAGCGAAGGATGGGAGATTTGACCCTAACCAAGCCTGAGTCACAATCGCGCTTGGCTGAACTTCGTCAAGAATTTCAACTATAGCTTAACGAGTAAAGAGAGCCCCACGCAGTGATATCTTCTATTCAGGCCGGTTTGGTGCGTTTGCGCCACAACCGAGCCTTCGAGTTTTTTGTTATAACCGTTATTATTATTTCGGCCCTTGAAATTGGCGCGAAGACCTATGACTTGTCGCCCACCGCGATAACCATTACGGAATACCTTGACGTGTTTATTACGGTGTTCTTTTTGTTTGAAATCATCGTCAGATTTTTAGCAGAAGAAAACAAAAAGCATTTTTTCAAATCTGCTTGGAATGTATTTGACACATTGGTAGTCGTTATTAGCCTTATCCCCATTAATGAATCAGAAATGGCACTGCTTGCCCGCTTAATTCGTATCTTTAGGGTGTTGCGAATGATTTCGATTATTCCTGAATTACGAGTGCTGATTAACAGTTTACTTGTTGCGCTACCAAGGCTAGGTTACGTGGTATTGCTGATGTTTATAATCTTCTATATTTATGCGGCAGTGGGGAGTTATCTGTTTGCAGAAATCGACGAAGTATTGTGGGGTGATATTGCGATATCGATGCTGACTTTGTTTAGAGTGATGACTTTTGAGGATTGGACGGATATTCAATACGCGACCATGGAAGTCTATCCAATGAGTTGGCTCTATTATATGACCTTTATCTTTTTTACCGCTTTTGCTTTTTTGAACATGGTAATTGGTATTGTGGTTGGCGTTATGGAGGAAGAACATAGCAAAGAACGTAACATAGGTCAGCCGACTATGCTCGAC
>CAZXTD010000298.1:0-1969 GCA_964643575.1 uncultured Glaciecola sp. | reverse complement strand
CAGTGACCCTCGCCTTGTAAGGGCGATGCTCTCCCAACTGAGCTAAGCGTCCGTAATCTTTTTGTTTGAGCTACTGGACTTGAACCAGTTACTCTCGCCCTTCTTGTAGTAAAAGGCGGTGATGCTCGCTCTTCTTAACGACTGAGCTAAGCGTCCATATTTCTCTGCACTTGCCTTAACAAGTGGACGCGTATTATAGAGTTGCCTTTAAAAGTGTCAACCCGATTTTGCTAAAAATCTGACAAAAAACGTTTAAATGAATAAAAAAAAGCCAAATTTTATTAAATTGCTGCAATAAACAACAAATCTCCAGTTTTTGTCTGCATATTAGATGGATAAGCTTTAGCTAAGCATCACAAAGCGGTAAACTACTGCGCTCAAAATATTCACCTTACATTTATAGGAAGTCTTTATGTCAGTTGTAACTCGATTTGCGCCAAGTCCTACCGGCTATTTGCACGTAGGTGGTGCTCGTACGGCACTTTATTCTTGGTTGTATGCCAAAAGCCAAGGCGGCGATTTTGTACTAAGAATCGAAGATACTGATATCGAACGTTCTACAGAACAAGCCAAGCAGGCTATTTTAGAGGGTATGGAATGGCTTGGGTTAATACATGATAAAGGTCCTTATTACCAAACAGAGCGTTTTGATAAATATAACCACTACATTGACCAGCTATTAGAGCAGGGTTTGGCGTATAAGTGTTATATGACCAGCGAAGAGCTAAACGAAATTCGTGATGAGCAAGAAAAGCGAGGCGAGAAACGTCGTTATCCTGGTACTTGGCGTGACCGCACCGACCATCCTGCTGACAAGCCTTATGCAATACGCTTTAAAAACCCTTTAGAGGGTAGTGTCGTTTTCAACGATAAAATCCGTGGCGAAATTAGCGTTGCTAATAGTGAGCTAGACGACCTTATTATTAGAAGAACAGATGGTGCACCCACATATAATTTCTGTGTAGTTATTGACGATTGGGAAATGGGCATTACACACGTGGTACGCGGTGAAGACCATATTAACAATACACCAAGACAAATTAATATCTTAAAGGCATTAAACGCGCCTGTGCCTGAATATGCTCATGTATCGATGATATTAGGCGACGACGGTCAAAAACTTTCCAAACGTCATGGTGCGGTGAGTGTGATGCAATACCGTGATGACGGGTACTTGCCACAAGCAGTGGTTAACTATTTAGTGAGGTTGGGTTGGTCCCATGGCGACCAAGAAATATTCTCGCGTGAAGAATTGATTGAGTTTTTTAGTTTAGATAACATTAGCAAGTCGGCAAGTGCTTTTAATACTGAGAAATTGGTGTGGTTAAACCAACACTACATTAAGACTTTACCTGCACAAGAAGTTGCCGAACATGCTAAATGGCATTTTGCAGAGCAGGGGATTAGTCTGGAGCATGGTCCTGATTTGTCGGCAGTGATAAGCGTACAGGCAGACAGAGTAGAAAATTTAAATGAGCTCGCTGAAATTAGTCGCTATTTTTATGAGGATTTTGCTGATTTTGACGCAAACGCGGCTAAAAAGCATTTAAGACCCGTTGTTAAAGAAAATTTGTTAGCGGTGCAAAAAAAGTTGTCAGAATTGAGCGAGTGGACGCCGGTGAGCATTCAAGCTGCGATAAACGAAACGGCTGAAGACTTAGGTGTGGGCATGGGTAAAATTGGTATGCCATTGCGCGTAGCTGTGACAGGTGGCGGAAATTCACCGTCGCTTGATGTGACTTTAAACTTGCTTTCACAAGACAAAGTTGAGCAAAGAATAAACAAAGCTGTTGAATTCATAAGCAATCGCGAGAATTCTTAAAAAAATCGTTGACATGAACGCGCTCGATGCCTAGAATGCGCCCCGCTGTCAAGGAAGTGTAACGACCAGTTTTATGTTATGCTCTGGAAGCATCGGGGCCATAGCTCAGCTGGGAGAGCGCTTGCATGGCATGCAAGAGGTCGGCGG
>CAZXTD010000297.1:0-1977 GCA_964643575.1 uncultured Glaciecola sp. | reverse complement strand
GCGAAGGTGACAACATGAAAGCACTTATTGAGCAGCGCCTCGACGCTATTCGCGAAGAAGCGAAAAAAGTAGAATCACAAATGCCAGAAATTCTAGAATGGCAAAAAGACCGCATACGCAACAAATTCGCCGACGCGCAAATAGAGCTAGAAGATAGCCGCGTTGAACAAGAGATGATCCTCATCGCTCAAAAGTCGGATGTGGCCGAAGAGCTAGACCGCCTTCACTCCCACGTAAGCGAAACCCAAAAAATTCTCAAGCAAGGCGGTGCAATAGGCCGCCGTTTAGACTTTATGATGCAAGAGTTTAACCGCGAAGCTAATACGCTTGGGTCTAAGTCGATAAATGCTGTTGTGACGCAGTCTGCTGTTGAGTTGAAAGTGTTGATAGAGCAGATGCGTGAGCAAATTCAGAATATCGAATAGCGTTACATTGTTTAGTTTTCTGGATTGAGTCTTGATATGTCGACCGTGTCAACATAAAACTCTGTTGTGTCGATAAAACGGTAAAAAATCGACACATTAAATTGATATGTCGATCGAATCGACATAAACTACTTCCACAGTTCATTTATGTCGATTTAAACCGAAAATTTAAACATGACTTGGCAAGCAGACCAGCCTTACAACAAATTACCCGCGCTACCGCCAAACCTAGATGCCATAGAAACTAAGGTTATACTAAAAGCCTGTATTTCTGCGCGTGCTGCCGTAGCAGAGTTAAAAAAGGCTGGGGAGCTCATTCCTAATCAAAGCATGCTAATTAATCTGTTGCCTTTGCTTGAAGCAAAAGATAGTTCGGAAATTGAAAATATTGTCACCACTACAGATAAGCTTTTTCAGTATGCACTTGAGGATAAAGGAGCTGACCATGCAACAAAGGAAGCATTGCGTTACAGAACCGCGTTATACCAAGGCTATAAACAATTAGAAAAAAAGCCACTTTGCACTGCCACTGCCATTGAGGTATGCAGTATTTTGAAGCACGCGGAAATAGATATACGTAAAGTGCCTGGGACTGTTATCGGAAACCAATCGACAAGAGAAATTATCTATACTCCGCCTGTTGGAGAAAACGTTATCCGCGACCTCTTAACCAACTGGGAGCGATTTCTTCATGATGACGATGACCTAGACCCACTGATAAAGATGGCGGTTAGTCATTATCAATTTCAAGCCATACACCCTTTTCATGATGGCAATGGCCGAACAGGCCGTATTTTAAACGTTCTGTACCTTATTGAATGTGGCCTTTTAACGCTGCCTATTTTGTACCTAAGCCGTTTTATTGTGCACAACAAACAAGACTATTATCACCTTTTGAACCAAGTAACCAAAGACCAAAATTGGGAAGAGTGGCTGTTATTTATGCTAAAAGGGGTAGCGCAAACTGCAATATGGACCTGTGAAAAAATCACCGCTATTAGAGAGCTTATGGAAAGCACAGGCGACTACATAAAAGAGCAGCTACCAAAGATATATAGCCATGAACTTGTTCAGCTTATTTTTGAGCAGCCCTACTGCCGAATTAGCAACCTAGTTGAACGTAATATTGCAAAGCGCCAAACTGCTTCAAGCTATTTGAAGCAGTTAACTGATATTGGAATACTGAACAAAATTGATTCGGGCAAGGAAAAGTTATTTGTACATCCAAGGTTGATGGCGCTAATGACGAAAGATAGTAATAGTATTGATGCTTTTTAATATGACTTATGTAATTCCTTTGGTTAATTACTTAGACAATAAAATAAGTAATATGTGGAATGGTAGACGTTAAATTTTGTTAGGAGCTTGACCACCACTCAATGAGAAGATCCAGAATATAGAGTGAGCGTTAACTAGGGCCAATTTATATAAAATATAGTATATTATTCAGCTATTTAAGTGAATAATCATATTAATTAGCATTAAATAAAATGTGACAAACTCAAGAAAAAAGTATGACAGAAAACGTGACAGATTTATCACTCTAGGTATA
>CAZXTD010000296.1:0-2037 GCA_964643575.1 uncultured Glaciecola sp. | reverse complement strand
TTTGCGGTGGAAGCGAAGTATTAGGGGTTGCGGTCCACCTCAGGGCGTGTTGTTAATTGCACATTTACCTCGGTTGCTAATAAGCATTATCTCCTAAGTGGTTTCCAGCTTATAAGATTGTAAATCAACAAGATAAAGCATTCTGAGCGCAAGTTTTCGGAATACCGAGATCTTCATGATAGTTTATGGCTACTTGGAACAAAATAATAAACAATAAAGCCGCAAAAAATGATTTTAAAAATTGATTAGTTCTAAATTTCCCCTTGGCTAATGCTAAGCAAACTATTACACCATTGAAAAGCATGAATCCAGCTACAATAAGCAAAACGAAAAATACAACATATCCCAAAAAACTCATCAAATCATCCGTGCAATTAACACCCTACATAACCGGTTTGTGGCGATTTTCCACAAATCCGGTTAATGTTTTTGATACTCATTGAGCCTTCTCCTAAGCAACTGAGATTTTCGGTATGCTTGAGTTCGCCAAAACCAAAGGAGAAAACTCAATGAGATTTTATAGTAACGCACATCCCTACTATTGTGGAATAGATTTACACGCTCGCTTACTTTACGTCTGCCTCATAGATGACAAGGGCGAAGTGCTTGTGCATAAAAAGATTAAAGATGATAAACAAGCACTCATGATGCTGCTCGAACCTTACATTGGAAACGTCATTGTGGGCGTCGAATGCATGCATTGTTGGTATTGGGTGGCTGACTGGTGTGATGATAACAATATCGACTTTGTCCTCGGTCATGCCCTTTACATGAAAGCCATTCATGGCGGAAAAACCAAAAATGACAAAGTGGATTCATTTAAGATTGCTAACCTTTTACGAGGCGGTAATTTCCCTATCGCTTATCATTATTCAAAAGAAATGCGTGCTACGCGCGATTTGCTGCGACGGCGTACTAAGATTGTTCGCCATGGTGCCATGCTGAAAGGGCATGTCGTCAATACTAATAGCCAATACAACTTACCTGCCAATCAAGTCAACTTAAAGAACGTGTCGGCTAGAGAAGAATTAAAACATCGATATCCCGACCCTGTTGTTCAGCGAAATATTGAACTAGACATGAACATACTCGACTTCTATGCCAGAGAGCTTTCAAAGGTAGAACACTTTATTCTCGCTCAAGCTCGTCAACACGACCAAGCGTCTATTGAACTGCTTAAAACAGTACCCGGCATAGGCCGAATACTCTCACTCACCATCTTATATGAGATTGGCGATATCCGTCGCTTTGATTCAGTGCAGCGCTTTGCCTCATATTCACGCCTTGTTAAATGCAAAGCAGAATCAGCAGGCAAAACTTATGGCACACAGGGCAACAAAATAGGCAATGCTCATCTCAAATGGGCTTTTTCTGAAGCGGCTGTACTCTATTTACGCGGCAATGATAAAGCGCACAATTACCTGAACAAATTACAGAAACGCATGAGTAAAGCAAAAGCACTATCCGCATTAGCGCATAAATTAGGTCGCTGCGTTTATTTCATGCTTAAAAATAAAACGGTATTCGATGACTCACGATTTTTAAACGGGTAAGTCGCGCAATTGGGTGAGCTCAACACATAACTAGTCGTGACTAACGTCAACGTGTGAGCATGACTTTGGCAGAGAATAATCTGATGTTTACGTCTACTGACTGCCAATATGCCAAATATACGAAGCTTTATGTTTTTGATTAGACACCCAATTGGCGCGCAACAATACAATCAGCAAAATCGCTTACACCTTGAATGAGCCTGCAACTAACTGTGCATAGTCAGCATCTTCTTTTTGAATAGTGCCATCTCAGGGTTAACCGATAAATGTCTAGTGCCCCAGCCACTCTCAATGGATTAAGAAAAATGCTGGCAGCGGTAAGACCGCAATAAGAGAGCCTCTATATGTGTTTGCCGTAAGCGATGACTTAACTGCTACATGACAGACGAATTAAACGCTTTTGCTGATTGATTTGGATTTGACCGCTAGCGCGGTCAAAAAGATTCGCTATGGTTGTTGACAGGGGATCGGCTCATATGTGTTA
>CAZXTD010000295.1:0-2062 GCA_964643575.1 uncultured Glaciecola sp. | reverse complement strand
GGACATCGCTCTATGGGACATCGCCAGAGCGACTGCGACAACGGCAAAGTGCTGCTCATAATACGGTTATCGTTGCCAATCATGATTCTTCCGAAGTATGGTCAGGTTTTCGAGTCGCGAGAAGAGCTTATTGCACTTTGCATCAATCGGCTGAAGTCGCTGGTAAATATGTACTCGAGGCCTCTCATGACGGTTACAAAAGACTTAGTCCAGGAGTGACTCACAATAGACGCATAACATGCGGCGAAAATGGTTTTGACCTTATAGATGAAGTCTCTGGTGAGTTTAAAAGCAGTTTTTACTTGCATATACATCCTAATATTGAAGTAATGCAAATGACCGAGAAGGACTTAGTCCTGATACTTCCAGATAAGCGGAAGCTAGCATTAACGTCATCGTCAGAAATAGCACTAGAAGACGCGACGTGGCATCCTGAATTCGGTCAATCTGTTGCCAACCTAAGGATTAAAATTGATTTTGATAATCAGTATCTGTCTACCAAGATTGAAATTATGAAGGAAATAAATTGAAAATCCTTGTACTGTCTTTTTACTACGAACCCGACTTATGTGCAGGTTCATTTAGAACGACTGCCTTAGTTAACGAACTTAAAAAACATGAAGGGGTGGATATTGAAGTAGTTACTACGCTACCCAATCGATATTCTTCCTATTCTGCAAACGCACCGCAGTTTGAAAAGCAAGACAAGCTCAAAATCCATAGAATCGAATTACCAAACCATAAAAGTGGCATGTTTGATCAAATAAAAGCATTTTTTTGTTTTTATCGACAAGCAAGTAAAATAAGCAAGGACTCAAAGTATGACTTGGTTTTTGCAACAAGTTCGCGTTTATTCACTGCTTTCTTAGGGGCAAGGTTATCTCGCCAAAAAAATGTGCCTTTGTATTTAGACATTCGAGATATTTTTGTTGATACCATCAATGATGTGTTAAATGCTAAACTCGTGTTTTTAGTAAAACCTATCTTAAATTGGTTTGAAAAATATACTTTCGAGTCGGCTGGGCATATAAATTTAGTTTCTGCAGGTTTTGACAGCTATTTTCAGAAACGATATTCGCACAAGCCTTATACTCATTTTACCAATGGTATTGATAACGACTTTTTGACTTATGATGAAGCCGCCAATGAGCCAAACAAAAGCCAGCTTGTTAATATTATTTATGCAGGGAATATAGGCCAAGGACAGGGCTTACATATTATTGTCCCGCTTCTTGCTAAACATATTGATAGCGGTTTTCAAATAACAATAATAGGCGATGGAGGCGCAAAAAAATTATTAGAAGAAGCTTGCGTGGGGCTAGATAATGTAAAATTGCTACCGCCTGTTAGTCGAGAAAAGCTCAAGTCGATATACCAATCTGCAGATATTCTTTTTTTGCACCTAAATGACTATCAAGCCTTCGAAAAAGTATTGCCTTCAAAAGTGTTTGAATACGGAGCTAGTGGCAAACCCATTCTAGCAGGTGTTGCGGGTTACGCTGCAAGCTTTATACGCACAGAACTTGAAAATGCTGAGGTATTCTCCCCTAACAGTGTTGAGCAAGCTCTAGTCGCGTTGAAATGCTTAAAACTCAAAACCATTGCTCGAAAAGGCTTTGTTCAGAAATATTCTAGGCAGTCGATTGTCAGCGATATGACAAACGATATAATTAAATTCGGAGACTCGCGTGGATAAGGTATTACTGACGGGAGCGTCAGGTTTTGTGGGTAGAGCCGTGCTCGAGAAAATAAGCACTCACTCAGTTGTTTTACTAGCTCGTAAACCTGTTGCTGGGCTCAAGAATAAAACCATTATTAAAGATATAGATGAACATGTTGATTTTTCAGACGCGCTTGATGGTATCAATGTTGTGATTCACTGTGCGGCAAGAGTGCATGTTATGAAAGATGACTGTAGTGATCCACTCGAAGCATACATGAAGGTCAATACAAGGGGCACAATGGCGCTAGCTGAGCAAGCTGCTAAATCAGGTGTAAGGCGATTTATTTTTAACAGCACGATTAAAGTCAACGGCGAAGAAACGTTTGACAAACCCTTTAC
>CAZXTD010000294.1:0-2359 GCA_964643575.1 uncultured Glaciecola sp. | reverse complement strand
TAGACCCGGGCCAAAGTATGATCAGCTTTATTAAGCTGCTATCGTATTTTTGCTTATTTTTGTGCGTACTTACTTTAGTGAATACCGAGCAGCGAATTCGATTAGTTTTACTCACAATGGTTGCTAGCGGAACTTGCCAAGCCTTATATGGCAGCTTAGAGATTTTACTAGGAGTTGAAACAAGCATGATTTTTGGCCTACCTGTTGGCGAAATTGCTACCGGTAGCTTTGTTTATAAAAATCATTACGCAAACTTTTTAATGTTGTGTTTAGCTGCAGGTATAGGGCTTTTGGTAACATCCTTAGAAAAGGGAAAAATGTCCACCCCTAAAGACTTTATTCGCTCGCTGGCCACTACTTTACTTGGTAACAAGGCTATTGTGCGGATATGCATTGCTATTATGGTAATCGGGCTTGTAATGTCGCGCTCGAGAATGGGTAATACCGCTTTTTTCTTGTCGATGGCGGTGGTTGGCTTAATGGCCTTGATATTAATTAAAAATCGTAGCCGCGGCTTGTCAGTGCTTATCATCAGCATGTTTATTATCGATTTGTTTATTGTAAGTGCTTATTTTGGCCTAGAACGCGTAAAAGACCGATTAGCCCAAACCTCTTTGCAACAAGAAACCCGTGACGAAGTAATAAGAGATGCATTCCCCATGCTGGCTGACTACCCTTTATTTGGGTCTGGTGGCGGTAGCTTTTATTCGACCTTTCCGAGTTATCAGCACACAGAGGTGAGTGCTTTTTACGATCATTTACATAATGACTATCTACAATTTGCGATCGAGTATGGCGTAATAGGCTTTTTCTTATTAGTTGCTTTGGTAGCATTCAGCTTTTATAAATCGACTCGCGCTTTGTATAAACGCAAAAATTCGATATTTAAAGGAACTGCCTTTGCCTGCCTAATGGCTTTGATAGGAATGGGTGTCCACGCCACGGTTGATTTTCCGCTACAGGCTTATGCAAACTCTGCTTATTTTGTGGTGTTTATCGCGCTTAGCATGATTATTAATAGTTTAAAGATAAATCGCAGGCGGGTAATCAAAGAAGAATGATATTTAGAATGTTTAGTCACTGCTCTTAAAAGTAAGGCTTGATTATTTGATATATTCGCAACCTGCAACATCGTTGATAAATTTCTCGCTTGGATCGTTTATCCACCTACACACTGCTTTACGATTACCTGTTGCATCAATAAAGTTGACTAGTTGCCTGCGCGTGTCGTTGCCGCGCAAACCGCGTTTAATCCGTTCATGAACATCTTCTCTTATACGAGAATAAAAAGGATGGTTAGCGTTATACAGAGTTAACCCTAATTGACTAAACAATAAATGCACCTCGGCCTTTTGAGGGCCTAATTGGTTAGCCTTTTGCAGGTACTCATACATTTCGTCATCAAATTCTTGTTTACGCCATTTCAGCATCGCTAAATTAGCCCATGTTACTGGCCACAGCGGCCTCAATTCAACAGCCTCTAAATAACTGGCTTTGGCCGACTCTAAACTTAAATCAGGTTCAAACCCAGCTAATACTCCCCACTCTTTTACTTGGGCAACTAATTGTCGATACAAAGGGTGTGAATAATGAATAAGTGTTGCAGTATTAACAGCTTGTTTAGCCCGTAAGTAATTCTCTTCTGTTTGTGGTGCGCCTTCGTTTAACCAGAGCTCTACTGAGTTACGAACGGTGTAGTAGTCGAGGCTTGCACCGCCAAATCTGAATGCATTAGCAAATCCTACTATAGCGATAAAAAACATAAAAAACGCTAGTATTCGTTTTCTGCTTAGCTCTTTTGTAAAAGAATGCCAAACCTTACTTGAGCCGCGCTTTGTTGCGTTTACTGAGCTTCTTTTACGCCGCGATTTTATTGCCAATTTACACCTGCCGTTAAGTGCTGAGGAATTCTAAAGAACAAAGCATCAGCTATCTTTTTATTGGTTTTGCTTGCAACAGCATCATATGCAAGTTGCATATCGTTAGGGCGTTTAAGTACGTTGTGAGTGTCTGATGCAACATAGCCAATTAGGTTGTCGTCCCGCATTTGCCAAACAGTGTCGTAAATGGCATCTGAAAAGCGTTGTACAAATGCCCCAGCCGTTACTTGAAAAATACAACCCAACTGTTTTAACCACCTTGCTTTACTGTAATTAGCAAGTATTTCGCGGTTGCGCTCTGGGTGAGGAATAATGGGTTGTACGCCATGTTTAAGCAGCCAGTGGATGAGGTTTTCTGCACCTGGCGGTATATGACTGTGAGGCAACTCTAAGAGTAATGCATTACGTGAGCGCCACTTTCCTAAATAAGGAAGTTCGTTTTTTTGTACCAATGTGAGAATTTCAGGGCAGATACGAAC
>CAZXTD010000293.1:0-2361 GCA_964643575.1 uncultured Glaciecola sp. | reverse complement strand
GGAGTTGACTTGCATATCAATAATATGACCATTATCGTCAAAGCGCAGCGCAAGCATTTGGCCTTCTGAAAAGCCCGCTGCACTATTTGGCTCAAGCAGATTTACCACTTCCTCAGTAATATTAAGCAAGTCGTTTTGGCAAGTAAGCAACTGTAAATCGCCATTGTATTGCAAAACTTGCGCGATACTCTGCTTTTGAGTCGCCAAGGTTTTTTGTTCGGCAAGTAACTGATTAAACTCGCGTCGATAAATAACACGTTGCTCTTTGCTATTGGCAATTAGCACTTGTGGGTCTTGAAGTGCGGTTGATGAAGTTGCTGAGTCATCTTCACCATGATTAATAACGTGTATTTGAATGCTGCGATAGACTAAGGCCGTATTAGGTTTATTGGCGTAAGGTTGATTTTGGTATTCAAGTTGATTGCCAATCATTTGCACACCTACCACTAAAACAAGTATGGCTAAACAAGCCGTTAAAGCGCCTAATTTTGCAAATGAAGTGTAGTTGCTTAGATTAAAATGCCACCACGGCGCAGCATCTTTATTAGCTTCATCAACGCTGGCAAAAACGCTTTGTTTCAAATCAGCGGGTGCTTGATGGTTTGCTTTACGTTTTGCGTACAAGCTGTCTAAGTCAATTGAATTGGGTCCACTTTGCTCGGCGGACTCATTCGTTTTGTTTCCGTTATGCTTGGTCACGATAGCCCTCCAACATGCTTTTAAGGTTTTGTTTTGCGTAGCGTAAACGCGTTTTAATGGTTTCGCGGTTGCGGTATGTAATGGCAGCAATTTCTTCTAAACTAAAGCCTTCTTGCTGCAAACAAAAAGCTTCTCTTTGTTCGAACGATAGCTTGTTGAGTGCTTCGTCGAATGCCAAACTAATGTCTTTAGTTGTTTGGTTTTGTTTTGCTTCTTCTAAAACAACGAGCGCTGCAGCACTATCGTCCTCCAACGAGTTGCTCTCTTCAAAGGAACGCAGACGATTCGTTTTCCTAAACTCATCAATAAGTGCATGCCGGGCAATCGTATACAAAAACGCTTTAACGCTGCTTGCATGCTGATAGCGCGAAGGCTTTTCGACAAGTTTAAGCCACGTTTGTTGCACAATATCTTGGGCCAGTGCAGGCTCACTCATGGTCAGCAGATAATGATACAAATCATCGGCATACCGGTCGTAAAGCGCACTTAAAGCCTTTTTGTTTTTTCGTATAACGTAATCGGCCATCACCGACTCAGAGTCTTGCTCGGCGATGGCGTTAAGCGTTAATGACTGCATAAATCCAAACATGCGTTTCCTTGCTGTGTTTTTATTCGTATGTGCTGTTTTTTGTTATTGCGCTTATTGGTCGAGCGTAAAATCGAGCCTAACCTGTAATCCTTGCATTGCAACAGACACACCTGCTTCTATTTTGGGCTGATACCGCCATTTACGCAAGGCTTGTCTGGCTGCTCGGTTGAAAACACGCTTCGGCTCTGCATCAATCACTTCGATGTTGACCACGTTGCCCGAGGCCGACACATCAAACTGTAAACTCACAAAGCCTTCTGTACCTGCTTGTGCCTGAGTAGAAGGATATTGCGGGTTTACTCTAAAAATAGGCGTAACCTCGCGGTCTGACATTTCCATCGTACCTAGATTGATTCTATCGCTTACTGCAACTTCGGGTGGAGCATAGTCGGAGAATGTTTCGTTTGTGCTAGGGTCTGCTTTAACTAGTGGTGGCGTTGATGGTCTTTCGATAATCTCAGGTGCCGGCTTTGGGCGACTGCGCTCAATTTCGGGGCTTTCGTCCAGTTTAAAAACGGAGTTAATTGACACATAGGGTGGTTGTTCAATTATTTCTGCCGGTTGATGGCTAATTAGCTTATGCATAATCACAAATAAGGAAAAGGTGACCAATGCACCAAGCAAAATGCTGCCAGCAAGTCTTGTAATGGCCTTGCCACTGAGGTTTGATTGCAACGCGCTGTGTTTGTAGTGAGTTTGCAAGTTAATTGTCTGCATTTATCTATCTCCAATTATGCTTTCTAATTACTGTGAAAGGTGTAGCAATCCGAAATACTGGATCATGTACAAATGTGTGGCTTGTTTGAGAAACGCAGCAGCTTTTATAAAGGGGTTAATTGATTATCAATTATTTTTAATTAGCTGTTATTTATAGAGAAAACCAAGCAGACTTTTGTAATTACCCGTTTTGCGTGCATAATCGCTTGTTTACTTCCCTCGAAACGCTTTAAAGGCTTGCAATTACAGGCCGAACCCGTATAATTCGCGCACTCTTTTTCCCACGTAGCGGGGAGAAGGGTGTTTAACGGTAACGCTACAACGAGTTTGAGGCATATATGGTTACTATTCGTTTA
>CAZXTD010000292.1:0-2477 GCA_964643575.1 uncultured Glaciecola sp. | reverse complement strand
AACCATTTGATTTTACTTTTTGCTGGATATAGTCAACCTACGCAGATACTTTTTATGCACCAAACGTGGTTGAATCATATTACAGGCGCAAAAGTTATCGTTATCCCGAGCGCTGAAAACTCAAGTAAGTTCCAATTTGGCCTCAACTTCGTTTCGCCAATAGTGGCTGAAATTGGCCGGTTAAAACCTACAAAAGTCCATCTTGTCGGATTTTCGATGGGTGCATTAGCAGCAAGTGCAGTTGGGCAAAGAATAGACAACGGTAAACTATACCTAGTCGCGCCAATGATAGACTTCGAGTATTCAACCAATGCAATATACAACGCCCTTTATAAAAACAAATTTTATACGTCATTTATTTCTCAGAACACTCTTGATGATGCTATACAAATTGTTTATGAAAAAGCAGGCATGACGCCAAAAGACACTAATTTGTTGCAACGTCTTTATAAAGCTAAATCGCCTGCATTCATTTACACATCAACAGAAGATAAAGTGGTAGACGCTACTGCATTGAGTACACTTAGCAATAGCAATGTCGAATTGAGTATCTATGATGATTTGAGCCATCTGGAAATGGTGGCATTATTCAGAAATGATTTGCTGATTAAGTTCGTCTCTGACCTACTCGGCAGACAAGTGCCAATTAGCGAAATTACTACGCTAGGTGTCTTGTGCAATTTTGATGACACCGAATGCCTGGACCAAATACCTAACTAGATTAGCAATGTATATCGGCAAAAAATCATCATATATTTTGGCTGCACTCTATCGAACGGTTAGGCAGTTCTTAAGCTGAGCTTTTGAGGGCAGCCTCTAAATTTCCTCTTGCAACCAGTCGCTAATATTCTCAGGTTGCTCTGAAGTGAATTCAATATTTTCAAAAGACAGTTCTGAATCTTCTGCATCAAATTCCGTCGACCAAACGAAGATATATTGCTGTTTATCTTGAGCGCCCTTCAAGCCATTTTTTTTAACCGAAAACTGAGCATTAGAACATACGCCCTTAAAGCTATTGTCGAAATTTTGGTAGTAGAAACTAGCCTTATTTGTTCCCTCAATATGCCCATTGCGACTTTTCACACTGCCGCCTTCAAACGCTGACTTTTCTAATGTTTTGCTAATGACATTCTTCAAATTCAAACACTTGTTTATAAGCGAAGTTGTAGACGCTTTAGAAGCCCCCGAATAAATAGTAAAAAGTAATAAAGCAAAAGATATGAGTTTTAGTTGGTTCATAGTGTTCGTCCTTGATTGAAATGTAATTTTCCCTTGTTGGCGCATACTTTATATAATTATCGAATCCAATGCATTGTAATTGCGTAAAAAAATATAAGAGCGAAAAGTGATAGCATTTTCACTAGTTTTTGCTATCATTATTGTTATGAAAGTTGTCGTCGACACAAATATAATAATTAACGTGCTGCTTAGCCCAAATAAATCGAGTGCTAGCTTTAAAATACTTGAGCTCTGCCTATTGGGTAAACTTGCTCCTCAAATTAGTACATCGTTATTTACGGAGTATGTTGATGTGACCAATCGTGAAAAAATCACGATTAAAAGTATCTACTCTAAGCGAGAGATTGAACAAGTTTTAGATGGTTTCTTAAATATTTGCGAATGGGTACAAATAAGCTTTTTGTGGCGGCCTAATTTAAAAGATGAAGCAGACAACCATTTAGTTGACTTAGCTGTTGCTAGCAATGCTGATGTTATTATTAGTTATAATCTAAAAGATTTAACAAGCGGTGAGTTAAAGTTTGATTGGCAATCAATGACACCCGAACAATTTTTGAGAGAGAGGTTTAACAATGGCAACAATAACCTATAGAACAGATGAAGAAACCAAACAGAGGCTCACTGCGTTTGCCGAAAACCAAAACATGAGTATCAACAAAGCCATTGACGTACTTGTTATAGAGGCAATTAGAGAACAAGACGCTTACTATGAGTTTCAAAAAAAGGCGGCATCGGGCAGCCCAGAAAAAGCCCTCGAAATATTACATTCTAAAGCATTCGACTAAAAGCGTTGCATTAGAGTGTTTAGGTTCGTATAAAAAGTCTAAAGCACCTTACTCACGCACCTGCCCATCACCAAAAACAACAAACTTTTGCGTCGTTAATGACTCAGCGCCCATTGGCCCATATGCGTGCAGCTTACTGGTCGATATCCCAATTTCAGCGCCTAAACCCAACTGGCCACCATCTGAAAAACGCGATGATGCGTTTACCATTACCACCGACGAGTCAATTTCTCTGATAAACGATTGTGCACGAGAAAACGACTCGGTAACAATAACCTCTGTATGACCACTCGCGTATTGGCGAATATGGGCAATAGCATCGTTATAATTGGCGACTTGTTTTAGAGCGATTTCGAGTGCCAAGTATTCGGCATGCCAGTCGGCTTCGGTCGCTAGTTCAGCACTTGGTAAATCTGAGCGTATTGAAGCTAGTGAGCGCTCACACGCATGCAC
>CAZXTD010000291.1:1093-2629 GCA_964643575.1 uncultured Glaciecola sp. | reverse complement strand
TTAGGTTAAATAGCTTATGATAAATTCGTTTATTGATAGTAGATTTTCGGCGTTTGGTAAACTAGGCAGGAAAAAGTTTGAAGTAAAAGCTTGGGCAAATCAGGTATTCACCTCATAGCTAAATTAGCATCAATCTTTTGAAAGGAAGATATTGTGCAATTGACCACTAAATAGGCCCTGTGCAGGCCTTCACAAAACAAAAACATCGCCCTTTGTTTAATAAGACTAAAGGGCGAATGTAGCTGTTGGTTTTAATTAAGTGTAAAACGACCTACCATTTCTCTTAAGTTGTGCGCTTGAGTTTTCATATTTTCAGATGATGCACTCGCTTCTTCAACCATTGCAGTATTTTGCTGGGTTGTTGAATCCATGTCTCTTACGGTTGCGCTTACGTCAGATATTGATTGAGCTTGCTCAGATGACGCAAGATTTATTTCAGCCATAATAGTGGTAACTTGCTTGATTGACGCAACTATCTTTTTCATTGTTTCACCCGAATCATTCACTAAAGTATTACCGCTTTGTACTTTTTCGACCGAGTCTGAAATAAGAGTTTTAATATCTTTAGCGGCATTCGCAGAACGTTGCGCTAAGGTCCTCACTTCTGAGGCCACAACCGCAAAACCTCTGCCTTGTTCGCCGGCTCTAGCAGCCTCTACAGCGGCGTTTAATGCCAAAATATTAGTTTGGAATGCGATGCCATCAATGACGCCTATAATATCCGAAATTTTATTTGCCGATTCTGTAATAGAACCCATATTTTCAACAACCTCTAAGATCAACTCGCCACCGCTTGTAGCTACATCTGAAGCACTTTGGGCTAAAGAGTTTGCTTGCTCTGCGTTAGACGCACTCTGGCTTATAGTTGTTGCGAGTTCTTCCATTGTTGCCGCGGTTTTTTGAAGCCCCGAGGCTTGCTGTTCAGTCCGACTTGCTAGGTCAACAGTGCTGGCAGCAATTTCGTTAGCAAAGTTTTCTGTGTTTACCGCAGAATCATTGATTTGATTTAAAATCGCTCTAAAGTTGACAATAAATTCGTTCATTGACTCACCCACAACATAATACGGGCTTTCCCTTTCGATATTAATTGATGCACTTAAGTCACATTGACCTAGTTTTAACAATACGCCTTGAAGCTCGTCCACTAGACGTTTGCGTTCAGTGACATTGGCGGCATATTTAACCACTTTAAATGGCACGCCGTTGCTATCAAAAATAGGGTTGTAAGATGCTTGAAGCCAAAGGGTTGAACCATCTTTTGCTACTCGTTCAATCTCGTCACTTAAAAACTTGCCTTCATTCAAATCAGCCCATAATTTCTTGTATTCGGCACTAGCGATATAATCGGCTTTACCAAAAATACGATGGTGCTGTCCTTTAATTTCATCTAAGCGATAGCCTGTTGTCGCTAAAAATGCATCGTTTGCATCAATAATGGTCCCATCCATGTTGAACTCAATCACAGCTTGTGATTTACGAATAGCTGAAATTTGTCCTGCATAGTCATTATTGATGAGTTTTTGTGCAGTAATATCG
>CAZXTD010000291.1:0-1083 GCA_964643575.1 uncultured Glaciecola sp. | reverse complement strand
AAATTTTATCACTTTATAGACCTTGCCTGCGTCATCAAATACTGGATTGTAAGACGCCGACAACCAAATTTCTTGCCCACCTTTTTTAATACGCCTTGCTTCTGAGCTGAAAAATTCACCAGCCTTCAAACGTGCCCAAAATGTTTTGTATTCTTCGGAGTTCTTAATACTGTCGGGCGCAAACATACTATGGTGCTTGCCAACAATCTCAGACAAATCATAGCCCATTGCTGTCATAAAGTTATTATTTGCAGTCAAGATCGTGCCGTCTGGGGTAAATTCTATTACGGCTTGGGAACGGTTCATTGCGTCTAAAATCGCCGATTTATTATTTAGCTCGCTCACATCAGTCAATTCAATGAAATAACCTTCTTTTTCATCAGCGCTGTCCGACAATAATTGTACATTCACACTAAAATAACCTGAAGCAAGCTTGTGTACCGAGGGTGGGCGGTCAACCAAATTCGCAATATCAGGGAATAGACTAGAGATAGCTTGACCCTCTACATTGATCGGGTCAAAGCCGGGGACTTGTAATTTAATATCATGTAAACAATCCCTAAAAAACGATTTTGCGGCTTGGTTTGCATACACAATCTTGTGTTCGGTATCAGTCAACAATATTGATGTCGCACTCTTCACTAATAAGGCACTAATGTACTGTTGCGGAAATTGCATTTGGGTATGTTTTTGCGCTACCTGTTCGCTACGCTCGCTATCAAATATACTAATTTTCAATTTATTAAAAATGGTCATCTTTAAGCCCTAGTCTCTAATCTAAAGTATTATCGGCAATAAAATCTATTTGTTTATAGTGTTACTGTTTGCCAAACAAAGTATTTTTCTGCAATAAAAAGACTATCTTACAAGCTATTTTGACAATGGCAGCAGACAACTTGAGGGGATTCTTAGCGTTTCAACAAGTTTCAGGTAAAGATAAGTAAGATGGCTTAGGTTTATTAAAAAAGAACTTGGGCACATAACCATCCGTAGTTATGCCCAAGTTTACGTAGCCATAAGCACAGTCTCCTTTAAATCTGAGTTTTGTAAGCTTTGTAAATTAGGCATGTTAGTAATATCGTT
>CAZXTD010000290.1:0-2696 GCA_964643575.1 uncultured Glaciecola sp. | reverse complement strand
ACGCAAGGCAATGCGCATCATCAAGTTGAAAGCTTATTTAAAGTATTTGGCCGTGCTCTACGCCAAGCTATTAGCAAGCAAGGTGATATATTGCCGAGCTCTAAAGGAGCGTTATAAATGGCTTATATTGCGTCATCACCAAATTTAACGATTATTAATACAGGTTGCGCAAATATTGCTTCGGTTAAATTTGCGATTGAACGTTTAGGCATTGAAGTGACGGTATCTGACGACACGCAGGTGATTAGCCGTGCGCATCGCGTTATTTTGCCCGGTGTGGGTAGTGCACCAGCTGCAATGGCCAGTATTGCTAACAAGCAGCTAAGTGACTGTATTAAAAACCTTAAACAACCGGTTTTAGGCGTTTGTTTAGGTATGCAACTCATGGTTGATGCCTCCGAAGAAACCGACCACGGCCAACAAAATACCACTGACTGTTTAAGTTTAATACCTGGTACGGTGAATAAGATGCAAGTGGGTGATTTACGTTTACCCCACATGGGCTGGAATCAGGTAAACAGTTTACAAAACAATCCTTTATTTGCTGACATTGACGATGGCGCTTATTTTTACTTTGTGCATGGCTACGCCGTTGATGTATACGAGAACACGCTGGCAACTTGCGAGTATCATAAGCCGTTTTCAGCGGCTATTCATAAAGACAATTTTTTTGGGGTTCAGTTTCACCCCGAGCGGTCGTCAGATGCTGGTGCACAGCTATTAAAGAACTTTTCGACTTTTTAGTTAGGCTAAGGCCAAAAGCTATAAAATTAAAACAGAGAACAAAACATGATCATTCCCGCTATTGACCTTATTGAGGGTAAAGTTGTTCGCTTGTATCAAGGCGATTACGCACAAACCACCGAATATAAACTCGACCCTCTCGACGTGGTCAAAGACTATGCATCACAAGGCGCTAAAATACTCCACATTGTAGACTTAACGGGTGCTAAAGACCCAGCTAAACGCCAAATCCCTTTAATCAAAGCAATGGCCGCTACCGGTTTAATGACTTTTCAGTCAGGCGGCGGTGTTCGCACTAAGCAAGACGTAGAAGATTTGCTCGCTGCTGGAGTTGAACGCGTGGTAATTGGCTCATTAGCAGTGAGCGAGCAAGAAACCGTAGCTAGTTGGTTTACAGAGTTTGGCGCTGAACATATTGTGTTAGCCCTTGATATCAACATAGACAAATACAACAACAAGATTGTTGCTACTCACGGTTGGCAACAAGACTCAGGTGTCAGTATTGACGAACTCATTGCCCATTACAGTAAAGTAGGTCTAAAACATGTCTTGTGCACAGATATAAGCCGCGACGGTACGCTTACCGGTGCAAATAACAACTTGTATGCAGAGCTTGTTGCACAATACCCGAACATTCAATGGCAGGCCTCGGGCGGTATTGGCAACCTCAACGATATTGAAGCACTGAAACCAACCAAGGTGCAAGGCGTAATACTCGGCAGAGCTTTACTCGAAGGTAAATTTACACTATCGGAGGCAATCGCATGCTGGCACGACGCATAATTCCCTGCTTAGATGTACGCGATGGCGTAGTTGTTAAAGGTGTTAAGTTTCGTAATCACGAAATTATTGGGGATATTGTCCCGCTTGCGCAAAAATACGCTGAAATTGGCGCTGATGAGCTCGTTTTTTATGATATTACCGCCTCAAGCGACCAGCGCGTAGTTGATAAAAGCTGGGTCAGTAAAATTGCACAGGTTATCGATATTCCGTTTTGTGTGGCCGGTGGTATTAAGTCGGTAGAAGACGCAGGCAAAATTTTAGCCATGGGTGCTGACAAAATCTCGGTAAATAGCCCTGCCCTGACTAATCCCAGTTTAATCACCGACTTGTACAATACTTACGGGCAGCAATGCGTCGTTATTGGTATTGATAGCTTTTATAACGAAGAGACTAAAGCGTATGAAGTTTACCAATTTACTGGCGACGAAACACGCACTCAAAAAACCCATTGGCAAACACTCGATTGGATAAAAGAAGTTCAGCAGCGCGGTGCAGGCGAAATTGTACTTAATTGTATGAACCAAGACGGTGTGCGCCAAGGTTATGATATTGAGCAACTTGCTAAAGTAAGAGAAGCTTGTAAAGTGCCGCTGATAGCCTCTGGCGGTGCAGGCGAAATTCAACATTTTGTGGACGTGTTTAAGCAAGCCGATGTAGATGGCGCTTTAGCTGCATCTGTATTCCATAAAAATATTATCGCGATGCACGACCTTAAAGCAAAGTTAATTAATCAAGGTGTAGCGATAAGGCCATAGTGCATATCATTGCGGGGCATACAAAAATGGTTGGCACAAAATAGCCAATAAATTTGTCAATGGGCACCGCACATAAGAACGAATAGATTTGAAAAAGAGTAGACACATGAAAATTACGAGCACGAATATCACTAAACTCGACTGGGAAAAAATGGGTAATCTTCTTCCCTGTATCGTGCAAGATGCGACATCTGGGCAATTGCTGATGCAAGGTTATATGAATGTAGAAGCCGTGCAGGCCACACTCGACAAAAAGCTAGTGACGTTTTTTAGCCGCTCCAAGCAGCGTTTGTGGACCAAAGGTGAAACCTCGAATAATACACTAGAGCTTGTGGATATTAGTGCAGACTGCGACCTCGACAGCATTTTGGTGTTAGCCAAAGCAAATGGTCCTACTTGCCACAAGGGCACCAC
>CAZXTD010000289.1:1846-2807 GCA_964643575.1 uncultured Glaciecola sp. | reverse complement strand
CAGGAATCTGTAAAACTCTCAAAAAGTAATTATCCACTTTTAAAGCAAAAGCAAAACTTCGGGCATCATCCTCAAGGGCAGCAAAGCGGCCGCTTGTGCCAAAATGGCCAGAGCTCATATTAGTTTTGAGTAGCAGGATATTATTATCAGTTTTGTATTCGCGTAGCTTCGCGACCCATTTGGCAGGCTCCCAATAAGTCACGCGTGGGTCAGAAACACCCGCAGTAACTAGCATTGCGGGATAATTTTGAGCCTTTATGTTGTCGTAGGGTGAATAACTGGCAATGTCGGAAAATGCTTTTTCGCTCTCGATTGGATTGCCCCACTGCGACCACTCGCCCGGCGTTAAGGGCAAGCTGTCGTCTAAAATTGTATTGAGCACATCTACAAAGGGTACGTCTGCAATTACCCCTGCAAACAAGTCGGGCGCCATGTTAACCGCAGCGCCTACTAACAATCCGCCGGCTGACCCACCTGTAGTCACAATATTGCCTTTGGCGGTAAAGTGCTCTTCAGCTAGGGTATTGGCACACGCAATAAAGTCATAAAAAGAGTTAGGTTTGTTTTCAAATTTAGCGTCTTCATACCATTTACGGCCTTTTTCTTCGCCACCACGAACGTGAGCAATAGCATAAACAAAACCTCGATTAACAATCGATAAAATGTTCGCATTAAAGCGCGCGGGCAACGAAATACCGTACGACCCGTAACCTTCTAATAAGCAAGGCGCAAGGCCATTTAATACCGTATTTTTATGATATAAAATAGTGACAGGCACTTGCGCATTGTCGTGACTGCAGGCAAATATCCGCCTAACAACATAGTCGCTAACACAATGTCCTGAAGGGATGTCGACCTGCTTAAGTAAAACACGCTCACCCGTGTGTAAGTCATAATCAAACACTTGGCTGGGCGTAGTGGGTGATGAATACGTAAAACGCAGTATAGAGGCATTATATTC
>CAZXTD010000289.1:1204-1836 GCA_964643575.1 uncultured Glaciecola sp. | reverse complement strand
ATATTGAGGACTCGGCGCAATACTAAGGGAATATGCTTGTTCATCCATTGCAATTTGACCACGCTCACCGCTATTGTGCATAAAGCATATTTTTGGCAGGGCGTTTTCACGCTCCATCCAAAAAAGCCAGTCTTGATAAGCATCACACGACAATACGCTGCGCCCCATTTTATGCGCAACCACGTCTTTCCAATCGTCCATTGACTTGGTATTAAGTGGCGCTTCAACAATCTTAAAATCTTGTGCGCCGTGTGCGTTGGTTAATATAAGGAAGCGGTTGCCTTGATGCTCAAGGGAATACTCTAGACCTTCGGTGCGCGCCTGAATAAGCTGAGGATTTGTTCGTGGGGATTTGCAAGGAATGACATAAAGCTCGTCTTGGTCGTTCATACCCGTGGCTATTACTATGTATTCGCCTGAGCGAGTAGTATAAACGCTACAATAAAATCGAGGATCTTGCTCTTCAAACACGAGTATATCGTCACTCGGGTCTGTTCCTAAAGTATGCCGATATATTTTAGAAGGGCGATGGCTGCTATCAACACGCGAATAAAATAGGGTGTTGGCGTCGGCCCATGCAACACAGCCTATATCGTCTATTTGGTTGGCCGAATCTTCACCGATCGTCAAAT
>CAZXTD010000289.1:0-1194 GCA_964643575.1 uncultured Glaciecola sp. | reverse complement strand
ACGCAAGTGTTTGATGCGTTGGGTCTTGTTGTGCCGTGCCTATTTCAAAATACTCATAGGCAGACGCTTCTTTGTTAATGTCGAGTAGTACCTCTTCTTCTCCTGTTGCCACGCTTGCACGCATACGAATGGGATGCTCAGCACCTGCAATATACTTCCAAGAGTAGCGGTAAGGGCCATTTTTTTCGGGCACAGAGTTGTCGTCTTCTTGCATGCGCCCTCGCATCTCAGCGATTAAGCTTTGTTGCAGGGCATCGGTATCCGCCATCGCATGCTGATAGTAGTTATTTTCAGCATGCAAGTACGCAGCAATTTCTGGGGATAATTTGTCTGGTTCGCGCATTACTTCTTGCCAGTTATCAGCGCGCAACCAATTAAAGTTATCGCTTAAAGTCACTCCATGGTGTTGCGCCGTTACTGGCATTTTGGCAGCTTTGGGCGGGTTATCAAGGGCAGCGAAGCTAGGTTTCATTTGTTGTATCCGTTTAGTGTTGTGCAAATGTGCATTGTAATTTAAAATGACCTAATCAAAGACCTTTTTGGAGACCTATATGACCGTAAGAGTTTTAGCAGATGTTGCCGCCAGTATCTCAGAGCTTAAAGCAAATCCTATGAAAGTTGCAAACAGCGCTTATGGTGAACCCGTTGCAATCCTCAATAGAAACGAACCCGCATTCTATTGCGTCCCTGCCGAAGTTTATGAAATTCTGATGGACAAAATTGAGGACCTGGAGCTGCTACAAATTGTTCATGAGAGACAAGACGAAAAAGAAATTGCGGTAAATATTGATGACTTATAAGTTGACGTTTAAACATTCTGCACAAAAAGAATGGAATAAATTAGGCGCAACGCTCAAAGAACAGTTCAAGAAGAAACTAATTCAACGACTCGTTACACCTCGAGTTGAGGCCGACCGCGTGTTGGGTGGCACTGATATTTATAAAATTAAACTTCGTCAGTCCGGCTACCGTCTCGTATACCAAATCAAAGATGAAATACTAGTGGTTACGGTAATTGCTATAGGTAAGCGAGAAAGAAACCAAGTTTACAAAAATGCATTAAAGAGAATAGATCCTGATTAGGGTTCAACCCTTTCCGTAGAGTTTTGCTATACGGATCCAAGACTATTTTTGCTATCGTTAGTAAGGCTGCTGCATCGAAAACGGCATTGCCATAGGCTGTTCAGCCTTATT
>CAZXTD010000288.1:0-2926 GCA_964643575.1 uncultured Glaciecola sp. | reverse complement strand
GGTAAATGCCAAGGCATTTGGTTATTTTTACCGATTATACGGTTGTTTGCCATTGCGGCTATCATGCTTATTTTCATTGCTATTACAAAGGCCTAAAATGAAGTCGCCAGATAGTAGCATTTGCGCTGCTAATTTACTATTTTGCTCTGTGATGGGTGGCTGTCTGTTGCTTAAGCTGTATACTAAAACGTGACGAATTTATTCGTTACTCACTATACTATTCACTCACTGACTCAGAATAACGCGATTTCGCTAAGGCTCTTTAATTGTGAACACGATTAAACATTTATCTATTGGCATGCTAGTGGCGCTTTTATTTGCCTGCACAGATTCTTCCACAAATTCGCCAATAAGCGAACCAGTAGCCCCGAGCAAATGGCTTGAAGGCACTCATTACACGGTTATTGAAAATGCACCTGCTTCAAGTGATAAAAACCTAAAAGAATATTTCTCGTTTTGGTGTCCACACTGTTATCGATTTGAGCCCTTTATTCAGGCAATGTCTGATGAACTACCCGAAGATATTCCCTTAATTAAAGTACATGTGAATTTTATGGGGTTTTTACCTAGCTCAACACAAGATCTGGGCACCCAAGCACTCATCGCTGCAAGAGCTAACGGCACTGAGAAAGCTTTTACGGCGGCTTTGTTCAATGCTATCCATGTCGAGCAAAAAGACTTGAATTCGCTTATGAGCTTTTCTCCGATATTTGCACAAACCACTTCAGTTCCAGTGTCTCTCAGCTCGCTGCTCAAAGAAGACAAAGTAAAAGCTTTAGTGGAGCAGAACAACAATTTAGTGCAACAAATGCGCTCTCAAGTAAAATCTGTTCCTGCCTTGGTAGTCAACGATAAGTATTTGTTAGATTTAGGCGCTGGCTTGAACATGGAAGAAGTAAAACAATTAATCATCTGGTTATCAGAAAAATAGGAAAGTATATGCACATTCATACCAACATAAAACAAACTCTTATGCCTAGAAAATTAGGCATCGTATTGAGTATTCTATTTATTTTCAGCTTTATCAATGCTGCATATGCAACAAATGCCGCACTCGATAATCATGCAACAACAGCGAGTGAAAACGACGCAAAGAGAGTTTTTGAAATGCGCACTTATACCAGCCATGAAGGGAAGTTAAGCGCTTTACATGCTCGGTTTAGAGACCATACATTAGGCCTCTTTGAAAAACACGGCATGCAGAATGTTGGGTACTGGGTACCCGCTGACACACAAAATACGCTCGTTTATATTGTTGCTCACAACAGTGAGGAAAGTGCAAAAGCATCTTGGCAGAACTTTATCAACGACGAACAATGGAAAAAAGCATACCAAGCGTCCATCGCAGAAGGTGCACTGGTTGCTAATATTGAAAGTGTATTTATGCAAGCAACAGACTACTCACCTATTCACTAGTAGTCTGCAAGATGAACGTTTATTCCTTAACGTAAACTACATTGGGATGGTCGTCGTCTTCGTCGTCATCCCAATCATCATCGTCTACGTCTTCTAGATCCATGGTATTTGGTTTAGCTGTTTCCCAAGTAAAGTCCATCTCGTCTGGGTCTTGCTCATTAGTTTCAGGCGGTAAGTCTTCAATAAACTGCATAATATCTTGGCATATCTCAGCAGACCCAAGTTTATTAAATGCAGATATTTGATAGTAATCTTCTTCCCAACCCATCTGGTCAGCAATTTGCTGGCAGAGCTCATCTGCCTCTTCTTCAAGCATTAAATCAACTTTGTTGAAGACTAACCACCGTGGTTTTGATGCTAACTTGGGACTGTAGGTTTCAAGCTCATTTATAATTGTGAGTGCATTCTCAACCGGATCACTGCCGTCGGCTGGTAAAATATCAACAAGGTGTAGCAATATTCGGCAACGCTCCAGGTGTTTTAAAAACTGAATGCCTAAACCAGCACCGTCAGATGCACCTTCTATCAAACCAGGAATATCTGCTATAACAAAGCTTGCTTGAGAGTCTAGACGCACTACACCTAAGTTAGGCACTAAGGTGGTAAACGGATAGTCGGCCACTTTGGGTTTTGCTGCAGACACCGAACGAATAAATGTTGATTTACCTGCATTGGGTAAGCCTAATAGGCCCACATCGGCTAACAAGAGCAATTCAAGTGATAGGTGCCTTATTTCGCCAGGTGTACCGTTGGACTTTTGACGAGGGGCTCGGTTAGTACTGCTTTTGAAACGCGCGTTTCCAAGGCCATGAAAACCTCCCTGAGCTACTTTTAATCGCTGGCCATGCTCAGTAAGGTCACCTAAGGCTTCGCCGGTCTCTTTGTCCGTGGCGCGAGTACCTACTGGTACTTTTAGAATAAGATCTTCACCCTTGCGACCTGTGCAGTCACTTCCTTTGCCGTTTTCGCCGCGCTCAGCACGATGAAAACGTTCAAACTGGAAGTCAATCAAAGTATTTAAGTTTTCGTCGCCTTCTAAATAAACACTGCCGCCATCACCACCGTCACCGCCATCAGGACCGCCTCTTGGAATGTATTTTTCGCGTCTAAATCCGACAACACCGTTACCGCCGTCACCAGCTTCAACTCGGATGTCTGCTTCATCTACAAATTTCATTTACGTTTTGTCCTGTCTTGCCAGTATGAATCTTGGCAGTGATGTATTTATTAAGTTAAGCCACCATATTTTATTGTATTGTTGCTCACAATAATAGGCATACAAACTTTCTAATTAAAATGATGTACTTATAAAAGTAATAGCCGAAAAAAAACCCCGCTAAAGCGGGGTTTCCGATTTTCTAGCTTACCGAATTACTCAGCGACAATGCTTACGTATTTACGGTTTTTAGGGCCTTTCACTTCAAATTGAACTTTACCATCAGCAAGTGCAAAAAGAGTGTGGTCACGACCAATACCCATGTTGTCACCGGCATGGAACTTAGTACCACGT
>CAZXTD010000287.1:0-2962 GCA_964643575.1 uncultured Glaciecola sp. | reverse complement strand
CATAGCCAGTGCTTGCAGCTATCGAGGTACTTTGCGACATAGTCTGCTGTTCAGTGCTGTCGTCGTTACCACAAGCCAACAGGCTTAAAGTGAGCAAAATGCAGCATACTGTAGTCAAAATAGGTTTCATAAATAAATACCCTTTTTAGTTAATAATAGCTTCACGCTTAAGTGATTTTATTACTTCTGAGATAGAGTCAGCTAAAACATTAACTGCATTTTTCTTATCAAAGCTAGTCAACTGAAAGCCAATGACTTTGTTGCCATTATTTGCATCAATCAAAGCGATTGCCAGGACCACAGGTTTCTTGCTCTTTTTTGAAAGTTAACATTAGTGTTGATACTAAACATGCAGGTACAATAATTATGACTGCTTACTATCACACCAAATTGTCCAATTTAAGCAATACTGCACAATTGAATTTGATTCCAATTACGCGTTTTGAATACTAATTTTATGACGAGGAATAAAGGTTATTCTTAAGGTACATCTTTTTCTTACTCATCGGCCTTATTATCCACTTTCCGCTTTAATATCCATATCATGACGCCAATAAAGGCAAATGTAAGAAGATTTAAGACCGTATCGAGTAAATCACCTGTTAACATCAATATTTTCCTCCCGCAGGGCTCTTATCATACATACGCATAATAAGATTAACACAAACACAAACGGAAGCGCGCCAAGAGCAATAAGTTTTTTTACTGCGTCCATCGAGCCAGACAACACCATAGCAGCACCTAATACTCCTAGCAAAGTTCCCCAGATAACGCGAATTTTAACCGAAGGATTTGGGTTACCTTGAGAAGAAAACGTGCCTAGAACAAAAGCTGCGCTAACAACACTGGTGACGATAAACAAAAATGCTGCAAGAATCGTTGCCACTGTTGTAAACGTTGAAAAAGGTAGTCGCTCAAGCAGGCCAAAAGTAACTCTTTCAACATTGTTATCGCTTAAAACAAGCAGGTCACCTGTGCCTTTTAAAACATCGTAAAACCCTATTCCACCGAAGGTTCCAAACCAAATAATTGCAAATAGAGTGGGCGCTACTAATACTCCAAACACAAATTCTCTGATGGTTCTGCCTTTCGAAATTCGAGCGATGAATACACCTACAAAGGGTCCCCAAGCAATCCACCACACCATATAAGTAAGCGTCCAGTCTTGAAACCAATCAATCAAAGGCTCGTCGAAAAAATTCAAAGTTTGAAAGCCACGAGGTACTACTTTGCTGACGTATTCGCCAAAACTCGCAACAATTGAGTTCATGAGATATTCTGTAGGGCCAACTATGATCACAAACACAATGAGGCCTATTGCGATCCCCATCGCCATGTTAGATAGTTTTGACATGCCCGAGCCTAAGTCGACCATTAATGGAGGCATATAAGCTGCCACCATTATAGCCAGAACCAAAGCCACTAACCACGGCGCGGCCTTTTCGCCACCCATAAGTAAATCTATGCCATCGGCAACTTGAAATACACCCATTGCGATTGAGCCGCCAACACCAATTGCAATTGCGACAATCGCCATATAATCAGACAGCCAACCAATGACTTTCGCCCAGCGATCTTTAGGAAACAAATTTTCAAGCGGTGCACTCACTAGCATCGGAGTGCCGCGTCGAAAAGCAAAGTAGGCAATAACCAGAGCCGTGGCACCATAGATAGCCCAAGCGTGAATACCCCAATGAAAATTTGTTGCCATCAAAGCTTGTTGAGCGGCAACGGGAGGAGCCATAAATTGTGCCCCAAACTCATAGTGAGATAAAGGTTCGGCTACAGCCCAAAATAAGAGTCCAACCCCCATACCTGCAGAAAATAACATCGCAATCCAAGAGGCCGTTGAGAATTCAGGTCTATCGTCATCTGCCCCTAAACGAATATTACCGTAAGACGAAAAAGCAAGGACAATGCAAAATAGCAGCATAAAAGACACTGCCAGCATGACAAACCACCCCCTGCTTACAAAGTATTGCTCAACGATTGCGGAGGCATTTGCTACGATACTTTGTGGGTCAGTGACGCCCCAAACACCGATAATCGTTATAGTGATGAGAGAAACCGTTAAAAGTAATTTAGCTCGCATATTCGTTTAGAAACCTGTAGAAATAAAAATCGTTGGCCCGCGATAGCGATAATCGACTAATCCGCTAAATCGTCTACTAAAATCATCACTTTCGCCGTCTATTTGAAAGTAGCTATAGCCTAAACGTACTCCAACATTGTCCAAAAATTGATAATCTAAACCTACCAGCGAATTAGTGATGCCACCTTTGACATCACTAATTTCTAAATTCATATATTCAATTTGTGCAACCAAGCGCAATTGCTTAGTGAATACGTATTCACTATAAACCCCAACAAAAGGGACCGGAATTAGGCTCGTCAGGCGTTCTGACGCATCATCAATTCCTTCTGCCTCAAGCGATACATCAAAATCAGTAGCATGAACGCCTAACAAACCACTAATATTTAAATTGCCGCTATGTAACAAGTCATAGCGATAAGCAAGTCGATATACTTCGGCGTTAAATTCTGAATTAACTTGGGTGTTAATTGAAAAGGTTTGATCACCAAACTCTATTTCGGTATCTATAGTTGTCGAGCCATTTCGAGACAGATCAAAATAACCAAATTCGAAGGCGCTTCGTTTTGAGAAACGATAGGTGCCAGTAATCGCCGTTAAAGTTTTCGAGCTCTCTATGTTGAGGTCTTCTTCTAGAGTAATATTAGAGCCCTGCCCAAACTCTTCTGAGTCAAACCTTAGGGTCGTTTCTGCATCTGGGAAGTATGCACCTACATACAATTCCAGCGTTTTGCTCTCTGCAGAGACCGTTACACTTGAATAGGCGCTGATAAACAATACGGTTAAAACATTGATTAGTTTATCACGGTTGGCTATAGAAACCCTTTGCATTTTAGTTCCTTAAAAAGCTTTGAAGAGCTTTCGATTAAA
>CAZXTD010000286.1:0-3028 GCA_964643575.1 uncultured Glaciecola sp. | reverse complement strand
ATATTGAGCTTTGCTTCACTAATAAACCCAAGAGAGCCTTCTGCACCTGCAATAAGACGTCCTAAGTTAATTTCTTGTTTTTCTGGGTCATACGCATGTTCTAAATCGTAACCGGTTAAAAAGCGATTTAGGCGCGGAAACTTTTCCAAAATTTGTTGGCGTTTGTCGACACACGAGCTAATAACCTGACTGTAGAGTTTACCTATCCAAGTATTTTGCTGAGCATAACGCTTTGCTTCGTCTAGCGGAACAGCATCTGCATGCAGCAATTCACCATTGGCTAAAACCGCATCCATTGCTAACAAATGGTCGCTCGTTTTGCCATATACTAACGAGCCCTGCCCCGACGCATCAGTGCTAATCATACCGCCAACTGTGGCTCGGTTACTGGTCGACAAATCAGGAGAAAAGAAATAGCCATGCGGGCGCAAAAAATCGTTGAGTGCATCTTTTACAACTCCCGACTGCACTCTTACCCATTGCTGTTCTAGATTGAGCTCAAGAATGTCGCGCATATAACGCGAGGTATCAACAATGATGCCTGGAGTTAGTGATTGACCGTTGGTGCCGGTGCCGCCGCCTCGGGCACTAAACTGTATTGCTGTATTATGCTCTGCTAATTTGGCGATTAGCTGCAAATCAGTGCTCGTTTTAGGATGCAAAACAGCTTGTGGTAGCTGTTGATAAATTGAATTGTCGGTGGCAACCGCAAGCCGACTGCCATATGTATATTCAATATCCCCTTCAAACTCACTTTTTTCAAGCAAACTCAAGTAAGTACGGTAATCATCCGATACATGCTGTATTGGGGAAATTTTGGGTAAAACGTTCAAAAATGGCACTCCTTTGTTAGGCACGCAGTATACCTACACAAAAAAAAGGACTAAAGCTTAATGGCTTATTAATTATACTTTTTTTACAGGCCAATCAATATTTACAGGTGTTTCAACTGCGATTAGGTGTAAACAAAACAGAAACGAGGAACACTTTGGCGTTTTGATTGACAAAACCTTACTCAAGGCTTAACTACAACTTAAAATAAAGTTTACAAACCCGCTCAAAGATTTATTTTTATAGATAACAGTAAGTTAGTTCTACTTATGTTATACTTTTACCAACTCTTAAGGAGGTTATATGTCAAATATACTAAAAGAGCTATTTAAACGCAGACATCCGTTTGCACCGGTCGCTTATATGGGCCGTAAAAACTTCGAAAAAACAATGGATTGTAAAGTAATGAAGCGTAAACAATTAGAAAAGCTGATGGCTGAAGAGCAAAATCAAGCAAGCTAATAACGAACGCCGCGACACTGCTAGTGCAAAGCTAACAGCACGCTCCCCAGCAAGTCAATGCAAGGGGCTTACTCAAAATTAGGAAGGAAATACGGTAGCATCCCTCATTATAAATGTCGGAAGATTACCCTAATAAAGTTCGATATACATAAGTTAGTATCGAATGTAGAAAATCACAAACGCGGCTAATTTTCTTAGTCGCGTTTTTTTGTGCCTTGTGTTTCTGCTGATTGCTATATAGCAATTATTAGCAAGTATCATTCCCAGACAAATAAAAGACGGCCGCATAAAATACTCTATGCGGCCGTCAAATACATTCTTAACAAGGTTCTAAGCAGATGCGTGCTGCTCAGCTAAATACAGCCAGGTTTCTACCACGGTATCAGGATTAAGCGATACGCTGTCTATACCTTGCTCGACTAACCATGCTGCAAAGTCTTCATGATCAGAAGGGCCTTGTCCACATATCCCCACATACTTTCCTCGGGCTTTTGCTGCCTTTATTGCAATCGATAACAAAGCTTTAACCGCTTCATTTCGTTCATCAAATAAATGCGCAATTAAGCCTGAGTCGCGGTCGAGACCTAGCGTTAATTGAGTCAAGTCGTTAGACCCTATTGAAAAGCCGTCAAAAATGTCTAAGAACTTGTCTGCAAGTAGAGCATTTGACGGCAATTCGCACATCATAATAACGCGCAGACCGTTTTCGCCTTGCACTAAACCATTTGCTTTTAATTCGGCTATTACTTGCTCGCCTTCTTCAACCGTTCTAACGAATGGGATCATGATTTCGACGTTAGTCAAACCCATCTTATTGCGCACTCGTTTTATCGCTTCGCACTCGAGCGCAAAACAGTCGCGAAAGTTATCAGACACATAGCGGCTTGCCCCTCTAAAGCCCAACATGGGGTTTTCTTCGTCAGGCTCATATTGGTAGCCACCTACCAAATTGAAATATTCATTTGATTTAAAATCTGACATTCGCACAATGACTTTTTTTGGCGAGAAAGCCGCACCAATAGAGGCAATACCCTCAACTAGCTTTTCGATGTAGTACTCAACTGGAGAAGCGTAGCCGGCCATCATGTCCGCTATCTCTTCTTTAACATCTTCGGGTTGCTCGTCAAAATTAATCAATGCTTTAGGGTGCACGCCAATCATACGGTTGATAATAAACTCCAAGCGAGCTAAGCCAACACCTTCGTGCGGCAAGCGAGCAAAGTCAAATGCTCTATCAGGGTTGCCCACGTTCATCATCACTTTTAGCGGTAAATCTGGCATTGCATCGATGCGCGAGGTAGACACTTCAAAATCAAGTTTTTGATTATATATATAGCCGGTGTCGCCTTCTGCACACGACACGGTAACTTCATCGCCTGTTTGAATTAAGTCAGTCGCGTTGGTACAACCAACAACAGCCGGTATGCCCATTTCACGTGCAATAATGGCAGCATGACACGTACGCCCACCTCTGTTGGTCACGATAGCCGATGCTCTTTTCATGATCGGCTCCCAGTCTGGGTCGGTCATATCGGTTACCAACACATCACCTAGTTCAACTTTGTCCATTTCAGCAATAGAACCAAGCACTTTTGCCTTGCCAGCACCAATCTTATGGCCAATAGCGCGACCTTCGCAAACAAGCCCTGCTTTACCGTTGAGTTGGTAGCGTTCTATTACTTGCATGTCTTCTCGACTGCGCACGGTCTCGGGGCGAGCTTGAACGATGTAAAGT
>CAZXTD010000285.1:0-3038 GCA_964643575.1 uncultured Glaciecola sp. | reverse complement strand
GCTCCTTGGGTTTCTAATACGGTAACGTTAGAGCCATCACGTACGCGCAAAGTGCCTTGTGTAATGACTTTTTGCCCTGCGTTTAGGCCACCCACTATTTGCACCCAACCTGGCTTGCGTTCGCCTACTTTAACCATTGTTTTTTCGGCTTTATTGTCGCCATTTACCACATATACAAATTGCGAATCGCCCTCAGGCACCAAGGCACTCTCAGGCACAACAAGTGCATCTAGGACTCGTTTTTCAAGATTAATTTGTAATAACATGCCGGGGCGTAGTTTAAGATTCGGATTGGGGATTTGTGCGCGCACGCTTAACGACCGAGTACGTGGGTCAACGCGCGATTCAATGTTACTAATTACACCACTAAACTCAACGCCAGGATAAGCAATTGAAGAAGCAAAAACGCGCTGACCATCTTGTACGCTCGACAAATGGACCTCAGCAATCGAAAAATCCACCTTCATTAGGCTTAAATCGTCAAGTGTAGTGATCACATCACCCGGACGCACTAAACTGCCTACGCTGACTTCTCTGACTCCTAAGCGACCAGCAAAAGGCGCAGTCACCATAAGCTCTTGCAAATCTGCTTTGGCGACTTCGCGTTGGGCAAGCAAGCTTTTCACTCTGGCGTTTTGCTCATCGAGCAGTTGCTGTGAAGCCGCATTCGTTTTAGCAAGCCCTTTTACGCGGTCTAATTGCCTGCGTGCTTCCGCAAGATTAATATCAATTTCGTTTAACCTTGCTTTTTCAGCGCGGCTATTAAGCTCAAGTAATAACTGGTTTTGCTTAACTAAAGCACCGTCCTCAAACAAAACTCTTGTGACGGTTTGCGCTTGTTGAGCTGTAATAGTCACAGACTCATTGGCTACTGCGGTTCCAAGAGCTTCAACCACAATCGGGAAAGACTGTTGCGATGCCTGCGCCACGATGACAGGCGTTGCACCTCCACCTCGGGGACCTTGTTGAGCCTCTTCGCTTGGTAGATTTATATAAATGAGAAAGGCAATAAGGGCAAATACGCCCAACAACAAGGGAGAAAACTTAACAATTTTTGACATACGACTCTCAAATACAATAGCTCTCGCCATTGATTAATTTAGACAAATTCTTCGTTTTACACTTGTAAGTGTATTGTGCGCTGATTAAAGTACTGGCTTAATTTATTATTATAGTACCTTATCCATGAAAGCAGGAATGAAAGTTTGCTTTATTTGTATTACCACAGCTTTAATAATGCTGATTCAAGCTTGCAGCAAGGAAAGCCTGCCTGAGCCTAGCTGCAGAGTAAACGCAAACTATGTGTCGAACCAACAAGGGCAAGGCGCTTGTATTATTCGACTCAATAATAAGCTTCTTGCTATCAAACGCGCTTCAGGTCTATATGACCTGCCTATATCCGAATCTATTTCAGAAAAAAGTGCACAATGTTCTGCTCATTACGAAATGTGGAAGCAAACCGGCTTAAACATTGAAGTCGAAAAAGTTGTCGGTATTCAAGCAAACGGAACATGGCTATTTGGGTGCAAGCTTGAAGCAGGCTTTGATGGTAGCGAACCACCTTTTGAGCCACCACCTTGGGTTGGCAGTGACATTCAAAAAATACAATTTGTTGAACCCTTTACGCTAGAAATTGACCAATGGCATCGCCCCGATCAATTTATTGTGGTGCGCGATGGTTTTGTTGCACAAGGGAATTACCAACAAGGCAAATAACCAAGCCTACATATTAAAAATATACGCGCTTTCGTTAGAAGCAAACCGGATGACCATATCTAACTCACCACATGTCCGATGAGCAACGAATTTCGGCGATTCTCACCCAAAAAAATGATAAATAGACACTAAAATCGCCAAACAAGTTCGAAAAAGACATTAACAGGTTTTTTTGACCGAATTTTGGTAGTATCCGTATAATTCAAACCTAACTAGTCGCCATTTCGTCAAAAGTGTCGATAGTAATTAATACAGACTATATACAATCACCCAAATTAGGAGCGTTTTAATGCCTCAATACTCAGCCCCCATTGCCGATTTTCAATTTTTACTTAATGACTGGCTTGATATTAATAGCCATTATTTATCAGTTAACGCTGAGGGAATGGATGGTGAGCTTGTTAGCGAGATTCTTAGCCAAGGTGCAAAGTTTGCTGAAGAAGTGGTTGCTCCTCTCAACAGAGAAGGTGATGAAGAAGGCTGTGTATTAAAAGACGGCAAAGTCAGCACGCCAGAAGGTTTTGCTCAAGCTTACCAAGACTATGTAGCGAATGGTTGGAATGCCATGCTAGGTAATCCAGAATTTGATGGACAAGACTTGCCCTATACTGCCGCCGTACCTGTACACGAAATGCTCAACTCGGCAAACCTAAGCTGGCGCTTAACCACCATGCTGACCGAAAGCGCGGTGCTCGCGGTTGATAAACACGCAAACGAAGACCTGCGGCAGCAATACCTTGCCAAGCTGATTAGTGGCGAATGGACTGGCACCATGAACTTGACAGAGCCTCACGCAGGCACCGACTTAGCGCTACTTAGCACCAAAGCAATACCAAATGATGATGGCTCATATTCTATCACTGGTAATAAAATATTTATTACCGGCGGCGATCATGATTGGACTACCAATATCGTACACCTTGTGCTTGCGCGCTTGCCTGACGCACCAAAAGGCGTAAAAGGCATCAGCTTATTCTTAGTTCCTAAATTTTTACTTAACGATGCAAATGAGCCTGACCAAGCTAACGCCCTAAGTGTTGGCAGTATTGAGAAAAAAATGGGCATAAAAGCTTCGCCGACTTGCGTCATGAATTTTGATGGTGCCAAAGGTTGGTTAGTTGGCGAAGCAAACAATGGCCTAGCGTGTATGTTTACCATGATGAACGATGCCCGCTTTCAAGTCGGCATGCAAGGTTTAGGAACCTGTGAAGCCTCATATCAAGGTGCTTTAGAATATGCTCGAGAGCGACTACAATCTCGCTCACCACAGGGGCCACAGCAACCAAACGCAAAGGCCGATTCTATTATTCACCAACCCGACG
>CAZXTD010000284.1:0-3068 GCA_964643575.1 uncultured Glaciecola sp. | reverse complement strand
GCTGAGCAGGGTAGCCTTGCAAAAGGTGATAAAGTAAAAATTATTCCTTTTGAGCATTTATATAATTAGTTCACAAAATCATTATTTGTAAGGTATATTAAGTAGTGAGAGGTCGATAACATGAAGTTTTTTGTTGTCTAAAGTATTAGTAATTGATCCTCATCTCGTTAAACAGACAATAAAGTGACGTTTACACAATTTATTAACATTAAGTTTACAACAAGTAAGCGAAGGTTGATGGGTAAACACAAAACAAAAGGTGATTTATAGTCTAATTTTTTCCGTCTTTAAAATCATCGATTTTTAAAAGACACTAAATTTTATACTCCGAGCCTTGTTTCCTAAGTTCGAATATGAATACGGACGCTTCGCCTCAAACTTTGACGTTTGACAGGGTTGCAAGAGAAATCGAACAGCCTCCCGTAAGCTGCAAATTGCATATTGCAAAAAGCGCTTTAACTTGGAAAGGTGTAACTACATGCTAGAAGATAAATTTGGACGGCGCTTCCATTACTTGCGCTTGTCTATAACCGATGTGTGCAACTTTCGTTGTACATACTGCTTGCCTGATGGGTATCAAGGTTCCGACCGCTCGTTTTTGACGATGCCGGAAATAGACACTGTCGCTAAAGCCTTTGCTGGTTTGGGCACTTCCAAAATTCGGATAACCGGTGGCGAGCCATCGCTTCGTAAAGACTTGCCTCAAATCATCGAAAAGTGTGCGTCTGTAGATGGCATCAAGCATGTTGCCATGACCACCAATGCGTTTAAACTCGAAAAAGATATTGATAGTTACCATCAAGCCGGCTTAAATTCACTGAACATCAGTATTGATAGTTTTGACCCGCATATGTTTTCGAGCATCACCGGTCACGACAAGCTAGACAGTATTTTGCGCGGTATCGAAAAGGCGCTTAGCTTTGGGATTAAGGTCAAAATAAATGCGGTATTAATGCGCCAATACAATGGCAACGAAATGTCTCGCTTTTTAAAATGGATAAAGGACAAACCCGTCACTTTACGGTTTATTGAATTAATGCAAACAGGCGACAACGCGACTTTTTTTGATCAAAACCATATTTCGGGTGAGCCAATCAAAAAGCAGTTGTTAGATGACGGCTGGGGTCAAATAATAAGAGACAAAGCCGCCGGGCCGGCGCAAGAATTTCAGCACCCCGACTACGAAGGTAAAATTGGTCTCATCATGCCTTACAGTAAGGATTTTTGCTCTAGCTGTAATCGACTGCGCATAAGCTCAACAGGCAAGCTGCATTTATGTTTATTTGCAGACCAAGGCATTGACCTTCGCCCCTACATGCAAAACGCTGACCCTGTAGAACTCCAAAACGCTCTAGTCAGCAATTTATCAAATAAAACCGCCACGCATTATTTGCAAGATGGTTATACGGGTGCAACTAAACACTTAGCGATGCTGGGCGGGTAAACTGTAATCTGACATTTACCGTACTTAGCACATTGGGTTAGAGAAACACACGACTAGGCGACTACCTTTAATGGATCTTATTTTCTTCGATTTGGACGGAACGCTCTTAAATTCTTCGTCCGAAATATCTCCTTTTACGAAAGAGACTTTGGGTTTACTGCGCGAAAAAGACATTGCGTACACGGTAGCGACAGGCCGTACGCTTATATCGGCACAAAAAATAATCGAAGGTCATTCTTTTAATTTGCCACATATATACAATAACGGTGTCACAATATGGGACCCTAGCAAGGAAGAGCTCAGCTTTGATAACTTACTTGAACCCTCAGAGATTGACGAAATTATCAAACTTGCTCTAGAGCATACCATTACCCCTTTTGTGAATACGGTTGATAACCACCAGCACATTATTTTTCATAGCAAAGCCCAGCACCCTATCGAAAATGACTTAATTGAAAATTATTTTAAGCGTACACACGCTAAACTGATGCCTCTCGAAGCCCTGCCAGCGCAAAGCGCCGTTACCAATATCAGCATGATTGGCGACGCCAAAGAAATAGCCGATATTTGGCGCCGAATAAACGAACACCCAAGCTTAGTAGCATATTCAGGGCCCGCACATGAAGGTAAGCAATATAGTTGGATGGACGTCCACCATAAATTAGCCAATAAAGGCTCAGCGGTAAGCAATTTAAAGGCACAATTAGGCGCTGCCAACGTGATTTGCTTTGGTGACAGCGACAACGACCTCAGCATGTTTGACTTAGCCGATGAGTGTTACGCACCCGAAAACGCCAAAGATGAAATTAAAGAAAAAGCTAACTCGGTTATTGGGCACAATCATGATGACGGTATTGCACACTTTTTACGAGAACGCTTTGATTTATAATAGTACGATTTGTTGGAGCATAAAATGACGACAACCTCACCCTTTGTACATATGTTAGCGCCGCTAGATCTTGGTTTTACGACTCTTAAAAACCGTACATTAATGGGTTCTATGCATTTGGGCCTAGAAGAAGAAAAAGGCGGGTTTGATAAGCTAGCTGCTTTTTATGCCGAGCGCGCCAAAGGCGGCGTTGGGCTAATTGTTACAGGTGGTATTAGCCCTAACATCGCGGGTTGGGTCGCACCTTTTGCTGGGCGCATGAGCAGTAACCGTCATGCTAAAAAGCATCGCGTTATTACTGATGCTGTGCATAAGGAAGGTGGCAAAATATGCATGCAAATTTTGCACTCTGGTCGCTATGGTTACCACCCGTTGGCCGTGTCGGCATCAGGCATGAAATCACCGATTACGCCTTTTAAACCTAAAGCCTTATCCTCTCGGGGAGTGCGTTCAACAATTAAAGACTATGCCGAGTGCGCCAATTATGCAAAATCAGCAGGTTATGATGGCGTTGAGATTATGGGCTCTGAAGGCTACCTCATCAATCAGTTTTTTTGCGAACGCACCAACCAACGTGACGACGAATGGGGCGGCAGTCTTGAAAACAGGGCACGTTTGGCAGTAGAGGTTGTTAAACAAACCAGAGAAAAGGTTGGCACCGATTTCATTATAATCTACCGTTTATCTATGCTCGACTTGGTTGAAGGTGGCGCACCTTGGGAAGAGGTTGTATAC
>CAZXTD010000283.1:0-3126 GCA_964643575.1 uncultured Glaciecola sp. | reverse complement strand
GGTTAGCAGACATTACCGTAATGACTACCTGAACTTCATTTTTAAAACCGTCTGGGAATAATGGACGAATAGGTCTGTCAATCAAACGAGCAATTAATGTTTCACTTTCAGATGGTCTACCTTCACGTTTGAAAAACCCGCCAGGAATTTTACCCGCAGCGTAAGTTTTTTCGACGTAGTTCACCGTTAATGGGAAAAAGCTCTGGTCAGGCTTGGCTTCTTTTTTACCAACCACAGTAACCATAACCGTTGTGTCGTCCATGCTGGCGATAACGGCGGCTGTTGCTTGTCTGGCAATCACGCCAGTTTCGAGAGTTACAGTATGTTGACCATACTGAAAAGTTTTAGTAATAGGAGTCACACTCTATCCTTTAATTGTCTATATTTATTTGCTTTTTAAATGCGGGGCATAGTATAGCGAGGTATGTCTGCAATACCAATAGAATAATGCACAATTGTAGAATTAACTCACGGTTTATCAATCTTTTATTTCAATTTTTCATGTGGACGTGGCACTTAATGTGCATATGTTTTTTTACGCGGCAAACTTTCATCAGTGAATATAAGACTTAATTTTTAGAAGAGAATTGATGATTAAAAGGTATGAATTAAAATAACTAGTAATGACTATACGATCTTTACGGATATAGAGTCTTAACCGATACATTGTGTGAGACGGGCATAAACGTCTGCCAATTTAAAATCTGAGCTGACCACTATTGCTAATAAACTGCCGACGAAAATATGCCGAACAACATACAATTTTCAAGTTTAAATACCAATTGTATATTTTATTTGTTGTAAGACTATCGTAAGTTTAAATGCACATGGGGAAACACATGAACCTGAAGAAAATCAATGACTTTCGCTCAAAACCTAGTGTTGTCGAATATTTAAGTTTATATATTACAAGCTCTACTTTTGTCATTTGCGGGTCTGCAAGTGTGCTGGGCAACTTATCTAGCCATTGGGCAATGTTGAGCCTTGCAGGGTTCCTTGTGTGTTGCGCTTGCCTGCGTATGTTGAAACAAACAAGAGATTCAAGAGCCGAAGCTTTTTATGGTGAATGGCTAATTGCATTGAACCCTAAAGAGATTGTCGAGCTTAAAAACAGATTAAACGATCAATGTCCTGAAAAACATCTATTGAGCAGACTAGTACGATAAATGCTTCGATCTTTTTAAGTGATTATTTAAAGATAACGTCTCGTGCTGTATTACAAATGGCAGAAACCGCTGGGTGTGTTACTTTTCTCTCAGCCGATATCGCGTAAAATTTTTGCTTAAGCGTTTGGCTGCGTCCTATCACCTGTAAACCAAAATTGCTTTGCACTTCTTCTTCGATAATACTCGGCATAAAAAACACACCAAACCCAGCCTTTCCAAACGATTTCATCAATGCGCTGTCGTCGTATTGGCCCCGTATAAGCGGAAAGACGCTATTGTCTGCACACCATTTATCAAACAACTGCCGAATAGCATATTGTTTAGTAGGGACCAACATGGGGGCATCTTGTAAACAAGCTGGAAAGTCACCACTTAACTTATTAGCCAACTGCGGGGCAGCAAAAAACGAAAGTGTAGACTGCCCTAGATAATGATTGTAAGCCTTAATGCTGAAAGCCGACGTAAGTGGCGTATCGGTTAAAACCATGTCAACTTCGTGCACAGCGAGTTCGCCTAGGATGGCTTCAACAGGTCCTTCTTTACAGGTTAGGCTGATATCGTCAGAAACGGTCAGCGCGGGCTCAAGCACTTTGTATACGATAGTTTTTGGTAAAGCACTTGCTGCGCTAACAATAAATTCGGAAGTGCCTACCAGAGGCGCACCTCTGAGCACATCGCTCAACTCTTTGCCAAGCTCGAATATATCATCTGCATAACGCAGCACTAAGCGCCCTGTTTCGGTTAAACGAAGTCTGCGCCCAATTCGGTCGAACAGAGGTTGACCCAAACGCTCTTCCAACATACTTAATTGGCCGCTAATTGTTTGCGGCGTGATAAACAGCTTGTCAGCGGCGCGTGCTATGCTTCCTTCAGTAGCAACCACCCAAAAGTAATGCAAGTGCTTATAGTTCAAATTGTCAGACATGTAATCAATTCCGTACAGCGGATCAACAGTTTTTTTCGATTACTACTTATACATATTTTCGAATTTATTTGTTCACTTTTAATTGATAACTTTGCAGAATGATCAATAAAAGCTGATGTGATACATGCAAGCGCTCATTAAGACTCACGAATTTGACCTTAATTCCGAAGATTTGGAAATGATTAACGAACGCATTAATTTGAGCTTGTCCCGCTTCAATACGATTATCAGCAAGTGCGAATTAATCATCACAAACGAGTATGACAAACACAGCCCGCAAACAGCCATGGTGTGTTGTTCAATACAAATAGTTTTGCAAAATGGTACAAAGATCAATTGCAACGAACTCGGCAAACACCTAGATGAAAGCTTTTTAGCCAGTTTAAGTCGCATAAAACGCGGTATCGAGCGTCACCTAAAGAGAGGTAAAACAAACCGAATATCTAACATGCAACAAATTCGTGCAAACTAGAGAGTTTTATACCTTCAAGACAACCGAATCCTTTAATCTGAACTATTTGTCTACAATACTGCCTATTTCCAACACAGGCGACGCGTCTACATCTTGTGCGTCCATCATAGTAGCAATGCGTTGAAGTGTTGCAACCATCTGGCTTTGCTCCCATTCTTGCAAGGCATTGAATCGATTTGTGAAATGTTCTTGGAGTGGCAATGGCGCTGTGGAGAGAGCCTTTTCGCCCTGTTCAGTCAAAAATACGCCAACTTTTCTTTTATCTTGGGTGCTACGTATTCGTTCAACTAACTGCCGTGCTTCCATTCTATCCAAAATACTGGTGACAGTGGCCGAGCTTAAGTTAATGTCGTCAGCTATTTCTCGCACCATCACATTGGGTTGTTTTCCTACTTTTTGCAAGATGAGAAGCTGCGGACCCGTAAGACCCACTTCTTTACTTAGTTGTCTCGAGCGCATATCAATTGCACGTATTACTCGGCGCAAAGCGACTAACAACTCTTCATCTTTATTCATATATTTACCTATCGTCCATTTTTGTCTACACGCTATGATACCTAAGG
>CAZXTD010000282.1:0-3344 GCA_964643575.1 uncultured Glaciecola sp. | reverse complement strand
TTTTACGGGGCTTACGCACTAACTGGTTAACTGTTGCCATTAACTAGCTCCTGATTAGATAAAAAATGCCAAACGCAATTATTTGCGAGAGGCCATATATTTAAAATATAAGTAATTGAATACACTATACTTTAATTGCTCTACCCTATATTTGGTTGTATGTAGTTTACACACAACTCTAAATTTGGGTCGCGAAATGTTATAGATCATCACCCGCAATGTCAACAGTCAAAAGGGATCTAGCGACATAAAACGTATTTTATATTTGATATATTAGCGTTACCGAATACACACAGATTTCAGACAAAATACCTGTCAAATTATTATGTCATACTTACCGTTCACTTGTGTCCTAATCACTATTTGTAAACGTGTACTATATGCTTGACCAGTAGCCACAAATTTCGTAGTTTTAACCCATATATTCAACAGCACTCGTAAAGAATGCCAAACTTATAAACGGATTTCAAAAGATGCGCTACACATCTATAGATGTTTTACGAGGGATCGCGATTCTAGGGATTCTATTTATGAACATCCCTTTTCACGCTCACATTATTTTAGGTTATGTGCCTTTCGACCCACCTCTCACAACCGACCAAGTTTATTCGGTTTTTACTAGTATTTTTGCCGATGGCCGTTTCAGAACGCTTTTTTGCTTATTATTTGGTATTGGTTTGGCGATTCAGTATGAGTCTTGCGAGCGCAAGAAGATAGATAAGATACTGTTTCTTAAAACTCGTTTGCATTGGTTATTGTTATTTGGTTTTTTCCACGCAATATTTATCTTTGGTGGCGATATTTTGATGTTATATAGTTTAAGCGCGCTTATCGTTATTAGTAAGCTCGATATTGATAATGAAGCTATGCTAAAAAAGGCGAAAAAATTCATCATAATTGGCGCTATACTTTCTGTCCTTATTGCCAGTCTAACTATCGCCTTTGCTGAACTCGAAGCTACTACCGTTAGAAGCAGTGAAGACTTTATCAATTCTATGCAAACATGGCGCTTAGACTATCTTCAACACACCCTTCTTAATGCTGGATTTTCGATAGGCATGTTAATCATTTCTCCAATCTTTATCTTATGGCAAGTCATAGGTTTAATGTATTTGGGTGTTTATCTATATCGCAGCGGCTTTTTTGAAAATGGCTTTGAACAAAGTGTGTTTGTAAAAGTACTCATACTTGCCGTTGTACTAACAATTATTTGCGTAAGCCCACAAGTATTTGTCGACAATGTCGGCATAGAAGTCATTCCTTTGTTGTCTAGTGTTTCTGCTGTATTTGTGGCTTTGGTTTACGCACACATAATAGTAAGGTTATGCAAAGCACCTGGACCAATAATGCGCGCCTTAGTTGCGCCAGGAAGGATGGCATTTAGCCTATATATTTTACAATCAATATGCATGGGAATTATACTGAGGTGGCTTTTCCCTGATTTTGCCTTAAGCGCAACAATGCTTGATTATTTTATAATTTGTCTCGTTTTCACGCTAGTACAAATAATTGTCGCCAATCTATATTTAAGGAAATTTGATCAAGGGCCGCTTGAAATATTATGGCGAAAAGCTTATCAAAATAGCGTCGATAAAATAACTAAAATACAAGCAAAATAATAGGCTTATAAAGCAAAGGACGCGTGTCGTGAAAATCAAAAGCGATGCCATTAAGTGATAGCCATCCAAGTCATGTCAAAGTATTAAAAGTCTTAGCCTTAACGCTTTCGAGGCCCAAAGCTCACCTGATTTAGGGTTATCATTTAACGTATGTACAATTACATGCAATTGAGAGTCACGAACCTCTTGCTTCGGCGAGTGCTACCCAATGCGACAAGTTCGGAAACTGACTCAAGATAATTTTTGCACTCACTAGTAAAGGTACACCCAAAAGAACGCCCAATACACCCCACAACCACCCTAAAGCCGACAGCCATACAATAATAATAAGCGGATTAAGACGCATATTTTTACCCAGTACAGTGGGCGTAATAAACTGAGATTCAAGAATGTTTAAAGTTAAAAATACGGCGCTTGGCAGTAATGCCATTAGATCAAGGCCATATTGTACAATGCCAGCCATTATAAGAGCGGCGACACTAAACAGCGATCCTACGTAAGGAATAAAATTCATAATCGCTACAAACACCCCCCACAAGAAGGCATCTTGCACGCCTAAAAGGTGCAAGAAAACGCCGGTGAATAATCCAAGCAACGAGTTAATCATGCTAATAGTAGAAATATAGCGAGACAAAGTGTTTTGGATACTCGATACAGTCTTAAGTAAGTTGTCTCTGTTCTTAATATGCGGGAAAGTTTGTACAAATGTTTCAAATAAAGCCGGCCCGAAAACCAACAAGAATAAGATCAAAATAATACAGCCTGCTATTTGAGCGAGCAGCAAAGGTGTGGCGACTAGTAAGGATAGCAATACCTCTGTGCCACCCTGCTTTATTCTTTCAGACACTGCATTTGTGTCTTTTTGAGGAATTTGCACTTGTTCAGGCTCATCTGACGAAAACCAATCAAACCAAGATTTTTCTTCCGGCCTTTCATTTGCTCCTTGTTCGGCTTTTGCCAATTCAGCAGACTCCAACTCAGCAAACGAGGCATCAAATTCAGAGAGTTGTTTATTTAAATGCGCGCTTAACTTAGGAATAGTTTGTGCCCACCTTTGCGCAGGCTCTGCTAGTTGCAGGCTAAAAACAGCTAAAGGTAGCGCTATTATCACTATCAGCGCAATGCCAGAAAACGTTCTAGGAACATGCATCGTTTTTAAAAAAGAAACGATTGGGCTTAGCAACAAGGCCACAAAGCCAGAAATAACAATAGGAATAAAGAGTGACTTCGCAAAATACAAGGTATAAATAATGACGAACACTACCAAAGTGATAAGCAAAGTATGGTTTTGGCTCGCAAACAATGCCATATTTTTCTGAGTGTTATTATCATTCTCTTTTAATGATACTTCAGGTTCTGACATCAAAACTCCTTTGGCCATCAAGTCGCATACAGTATTCGTGAGCACCAATACTATATCAATAAATTTAAGACAAAAAAAAGCAAGACCGAAGCCTTGCTTATATTCTTTGCGATTACCCTAGCTGCATTACGATCGTAGCGCAGCTATTTGAAACGCTTAGGCGTCGTCGCCGCCTGCGTTTAGAGCTTCAGCTAACTGTGCCTGGGCTTCATCTGCAGAAACAGAGATGTCGTCTTCAAGCATAGCTGCCTTTCTAGCAGAGCGTTTTTGGTGATACGCAAAACCTGTACCTGCAGGAATTAAGCGACCAACAATTACGTTCTCTTTAAGGCCACGTAAATCATCTTCTTTACCCTGTACCG
>CAZXTD010000281.1:0-3392 GCA_964643575.1 uncultured Glaciecola sp. | reverse complement strand
AACTAATCTCGCTTTTAATTGGTGATTTACACAAAAATCTTGCACAATAAAGCATAACTAAAATAAAAACGAAGTACCTTATTAGCTATGCACTCCTCAATTAACGCTTCTGCAAACGTGTCTGCGTCTTGGTTTCATGACAATATAAGCCAGCCTATCGGCAATGCTATTAATGCTATCGTAAGCTTTGTAAACAATATTCTCTGGGGCGATGGTTACTTGCTCATCGTCTTATTGCTCATTGCAGGCGTGTGGTTTACTTGGCGTTTAAAGTTTATTCAAATCATAGACTTTAAGCACATGTTTTCGCTTATGCGTAAAAGCACAAAATCGGATGATGCGGGTATCAGTTCGTTTCAAGCCTTGTGCACGAGTTTATCTGCGCGCGTAGGCACCGGTAATTTAGCAGGCGTTGCAGTTGCGATATCCTTAGGTGGTGCAGGGGCTATATTTTGGATGTGGGTCATTGCACTTTTAGGTATGGCAACAGGCTACGCCGAGAGCGTACTTGGGCAAGTATACAAAATACGCGATAGCGATGGACAATATCGTGGCGGCCCAGCATATTACATTCAGCAGGGTATTCAAAACAAAGCTTTCGCTTGGTTATTTGCATTATGTTTGTTCTTTGGCTACGGTTTTGTCTTTAGTGCGGTTCAAGCAAACACGATTTCGGATGCTTTAAACAATAGCTACGCACTGCCTACGCATTATTCTGGGTTAATCATTATTGTATTGGCCGCCCTAATTGTTGTGGGTGGATTACGCGCCATTGCGAAGTTTGCAGAATATGTTGTTCCCTTTATGGGCATTGCGTACATACTAGTCGCCTTAGTTGTCACTATTATCAACATAGAGCTTTTGCCAGGCGTTATCGGTGATATCATTAAAGGTGCCTTTGGTTTACAAGAAGCTGGCGCAGGGGCTCTAGCTGCGGCCATTAAAAACGGCATACAACGCGGGCTATACTCAAATGAAGCTGGCTCAGGGAGCGTCCCTCACGCTGCTGCGGCAGCAACACCAGAACCTAATCACCCAGCTTCACAAGGCTATGTGCAAATGCTAGGTGTCTTTATTGATACGATGATCCTATGTACCTGCACTGCCTTTATTATCCTTTTAGGTACACAAACCGACATTGGTCAAATGGAAGGTATTCGTCTTACACAAACAGCAATGGAAGCGCACTTAGGTGGCGTTGGTAGCGACTTCGTTTCAGCAGCTATCTGTTTGTTTGCTTTTACATCAGTTGTGGCGAACTACGCGTACGGTGAGAGTAATCTGCATATGTTTAAACTCGACAACAAAATAGGCCGTCGTTTTTATACAACTGGATATTTAGCGATGATATTTTGGGGTTCGGTGGCTTCGTTACCTATGGTTTGGGCAATGGCAGATATGGCGCTTGGATTAATGACACTGGTCAATGTCATTGCGATATTTATACTCACGCCAACCATTGTTGCAGTAACTCAAGATTATCGACAAAAGCGTAAAACCAACAAAAAGATCGCATTCACGAATAACGATTGCAAGATTCAAGGACAGCTAGAAGAACCTAGCATTTGGCAGCAAAAATAGCATTCTTTAGTGCATGCTATCCTGATGGATAGCATGTGCAGTATTAACCTCAAAAGTGTCGTCTTTATTAGTGTGTTATTTATAATTGAAACAACAAGCGTTGTTTAAGCTAAAAATAATAACTAAACAAAGACAGTACAAGCATTATGCCAAGTAGCGGCCATATCCACCGAGATATTTTAGACGCTGATTCGTCACTCACTCTCAAATTCGATTTTTCAATGAGCGGAATAATGATCACAAGCGCTAAAAATAACACACCCAATATTACAAATACGTTCATTTATCTTCCTCTACGCTAGCGTTCTATTTTTCTAATCCCATAGCGTACTTCAATGCGTAAGTTTTTAAGCCACCCGCGTTTTGTGCGAGTTTCAAGCCCGCTTGTCTTAGTGTCTTAATAGGAGATGTGGGGGTAGAAAAAGTAAAATACAAGGCATCCATGGCCGACATCATCAATAAATTGGCTAACTTACGCTTTTGCTCAAAACTGTGCGTTAATTCTTGATGCTGCTCTATTCCTTTATCCGCAATAATTTCAAGCAATGCGCTTACATCTTTAAACCCTAAATTAACGCCCTGCCCAGCTAAAGGATTAATGGTATGTGCAGCGTCGCCTAAAATAATCGCTTTAAATCTGCCGTAGTGCTTGGCATGCATGCGCGTTAAACCAAAACCGGCAACATCGACTATATCAAAGTCACCTAAACGATCAGAAAACGCTTCTGCAATTGCGGGTTTTAAATGCTTAAACGAGGCTTGCCTTATCCATTGAGATTGCTCAATGCCGTCGTACCACACTAGACATGCGTATTGCTCATGCATTGGCAATAAGGCACGCGGGCCACTTGGCGAAAATTCCTGCCAAGTTTCATTGGGTATGGGCTTGGCCATTTTCACCAAAATCGCATTGGCCTGCTGCGCATATTGCCAGCCAGTACATGGAATATTGCAAGCTTGACGCACTTGAGATTGAGCCCCGTCAGCGCCTATTAGCAATTTTGCTCTTAATTGCCTAGCGTCACTCAATTCGACCGCGCAAGCAAGCGGGTCGATATACTTAATCTCATTTCCAAAAATAAAACTCACATTCGCTTTTTTATTTATATTAATTGCTTCATAAAGACCCAGTTGTATTAAACGGTTTTCAACAAAATAGCCCAAGCGAGGCTGCGAGATAGATTGCGCAGTAAATTGGGTAATATCACCTTCTTGTTCCCACACTGAGAGAGTGTCGTATTCACGGTAGCGCATCTGCTCAATGTGTTGCCACGCACCTAAGTCTTTTAGCAGGTTAACTGAATGAATATTAAATGCAGACAAACGCATATCAGGCATTTGCCCGTGTGAAAAGCTTTCAGGCTTATGTTGCTCAATGACTGCCACGCTATAGTTTTGTTTAGACAAACCCAAAGCTATGGCCGCACCTACCATGCCGCCGCCAACAACAATCACGTCAAAATCGATACTTTGCATTTGCTAACTTGTGTAAATCATGACTATACAGTGTTGATAAGTATGACATAAGTCCGTGGTTTATAGAACTTACGCGCAGCAAAGACAGTGACAAAAACCTTACATCGTAAAAGCGTTTGGCTTGCTTCGATTAAATCGAAGCAAGAATCAAACGCTGTGCTAGCCTAGCCATGAAATTAAAGGTAAAATGCTCGGCTAATTTATGAACGGTGTGCGCAGAAACGCTGGGTTGATTTTAAGAATCGACGAGCTTTGAACCTCTTACTGGTATGAATTGCCAAAAGTCTTGGTGTAAGCGCAACAAACAACACAACTAGCAATAGATGAGTGAAATG
>CAZXTD010000280.1:0-3399 GCA_964643575.1 uncultured Glaciecola sp. | reverse complement strand
GCTATATCCACAACGCCATATTTACCAAAATGATATATACGTGCAATTTGGTGAGCTGCAAAGCCGCTGCCTAGCGCGATTGCGCTTTCGAACATTTCTTGCGCACGCTTGAAATCTTTATCGACATTATTGGCAAGTATACCTAAACCTTCATAGCAAAATTTTATATCCTTATAGCCCTCAGGGTTTTTGATAGCTAATTGGTAATATTCTTCGGCCTTATCGTAGTCTGGTGTTTGCAGATCAAATCTATAAATATTGCCTAGTTTGCAATATGCAGGCGAATAGCCTGCTTTGAAAGATTGATGAAAATATTCGATTGCTAGCGGAATATTCAGCTCTCCTGCCGTTCCATAGCGGTAAGATGAAGCCACATTATGCAAGGCAAATTTGTTACCTTGCTCAGAAGCCTTTAGATACAATTCAAAAGCTTTTTGAGGTGATTTTTCAAAACCATTTTGGCCCGTGTCGTACTGTAATCCTAAATCTACGAGCGCATCTGAATACCCATCTTGAGCAGCTGATTCTAAGTAAGCTTGAGCTTTGTGCAGTTGGTCGGACGAAATATCTCTTTGTTTAAAAATTCGCATAGCTAGGAAATGTTGCGCAAAGCCCTGACCAGCGTCAGCGAGTACTTTCATCAGCTTCATCTCAATATTTTCAATGTCGTATGGTAATCTTGGTTTCATTGCAGCAAAGTCGCGGGAAAACGTATTGATGTATTCAATAGCTTGATTTCCTTCAAGTTCAATAAAGGTCTGCAAAAGAGTGGTGAAATCTGGCCGCCTAGATAGACTTTCCAAAAATAGTTGTATACTAAAACCTGAATGACTCGTAGCGTCAATCTCTTTCATTCTGGCCTTAATTTCTGGCCAAGAACCTCCAGCATCCTGAACAAACAAGAATACATTAATAAAGTTGCTAGCTGGTACAAATCCCTGTTCAGCGTAGTTCAATATATTTTCTAGCAAACTTTCGAGCAATACATCATTATTGATAACTAAGGCAGATTCGGCAATTAGTACCTCACCAAGAGGTGTACTTTCAAACTTTTGTGCGTTTCCAGTCACAGCTTTGTGCTTGCCTGCATAAGCAAAGCCTTTCGCTAAAAAAGGGAAAATATATGGCGATTTTTCTTCCATAAAAGTAGACATCAAAAATTCACTAGCTTTCGTTTCAGATATTGATTTGCGCATAACTTTTGAGTAAAAATTCTGAAAGAATTCGATGTTAGTCGCATAGCGATAAGAAAAATTTCCATTCACCGTATCGTAACTATGCGCTCTATAATAAGGTTGCCCATCAACAATAAGCACTTCTATATCAAGAACCACTAAACCTGCTAGCTCTAAGATGGCATTTAATTCAGGTAATTCCCGAATACTAATTGCTGTATCAATTGTATCGCCAACACCCTCTTTTAATATCTCGGCGACTAGTTCCGTGATATTTTCAAGTTCTTGGAGATATTCTTGTTCGCTATTGACTTCAAGACTGCATGAACTTTTTATGTAATGAATGTAAATAGAACTCGGGTTTAATTTAATTAGCTGCTCATATAGTTTTTTAGAGTCAGCGGAACATACTTGTTCTTCGGTAAAAGAACTAACTGAGCTAAGCCCTTGAAAATAAGGAACAGTTACTAATTGAACATCAGCATTTTTAAAGTTTTCTATTTTTGCAGCGGCATTTTGAGCCGGAAGCGACAATGATGTTGTATCAATATTAGGGGAATGGTTAACATCGACAGAAACATCAACTGGATATGAGTAATCGGGTGCTGAGCTTCTGCAGCCAACAGCAGTAATAATAAAAAGAAAAGTTATAATGAGAGTAATGGGTTTAATAATTAAAGTCCTTTTTTAACCTTATGTAATCTACTCGATAACATAAACAACTTATTAATCACGTTGATTAATATAAATGCAATGCGCAGTGTACCTGTCTGCATAATTTAAAAAAAGGATATACTACAAGTTAGCAGTATTCAACGCCGACAAACAATTTTCGTTTTTTACTTGTTAAGTACAAAATAGGGCCTAGCGGTCCGTCAAGAGCAACGATTCTTTATTTACCCTTGCCTTATTTTTCAAATCAGATAATAACCCATCTTCTGTAAATTAAAGAATCTAGCCTGTCATTATCCCTAAAGGTTTAACTGGCAGGTCATGCTTTACTTTATTATCACAAAGTGTATTATTCAAATAATACACTAATTCACTATAGTCAAATCAAATTTAAGAATAAATTATGCTGCGCAGGTCAATAGGGATGCCTCAATATATATGAGTAAACATGCAACACTCTAGCCTTTTACTACATATTTCACCGAGCTCGGGTGAGCCTATCTATCGTCAGTTGATTGATCAGATACAGCGCTTAATTGCCAGCGGTAAACTAGCACCAGGTGACTTTTTGCCCTCTGTACGGCAAGTAGCGGCAGAATTAGCAGTTAACCCAATGACGATTTCAAAGGCCTATGGCTTGCTTGAATCCCATGGGCGTGTCGTGAGAGTACGTGGTAAAGGAATGGCAATAGCGGAGCAAGCTAATTCTGAAAGCGAAGAAGCACGGTTGGGCCAACTTAGCGATTGTGCTGACGTACTGATAGAGCAAGCAAAACAACTTGGTTTGTCGCAAGAGGCCACCAGCAAATGGCTGAGTGAATACATAAAGAAGGAACTTAAATGAATATTATCGAAGTCAATAACGTGCAAAAAAAATTAGGCGATAATGTTGTACTCAGAGGTGCTAGCTTAAGTTTAAAACAAGGTGCGATCATGGGCCTGATTGGCGCAAATGGTGCTGGCAAAACCACCTTGCTAAAAACCGCCATAGGTTTACTCAAACCTGATTATGGGACAGCAACTGTGTTAGGTGAGCCTGCTTGGAATATGCCTGAGGAAATAAAGGCACAACTTGGTTTTGTTCCCCAAAACTACGATATGTTTGACGAGTTTCAAGTAAGAGAAGTCGTTGGCTATGTCGCGGCGTTTTATCCCACTTGGAATAAAGATACGTGTAAGCGATGGCTTTTTGAATGGGAGCTTAGCCCCTACCGCAAAGTAAAAAGCTTGTCGGCTGGCCAAAAACAGAGGCTTTCGATTGTTATCGCCATTAGTCATCACCCACAATTATTAGTACTCGACGAGCCTGTTGCCAGCCTAGACCCAAGCGCTCGGCGTGAATTTATCAACCTTCTCATTGATATGAACGCCGAAACCGAGACTAGCATTTTGTTTTCGACACACATAACCAGCGACATTGAGCGTATTGCTGCCGACATCGCTTTTTTAAAGCACGGCATGATTAAGTATCAAGGGGAAGTCGACACACTTAAAGAGCAAGTGGTTAGGCTGCATATTGATTCTAAAACAACGCTGCCAGACACACTGCCCA
>CAZXTD010000279.1:0-3406 GCA_964643575.1 uncultured Glaciecola sp. | reverse complement strand
CATACATTGTCTTTAAACGTATCGCCTACCCAGTCGACCATGCCGCCGCCCACCAGCATGGGTTGCAATAAATGATCAGCGCGTTCAGCCACGTATAGAGCACCTATTCCGGTTGGGCCAAACATTTTATGCCCTGAAAAAGCTAAAAAATCACAATCGAGCTGAGCAACATCTACACTATGTAAGGAAATAGCCTGGGCCGCATCAACAACAGTTAATATGCCTAAAGACTTTGCTTGCGCAACAATATTGGCAACATCCGCGTAAAACCCGAGCACATTTGAGATAAGCGAAAGGGCAACGCATTTTACCTTTCCGCTTTTTAGCTCGCTCAAAGGTGGCAACACGAGTTTGCTATTTTCATCAACCTGCAACACTCGTAGCTTTGCGCCTTTGGATGCGCAAGCTCTCTGCCACGGCAAGTAATTAGCATGATGTTCAGCTTCGCTTATCCATACTTCATCATTAGCTTGTAACTGCGGTTTTATGGCGTACTCGGCCACCATGTTGAGCGACTCTGTGGCACTTTTTGTAAAAACAAGTTGCTTGCTACTGGTACCAATAAATGCGGCAACCCGCTCCCTTGCCTTTTCATATTCTTGTGTTGCTAGTTCGGCTTGGGGATATAAACCGCGGGATATTGGCGCATAGGAGTCGGTATAGCTTTTCGTAATTGCGTCTATCACTGCTTGGGGCTTATGAGCGGTAGCAGCATTGTCTAAATAGTGAAATTGATTGCCCAGCTGTTTTTGACGAGCAAAAATAGGAAAGTGCTGCTTAATATCTAACGCTATTGTATTTTTACGGTTTGACCTAAGTTATCTATTAGCGCATCTGCATCAACATTCAGCGCTCGCTTTTCTTTTTCTGCGTCTTCCTGTTTTAGCATATCATGGCGGCGCTGACCCGTTCCATTGCGCCTAAGCATCGTAATTTCACTGATAATACACAGCGCAATTTCTTCTGGCGTAGATGCGCCTAAATCAATACCACAAGGCGCAACAACGCGTTCAATATCAGCTTGTTCAAAGTCTTTATCTTGTAAATAATCAAGTACTAAACGCGAACGTTTTCTGCTGGCTATGAGCGCAATATAAGCCGCTTTGCATTTAAGCGCTTGGCTAATCGATTCGTGATCGCCCTTGTGCTGTGTCGCAATCACAACGTAATCATTATTGCTTGGTTGCAGGCTAGAATAGTCGATGTCATCACAAATCACTTGCGCAGCATTCGGGAACTTTTCCCATGTTGCGCCTGCGTCGTTTACTACAACTTTTATGCCCATTAAGTCGGCCATAATACACAGCGACTCGGCTACTCTTCCGTGCCCCATTATCCAAAGCGTAGGCTCGGGTAAAACAGGTTCAACATATACTTTCATACCACCTCCGCATGGCATACCCGCGCCAAGCATTTCGTCGTCTAGATCAATATCGAGCATGGATGTTTGGCCGGTTTCAATACATTGTAAGGCTTGTTCGCAAGAGGTACTCTCAGCGCAGCCTCCACCTACCCAGCCAGCAACAACATTACCGTTTTCGTCTATCACCGCTTTTGATGAGGTTTTTGCAGATACCGAACCATAAGTATCGACTACCGTGGCAACTGCAAACGATTGACCTGCCTTTTGCAGTTCATTTATAACTTCAAATATAGATTTTGCCATGATACATCGTCTCGTTTATTTAGGTGTGCGCTCATTACGGCTTAGCCTAAACATGATAATACTATTAAGTTGGCCAATAGTAACCCGCGCGTTTTAAGATACGGGTTTAGTAATCTTTATTTGTACGCAAGCTTAAGCTCTCTGGTTTTTTCAGGTATTTAAACCAAATCTTAATTGCATTTACCTCTTGCTCGAAAAGCGCATACAATTTTGCAAAAAAGATAAGTTGTATTTTTATTTTAAGTTACATATGTTTTGTTTTTAATTTTATACTGAACAAAAAGCTAACAGGAGTTTCAACAAATGTCAGACAATTGTGCGTCTCCCGGCTTGCTAGGGGTTAGTGATGCCGTTGAAACAATGGTCAGCGCTCTTACTAAGCCGTTGCAGTCCTCCGAGACAATTGCATTGCAAGACTCGCTTAATCGAGTGCTGGCTAACGATGTAGTATCAAAGCTAAATGTTCCGCCATGTGATAATTCAGCGATGGATGGCTATGCGCTAATCGCTTCAGACTTAGAAAAAGGTGATACGCTAGTCGAAGTCGGCGTTATTCACGCTGGAGATACGTACAACTCCACTCTTAAAAGCGGGCAATGCCTCAGGATAATGACAGGTGCGCCTATTCCAGCGGGCGCAGATACAGTCATAATGAAAGAGCAAACAAAGACACTTGATGACCATAAAGTGCAATTTTTAGTGTCTAAACCTAAAGGGAACAACGTCAGAAAAGCCGGAGAAAATATTGCCATTGGAACCATAGTGGTAGCGCAAGGTACCAGACTCAATGCGGCTAAAATTTCTTTATTGGCATCGCTTGGTGAAGGCGAAATTACAGTCTACAAAAAATTGACTGTGGGCATTTTAGCGACGGGAAACGAACTAGTCTTGCCGGGCAAGCCATTATCTGTAGGGCAAATATACGAAAGTAATCGAATAGCACTACACGCCTTACTCATACAATTTGGCGCAAAGGTAGTTGATTATGGCATTGTTGAAGATAGCGCTATAGCCACTCGTGCTGCCTTCAATAAAGCGAATGAAGAATGTGACGTCGTCATTAGTAGCGGCGGCGTGTCGGTTGGTGACGCAGATTACGTCAAAGAGGTGCTTGATGAACTTGGCGAAGTCGGTTTTTGGAAGGTCGCAATAAAGCCGGGCAAGCCCTTTGCTTTTGGACGTTTGTCAAAAGCGTGGTTTTGCGGACTACCTGGCAACCCAGTATCATCTTACGTGACTTGCCAACAACTTGTATTGCCCTTTCTTAGCGCGCTTCAAAACGAGCTTCCTAGCCAAACAAAGAGTATAGCTGCAAAGCTAACTGCGGATCTTAAGAAAAAAGCGGGCAGAATGGACTTTCAGCGAGGGTTTTACCGTATAGACCTTGAAGGTAATATTTTTGCACAAGCTAATGGGCCGCAAGGCTCTGGTGTAATGAGTTCTGTGGCGAATGCTAATTGTTACATTGTTATACCAGCAGAACAAGGCAATCTTACAAAAGGAGACAACGTCCGTATTATTCCTTTTGAATATTTGTATAATTGATGCATGAAAAATGTGATTAGTAAGGTATATTGGATTTTGAAAAGCGATGCCTAAAAAGCTTTGCTTATAATTTTTATACTCCGAGCGTTGTTTCCTAAGTTCAAATTTCTGAGTTCAAATCTGAATACGGAAGCTCCGCCTCAAACTTATTAGTTTGACAGGGTTGCAAGAGAAATCGAACAGCCTCCCGTAAGC
>CAZXTD010000278.1:0-3496 GCA_964643575.1 uncultured Glaciecola sp. | reverse complement strand
GCTGTATACTACCGTTTCAATATCTTTAATACTTTGGCTAATCCAAGTAGGCAGTAAACAAACCATTTCGTTTTGTTTTTTATCTTGTTCAGCCTCATTTAACACGATACGAGAAAATTGTTGGTAGTTTTTTAAAAGGTAATCGCCACCGCGACACCGTAAATCAGAGTCATCGCTCATCATCGCACTTAAACATTGTGCAAGCGCTTTTGGCAAACCAAGTGAATTAGGCGTAATAACATAGCGACCAAAACGAGAAGACTGCCCCGAAGCCAGCGCATATATGGTGCTTGCTAAACCTTGTTCGTCAAAGCGAGGGGAAGATAGTTTACCTTCAAGCTGATCGTCACCAATAAAGTAGACATCGCCTAATCGCGCGTTCGTTTCTTGCATATCACCCGACATTAAATCCATCACGTTATTGGCAACATGCTGTCCGCTACTATCGAGTTGAGCAAATACGCTCGAGCCCCAATCAATTAGCATAAGTGTGTTGCTTGTGTCTTCCCAAACTAAATTAGAGGGTTTAATGTCACCGTGCACAATAGGACGCTCTTGACCGTAGCGGCGTAAAGCCAACAAAACGTCGCATAATTTGGTCAAAATTTTCAGTAAACTCGACACAGCCAATTTAGTATGATGTATAGTGGTCTGTTCTAGATCTACACCGGGCGCGCGTTCCATGGCCAAAATAGACTGACGCTTTATTTTTTGAAATGCAACGACCTTAGGAATATGTTCGTGTTTTAACAAGCCTTGCATATAAGCTTCTTCTTCAAGCCTGTCTTGCACATGTTGCGGCAGTGTTACTTTAGAAAATTTAAAAACACGCTCTTCACCCAAGGTAGACCTACCCGCAAACGCAAAACCAAAAGCGCCTTTTCCAATTAATTCAACATCAAAATAGCCCAACTTTTTAAGTTGTTTTTCGCATAACGCAAACCAGTCTTTTAGCTTTTTGGCGTCTTTGTGAGAAAGTAAATAAACCGATTGGTCATCGGGTATATAGAAATGCTTTAAGCCAAGCTCTTTCAATAGACTTACTCCGACTCTCGCCAAGTTTTTGTATAAGACAAATGTTGACTCTTCACATCAGAAAACTGTGTAAATAAAGTATTGAGAGACTCGTCGATATTGGCTGAAAATTGCCAGGGTGGGTTTATCACAAACATGCCAGAGCCATACATCCCAACTTGCTCGCTGGGTGCTTTTGGCACAAACCTTAGTTCTAGCGCTCCTAGCTTGTGTTGCTCAGCGAGTGATGCCAGATTCTCTATCATCGTCTCGCTTAAGCCACTTTTAGGATTATCGACAAGTTCGCCGCTTTGGCGGTCTATGCGTTTAGGCGATAACAGCGGAAACCAAAGCGCAATGATACCTTGCGGCCACTTTGCCAAGGCCTTAGTAATTGAACTTACAACAGTGTCATATTCTTGTGCTTGTTCATATGGTGGATCAATCAACACTAAACCGCGGTTTGGCTTGGGTGGCACTAAAGCATTGAAAAGCTCAAACCCGTCTCGCTTGTGAATACTAAATTCACTCTTCCCTATCCACTCTTTTAGTTCGTCAAACGCTTGCGGATGCATTTCGCTTAGCTGAAGATTATTAGCGGATTTTGCCTCATCGATTTTTGCTGAGAAATATGAGATTGCTTCAGCGGCGATTAAAGGTGACCCTAAATAAACATCTTTGGCCAAATACGGCGCAATGATATTAGAGTAAACGGATAATAAATCATTATCTTCAATAATTGAGCGACTGCTATCTAACGTAATATTATCTTGGGTTTGCGCAACAGCATCGGTTAACACATGCTCACAAACACTCTGTGCCAATACCGTGTCTTTATTTTTTGCAGCTACAGTACTGTAAGCTCCGTTGCCAGCGTGTGTATCAAGATAAAAAAAAGGCTTAGGCTTTTTATGAAAGTTTTTTATCAAAGCGATTAAACATAAATGCTTAATCACATCCGCATGGTTGCCTGCATGAAATGAATGCTGATAACTTAACACCTAGTCGCCTTCTTTTTATCGATAAAAGTTTCTACCTCAAGTGTACTAACATTTTTTGTGGTTGACTCAAATATTCTAACCATAAATTGTTAAATTTCACCATAGTCGCACCATCAATTACGCGGTGGTCTCCTGACCAGTTAACCATCATGATGTTGCTTGCAGATACCTGGCCTTTGTCGTCAAAGCGCGGGAGTTGCTGTGTTTTACCCAATGCAACAATAGCTACTTCCGGTTTATTAATGACAGGTGTGGCGGTAATGCCGCCAATTGCTCCGATATTAGAAATACTCACTGTGCCGTCTTTTAAATCAGCATTTGACAGTTTACCTTCTTTTGCGGCCTCGATCAGGCGGTTAAAGTCTCGAGCAATATCAAGTAACGACTTATCCTGTACATTTTTTATATTGGGTACTAACAGACCAATTTTAGAGTCTACTGCTATCCCAATATTATGCGAGGCCACATAAGTTAACTCCGTCGCCTCTTCATTTAAACGGCTGTTAATAATGGGGTACTCATGCATGGCTAAAGACAAGGCTTTGATGAAAAATGGCATAAAGCTCAGCTTAAGCCCCACTTTTTCAAACTCGGGCTTAAGTGTTTGACGTATGCTAATGAGTTGGTCCATACACAATTCATCAGACACAGTGAAATGAGGAATAGTGCTAACGCTAGCAACCATCTGTTTCGCCATCGCCGCTTTTATCCCTTTAATTGCTTCAACTCGGTCGTGCGCAGTTGTATGCAAATTGACAGTGCTCGGCTGACCTGAATCTGGCTGAGTGTTTGGCTGTTGTTTTGCCTCTGTACTTTGTTGCTGTGTTGGCTGTGGGTTAATAAGGCTTGTGTCTTTTCCAAGAGAATTAATGACATCTTGCTTTAATACACGCCCTTTTTTACCACTGGCGTTAACAGCATCTAAACTTATGCCATGCTCACGTGCGAGCCTTCTTACTGCTGGGCTTGCGATAGCGCGTTCAACATCTATCGGCGCCTCAAATTGTTCACCTTGTTTGCTAGTATTTAGTTGCTGTTGATTTGTTTCAATCTCATTACTAAGGGCTTGCACAACGGGGGCTTTCGCTACCTCGTGTTCATCCGAAGCCGGTTCGCTTATATTTATCCCGTCAATTGCTTGGTCAAATAATGGCGCATGCACTTTTGCGATATCGCCTTTTTGATAGTGTAATTTGAGTATTTTACCTTGATATTTCGCCGGAATTTCTACTACGGCTTTATCTGTCATCACTTCAACCACAACTTGATCTTCTTCGACAATGTCACCCTCGGCCACATGCCAAATCATTATTTCGCATTCAACAATACCCTCGCCAATATCGGGCAATACAAAAGACTCTATTTTTTCCGCTGTAGAGTTTGTTGCAGGTACTATTGCTGGCGCGACAATAGAAGCTTCAGATAATGTTTCTGGCTCTTCAGGCGCTTTCGTATCATCTTGCATTGCGAACAAGGGCGCG
>CAZXTD010000277.1:0-3530 GCA_964643575.1 uncultured Glaciecola sp. | reverse complement strand
GTCAGCTTTGTCGCAACTGCTGAAATTATTAATAAGTATGTTCGCTAGCTTTTGGTTGGGTTAGCTTTTGTATTTTACTTGTTTAAAAACGATTAAAGCATGGTCGATTTTACAAGTTGTAAGACACAGAAAACACAACACTCGTTAAATCATTTTGCGAAGCAGGTAAGCCTGCAATGCCCGCATCTGGCACGTAGCGAGAGAATAATAAACTGCTTTCCCATTTGCGGTCGAATCGGTAGGCAACTTCAATATCTAGCTCGTGACCTGCAGTGTCGCCGGTTAAATCACTTGTAAATTGATGCGCCACAACACGCCAGCGTAATTTAGCGTCACGCCCTCTAAGGGTCAGGTAAGTATCTTTGATTCCATCAGTATTCAAGTAGCTTGAAAATATATCGGCCCAGCCAAAAAACTTATGATTATCGCCGAGCGAGGTTGCAAACGCGAAGCCGTTATTTTCGCTTAAGTGCTCGTGCGATAGACTAAGTTGGTGGCTTTTGTACTGGGCGCTTACTTCGGCCAATAAATAATGACCTTCGTAGTTCCAAGGGCTGTCATTAGTTGTGTTTTGATGGGCCACGTCTAGGGTGTAACCATATTTAATGGTACCGGGTTTTACTTCGCCATCTATGCGCACACCAAAGGTATTGCTCGACAGTTGTTGCGCGCTTTTGTTTTCTATTATGTAAGCATAGCCAGATACGCTTAAGAAGGGGTTGAGGTTATATTTGACGTTCAGCAATTGGCTGTTATGGTCGTGGTTGCCTAGCTCTAAAAATGGGCGCGCGCCTAATTCACCAAAACGAATATCATTAATGGGGATGTCTCTTGTTGCATCATCACCAAATATGCGATGCACTTTACTCACATAGGCAAAACTTACATCCCAGTTTATAGAGTCGTTGTAGTTAAACTTTAGGGCATCAAAGGTTTGGTCATTTTGCCAATATTCTAAACTGCTAACATGACGATCGTTATCAAAGCTAAGCATTTGACGGCCTAGGGTCATATCCCAATCGTTGTCACTTTTGTACTTAAGCCATAGTTGATTGAGCTCACCGCCTTTAACATCGGGAATGGGGCTAGTAGCGCGGGTGATGGTAACCGAGTTGTAGTCATTTTCGTTGAATGCATGCACGTAGTCGACTTGCGCTAAACCGTGCCAATTATCACTTGCTTGCCAGTCGGCAGTTAAGCGAAGCTTGAGGGTAGATGCTTTGGCGTCAAACCGCGCGCTATCATCAATGCTTTGATATCGGTATCGAGCCGTGGGTTCGAGTGTGAAGTCGTCGGCAAAACTATGGCTAGGGTAGCTGCTCAGCAGGCAACAAATCACGAAAGCACAATACACTCTGTGGTTTTTGCTATTGGTCATCGTCATGTCGGCTATTACAAATTCCTTTTTTTTACCATTAACTCTGCAGATTCCCATTGTTCAAACGAATACATAAGCCTCTGGAGATAACATCTGAGCTGGGTTCGCCCATTGCGCTGCCACCTTCATCCTCAATGGATATGATTAAAAATGAAGAGTCGGCGATGAGCCTAAATTCAGCATCACTTAACTCACGGTCAAAATTACTCGTGCCTTTAGGAATGAGCCCTAAACTACGTAACTGATTGTCCGTTTTGGACCTTACCCAAAGCTCAAAGCCTTGCTCTACGTCAATTTCAGGAAGCTCAATAATATCTAATACGAGCTTTTTTGAATCGCCATAGGTGGCGGCGACCACTTGAGGCTGTTGGTTGTTATCTTCAAGTACGGCTACATAACTGAGCTGGCCCATCGAAGGCGTTTGATTGAACACACCAATACCAATTACCACCGCAAACAACATGGCAAAAGCGCCCGACCACTGCAAGCTCGAAAATGATGGCCACGAAAACCCCCATCCCGATTTTTCTTTACTTGATTGAGCATCAGCCGCTGCATTTGGCGTCATATTCAAGCGCCGCTGTATATTAGTCCATGTTTCAGGAAATGGGTCGACTTCGGGTGTAGCAGTATCGAGTGGTGAAAACTTGTTTTCCCAATAAGTGATACGTTCATTCAATGCTTGGTAATCGTCTTGAGCGCGTAATTTTTCGACTCTCTCGGTCACTCTTTGACTCAATAGGCCCATCACATAATTGGATCCTAAGTGATCAACCACGGTGGCATTGGTATATCGAGCAATAGGTAAATTTTCTATTGGGCTAGACATAGTTGTAACCTCTCGATTCCTCTTCGTAGCCAAGACTTTATTGTATTGACCGGACTACTAAATTTGTCGGCTATTTCTTCGCGGCTATAGCCGTAATAATAAGCCATTAATATTGACTCTCGCTGGTCAGGTTCTAACTCTTTCAGGCAATGACTCAAAGACTGGTCTAACTCGAGAGTTTGAGCGGCAGACTTTTGCGCACTTTCAAAATCATCAAAATTATCTAAATCCGCTTTAAAATCTGCACCTTCAAACCTACGTTTTTCAAATTTGAGCCTATCGAATGCTCGGTAACGCACAATTGAAGCCATCCACGTCATAGGCTCTGCTTTATCGCTTCGGTACTCTCCCGCTTTATTCCAAATTTGCACAAAAGCTTCTTGCACTACTTCGTTTGCCGTTTCTTTGTTATTCACTACTCTGTAGGCAATACCGGTCAATCGACTTGCGACTGTTTGATACAAATTCGCAAAGGCAGCTTGGTCCGATAGCGCGCATCGAGCGAGCAATGTCGCTAACAATGATGGGTCAATCGCGCTCATCTTAATTGATTTCCTTATGTATTAAGGGCTCTTGTATGAGATGCATAGGTACTATACGCCTTGGTTTAAGCAAAAGTTGCATTGGGATTATTCTTTACGGATGACATGGATAATAAATTAAGATGAACAACTTTGCACTACGCAAACTTTGTTATACAAATTTCTATACTTGCAACTTTTGATAAGCGCACAGCGTAAATAGAGAGGACTAACGAATAAAGCTAGATTAAATTTTGGTTTATAGGGCATCTGCACGGTATTTTGTGTCATTTTAATTCGCAGGTGCTCTTTTTTAATCGTATGGTCATGATGATAGTTATTATTCAAAATAACTCGTATATAGTATCACTACTCGTTTTTACATGGCGTAAGTTAAAAACATAGCAAAGAGGTAGCAATAAATGCCATATGAATTATTTTCAGCCGAATACACGTATCAAAAAACACTGACAACTGCGACAAATTATAACTATCGCGCGCCGCTAACAAATACAATGCGGTCTTTGCGTGTGCTAATGCAAAATGACGGATTTGACGTCACTGCAGCTCCTCATTTAGATGGTTTGCGACTTCAACTGGCGCGTGATGAGCGAGAGCCTATACTGCAATCAGTTGGCGTAAACAGCAAACATATTCTACCGACTATGACCCAAGCTCAAGTGTTGCGGGCATGCGCAGTTAAGTTTTTGCGTCATGTTTATATGGTGCGTCAAGCGGGTGCGCGTTCTGTTTGGGTGGTATCAATTCCGCAAATGTATAACCATTATGTGTCAAATGAGCT
>CAZXTD010000276.1:0-3579 GCA_964643575.1 uncultured Glaciecola sp. | reverse complement strand
CGCGATTTGCTCTAATCTATTTTGGCGCCCTAATCGGCAGTTCGCTTACCGTCTTATTGTTTGGCTTCACTCAAGCAACGCTTGGCGCGTCAGGCGCGGTGTTAGGATTAGCAGGTGCCTTATTCGTTACCATGTGGGGCCGCGGTGTTAGTCCTCGGCAATCTCCCGTGTTTGGACTCGTTGTTATCAACCTTGCATTACCCTTACTCATCCCGGGGATTTCATTTTGGGGGCATTTAGGGGGGGTATTATTTGGTGGTCTGATGGCATTTATCTTAGTGTGGATACCTGATCACAGGCGGCCTCAAAATGTAAATGCCAGTATTACTATTGGTATAGTTGCCGTAATCGCTATGCTAGTGGCAAGCGTTGTATTGCCCGCTGCGCTCTATTATTAGCCATTAGAGGGACTTGTGCATGCAGAGGTGTGAGGCATTTACTCATTTACTACTAATAAATCGGAGCTTGCGATGTCTGCACAAAACTTTTTCAGATTTGCCCCATAAAGGTAAGGATTTTTGTCTTGCTTAATACAATACAGCTTATAAAAAGTATTGATCGACTCTTGCGTGTCGGTGACTTCTATCACGTAATCAACTTGATGCGAAGCCAGTGCCATATTATTGCGCATAAACTTATCGCGTAAGGTCATTATTTTACGGCGCTCCGGCACCTCAACTACTTGCTCGTACCAGTCGACCACTACCACGGCAACACCACCAAAAAAATGCTGAGCAAAATCAGACCGCAAGAACAAGACAAGCAGTATAACCTGAATAATGATAAGTATAGCTTTGCGCATAAGTCCACTAATTTAAAAACGACTCGGTATTATAGGACTATTTACCCATAACAAAAGTGCCAAATTTATACTTGGTTATTTTTTTTGCTATCAATCTGTCTATTATAAATAACTTTGAGCTAAATGCTTTTACCCAAACTTCATCCTCACAATACAAAATAAGGTGGAGGCGTAATACCAGCAATACGCTAACTTATTGGATATTTATTGATGTAGAATAAGTTTTCACTTCACAGTTTTGGTACTATAGGGTTACTGCATGCTACGCATCATTTTTAGTTTAGTTGCCTTCAACCTAACACAACTTATTTGTAAGAAGCTAAGCAGCAGTTTTCTCGCGAGCAATCGCCAAATATTGAGTAAGGTTATGCCATGAACGAGCGAATTAAAGTCAAAGATATCACGCCGGTTAAAATAGAAAAATCGGCAGTTCAAATCACCAAACCTAGTTACTCTGCACGAAACCGCATATACGTGCGCGCTGTAAAAGGGGCTTTTGAGAACTTCAGACGTATTTTTGGTTTTATATTTTTGGGCGCTTTTGCTCTAGCGCCGTGGATTACCTACGAAGGTAATCAGGCAATACTGTTCGACCTTGCTGAACAACGCTTTAATATTTTCGGCTTAACGCTCTGGCCGCAAGATTTAACGATACTCGCGTACTTGTTTATTGTCTCTGCATTTGCTTTGTTTTTTATCACCACCTTTGCTGGCCGCGTATGGTGCGGTTTTATGTGCCCACAAACCACTTGGACATTTATTTTCATTTGGTTTGAAGAAAAGTTTGAAGGAGCGCGCAATAAACGCATTAAACTAGACCAACGTAAAATGGACGCCGATAAATTTATGCGCAAAGCCGCAAAACACATGGCGTGGATAGCAGTCGCATTGCTTACATCCTTGACCTTTGTTGGCTACTTCATTCCTATTGGCGAGCTCTACGTAGATTTCTTTACTTTTAACTCCACCTTTTGGCCGGTGTTTTGGGTACTCTTTTTTACGGTTTGTACCTATGGTAACGCAGGCTATATGCGCGACATTATGTGCACGCACATGTGCCCCTATGCGCGTTTTCAGTCAGCCATGTTTGACAAAGACACCTTTACCGTTGCCTATGATCCTCGCCGCGGCGAAAAACGTGGGCCACGCTCGCGCAAGTTGAGCCATGAAGAAGTACAAGAAAAAGGCCTTGGCGACTGCATCGACTGCAACCTCTGTGTACAAGTTTGCCCTACCGGCATCGATATTCGAAACGGCCTACAATATGAGTGTATAAACTGCGGCGCATGCGTAGATGCGTGCAATGAAGTCATGAGTAAAATGGATTATCCAAAAGGCTTAATTAGCTTTACTTCTGAACATCAATTAGCCGGCGGCCATACAAAAATAGTACGCCCAAAACTTGTCGGCTATGCAGTTGTACTTACCATTATGTGCAGCTTGCTAGTTTGGGATATTGTGTCTAGGGTACCGCTTGAAGTAGATATTATTCGCGACCGAAACTCTCTTGACCGTGAAACTGTCAATGGCCTGATTGAAAACGTGTATACTTTGAAAGTGTTGAACAAGAGCCAAACCGCACAAACCTACAGCATAGAAGTTATTGGCTTAACCGAACCCACATTTTTTGGTGACCAAGAAGTTACCGTTGAAGGCGGTGGCGTATTTACTTTGCCGGTGAGCGTTGCTGTAAATCCTTACAACCTTGAAGAAGGAACACAAACCATTTACTTCAATGTACGCACAACCAAAGCAAACGGAGAGGTGGTTGAAGTAAAAGAACCCACTACCTTTATTTATACGGGTGTCTGATTTTAGCTTTGAAAATTTAACGCCGGAGATTATTTTAGATGCCATAGAAAGTTTGGGCATTTATGTTAACTCTGGCTTACTTGCTTTAAACAGTTACGAAAACCGCGTTTATCAATTTACCACCGAAAGCCATGGTCGCTTAGTTGCCAAATTTTATCGGCCCGACCGCTGGACTCACGCGCAGATTCAAGAAGAGCACGATTTTGCCTTCGAACTGCAAAATCATGAATTACCTATTGTTGCCCCAAGCACTTTTGACTTAAACATTGATGGTGTAAGCCAAGCCTCCGTCGGTGGCTCTGCCAGTCTTTTTGAATATAATGGCTACCGCTTTGCACTCTTCCCTTCTGTTGGCGGGCGCGAGTTTGAGGTCGACAATTTAGACCAGCTTGAGTGGATGGGCCGTCTTATTGGACGCATTCATGCAAGCAGCGCAAAAAAACCATTTAAGCACCGTTTGAGCATTAATACTCAAGAGTATTTACAGTCCCCTATCGCGTCTCTAAAACAAAGCATTTTAGTACCACAGCACTTGCACTCGCCGTTTTTCACCATCATAGAATTGGTCGCCGAAAAAGCGAATACGCAATACGACAACGCTATTAAGGGCGTTAACTTAATCCGCTTACACGGCGACTGCCACCCAGGCAACATACTGTGGCGCGACGGCCCAATGTTTGTCGATTTAGACGACTGTCGGTCTGGGCCTGCTATTCAAGATTTGTGGATGATGCTAGCAGGCGACTATCAACAGCAACAAATTCAGCTCGAAACCTTAGTAGAAGCCTACGAAGAATTTAACAGCTTCAACAGCGCCGAACTTGCCCTTATTGAACCTTTGCGTGCCATGCGCATGATTCATTATATGGCGTGGTTGTCAAAGCGATGGGCCGACCCAGCCTTTCCGCGAGCCTTCCCATGGTTTGGAGAAGACAAATACTGGGAAAACCAAATACTGGCGCTTA
>CAZXTD010000275.1:0-3610 GCA_964643575.1 uncultured Glaciecola sp. | reverse complement strand
ATTCGACTAAATCGGCCGGTATTGCAGCCATATTTAAGGCCACAAACGACTGCCTCGCTCTTGGGCTATGTTTATGAAGAGCGTGTGCGACTAGTTCTTTACCGGTACCTGACTGCCCGTTAATTAGCACGCTAATAGACGAGCGTGAAAGTCGGCCTATTGCTCTGAATACTTCCTGCATAGCAGGTGCTTCACCAATGATTTCTTTGCTCGGATTAAGTTGCTCAGTAGGTTGTGCCGTTGAATACTCTTTTGCGTGTTCAATTGCGCGCAGTGTTAAATTGACCGCTTCATCTATATCAAACGGTTTTGGTAAATATTCGAATGCACCGCCTTTGTAGGCATTGACTGCACTGTCGAGGTCAGAGTGGGCTGTCATTATGATGACAGGCAATTCTGGGAAGTGCTGGTGAATTTCCTCAAGTAGTGTCATACCATCCATTTGGGGCATGCGCACGTCAGAAATAATCACCATGGGTGCTTGCCCCGACTGTATTTGTAACAGCAAGTCTTCAGGGTTATCAAAGCTTAGGCTCTCAATATTAGCTGCCTTGAGCGCTTTTTCGAGTACCCATCTTATCGAACTATCGTCATCAACTATCCAAACCGTTTGGCTCATAGCGCGCTGTCCTTTTGTGATGTGGGTTTGCCAATAGGGATGTAAAGGCTAAATTCTGTGTATCCGGGAAAGCTCTCTAGGTCTATCTTTCCGTTATGGTGATCGGTGAGTGTTTGCGCAATCGATAAACCAAGTCCTGAACCATTCTTTTTACTGCTTACCATTGGATAAAATAAGGTGTCTTTTAATTCGACAGGAATGCCAGGCCCATTGTCGATAATGCTGATTTTAGCGACCAGTGGCTGCCGACTCCCTTTAATAACACACTGGCGTTCTACGCGCGTTTTTAGAGTAATTATCGCCTTATCTGTTTGCGCGGAGCGCAGCGCTTGGTAGGCATTTCGCACAATATTAAGCACCGCCTGTTGTAACATGTCTGGGTCAACATATACGTCTGGTATTGAAGGGTCATAATCGCGTTCAATGTCGAGTTCGAAGCTTTGGTCTGCCAACATTACTGAGTAAACTTTTTCGATAATTTCGTGCAGATTACACCACCGTTTTTGTGGCAGTGAATTGGGTCCTAAAAGACGGTCAACTAAATTTCGTAACCGGTCTGATTGGTCAATAATCATTTGCGTGAATTCTTTTTGGTCTATGCTAGGAAGCTCTTTTTCGAGAAGTTGGGCGGCGCCTCTAATACCCCCGAGTGGATTTTTAATCTCGTGGGCAAGGCCTCTTATGAGTTCACGCGCGGCAACTTGTTGAGCATATTGTTGTGACTCTTGGGTAATTTTACGTTGTTTATCGACCACTAATATCTCGACCAAGACTCGTGGCTTATTGCTTGCAATTAACACATTAGCGTTAACATCAACCATTAAGCAACGACCGTCTTTAAAGCACATTTGCACTTCGGTTTCGGTAAAATCTTCACCATTTTTTAGCGAACTCACTATTCGTTCAACTTTAAAACTATCTTCTAGGAAGAAGTCGCTAAACGGCCGTTCTTTGAGTTGGCTTTCACCGGTCTCTAATAAATTTAAGGCAGAGTCGTTCACAAAGCTTATCTCTAGCTTTTCGTCAACTAAAATTAATGCGGTTTTCATCGCATTAAGCATTAGTTCATAATGAAAATTATCCTTGACCACACCAACTCCAAGCGCATCTTGCGACACATATTCTTCTGTAAAGATAAGAACCAATGCACTAAAATAGTGCATGGCATCATATTAATGCAAGTGGTTTAGATTTGCAGCGTTTGTTTTTGGCTTCGCTTATCCGGTTTGTAGCCGTATCGTATAGGCTAGTAAAAGGCTAAGGATTAATGAGTATCGACGCACGATGCAAATGCAAACTTCTTAGTTCGCTAGATGCAATTACCTTGCCCGAGTTGCCAATAAATTTGACTTGATATTGGTAGCTACCGCGGTCCATATTTTCAAGTTTAAAAACGCCTGTGCCGGAGTCGATAATTTGGCTATTTATGTGTAATTGATAAAAGCCTGCAAGACTAGGTTCAAGATTGGCCGCTATTGATAAATTCCCAGCATTATTGCGCACAGTGGCATCAATTTCGGGGCTTAAAATATTGAGCTTATAAGATTTTTGTTTAACCTGAATTTGTGATTGAGTTTGCGGCGTATTTTGAGTAGCTGCGATAGATTGCATTGTATTGGTATTTACATTTAATGTGACTTCAATGGCGCCCGGTGACGCTTGATCAGAGTAGGTAATAGTGCCATCTTTGTGTACGGTTTTATAAATGATTTGTGCTTGCGCTTTAATACCTAAACTTGTGCAAATACAGATGATAACGAAGAAGCTTGCGCTATTGAGAAAGTTTTGAAATTTCATGTCAGTCTGCCTCTGTCGTTAACATTTATTACTTGCACCTCTACTACCGATATTTTGGTGCAATAGTGTACTGTCGATCTTTGTAGTTTACTTTATCGGCAGTAAAAAAAAAGCCCGCAGTTTGCGGGCTTTGTATATTTTAAGATAAGTAAAAAGCGTTTATACGCTGTAGTACATATCAAACTCAAGTGGATGAGTTGTCATTGCGACTTTTTCAACTTCTTCACGTTTAAGCTCTATGTAAGCATCAATCATCTCGTCGCTCATAACACCACCAGCCGTTAGGAACTCGCGGTCTGCGTCAAGAGCATCTAATGCCATTTCGAGTGAACTAGCAACCGTTGGGATGTTAGCCGCTTCTTCTGGTGGAAGGTCATACAAGTCTTTGTCTGCAGACTCACCAGGGTGAATTTTGTTTTTGATTCCGTCAAGACCAGCCATAAGCATCGCAGCAAATGCTAAATATGGGTTGGCTGTTGGGTCAGGGAAACGAACTTCGATGCGGCGCGCACGTTCACTTGTTACATATGGAATACGAATTGATGCACTACGGTTACGTGCAGAGTATGCAAGCATTACAGGTGCTTCAAAACCAGGTACCAAACGTTTGTAAGAATTAGTAGAGGCGTTTGCAAACGCGTTGATGGCACGTGCATGCTTAATGATACCGCCAATGTAATAAAGCGCATCTTCAGACAAACCGGCATATGCGTCGCCTGCAAAGATGTTTTTACCATCTTTACTAATTGATTGGTGACAGTGCATACCAGAACCGTTATCGCCAACTAATGGCTTAGGCATAAAGGTTGCTGTTTTATCATAAGCATGAGCAACGTTGTGCACTACGTATTTGTAGATTTGAATCTCATCTGCTTTTTTAACCATTGAGTTAAATAAACATGCGATTTCGTTTTGGCCCGCTGTAGCTACTTCGTGGTGATGCGCTTCAACGGTTAGACCCATCTCTTCCATGATCATGCACATTGCTGCGCGAATGTCGTGAGCTGAATCTACTGGAGGAACCGGGAAATAACCGCCTTTAACGCCTGGACGATGACCTAAGTTGCCTCCTTCGTATTCAGCGCCTGAATTCCATTTAGCTTCTTCTGAATCTATTTTATAAAAAGAACCTGCCATATCGGTATGGAAACGTACGTCGTCGAATAAGAAGAACTCTGGCTCAGGGCCAAACAA
>CAZXTD010000274.1:0-3622 GCA_964643575.1 uncultured Glaciecola sp. | reverse complement strand
CCCCGCAAGCAATATGTTTTTCACTTTTTTGTCGATGATCTTACCGTCTAACGATACATTTTTTGGGCGCGATGACGCTATTCAAATTTTTGACAGTGCAGGCAGTTATCTGGGTGACCGTACCATAAATGTAACGGGTGCAGACTTGTGGGATGCAGGTACCGAGGCTTTAAATATAATGACTGCACCATTCATTCCTGGCAACAGCCCTGCCGAAAGCCCTGCAGATAGTAACAACAGCATAAGATCAGCTGAGTCTTTAGACGCTTTTGCAGGTTTAACTCTTGCTAACGGCGCTGTTTTAGATGCGACGCTTATCAATTTTCTAGCCGACCCTGGCAGCTTCGATGTAGCGACGATTACCATCGAGCGCGTATCTGCGCCGGGTACAATTGCTATTTTCTCATTGGCGCTAGGTGCTTTTTGGTTAAGACGTAAGGTCTAATAACCACAAGCACAAAAAGCACCTTGCTGTAAATTATCGCTTTATTAACGATACATGCCGGCAAAGGTGCTTTTTACTTACACGAAAAACTTCGCGTCTATGTTTTCAGTTTGTGCCTCATTGGCAGCTTATGCTTGGCGTAACTCCTTCACTTTGTACAAACTCAATCGCACTTAACTCAATGCTGGTTGCTTGGCTTGTGGTCAGGCTAAATGGAATAACCATTCGCGAAAAGTCTACGCCTTGGTTTGTAAAGCACCCTAGGTCAATCGTAACCTGCTGCCACGCATTAGCATCCAATTGGTTAAGTGTAGGGCTTATATCCATTGTATGCGAACAACTGCCCCGAGCATCACCTTCACTCTCGCAACTCATCATTAAGTCAACAGACTCTGATAATTGCCCATCTGTTTGAACCATAAAGCTTAATAAAGACCCAGCTGTAATTTCTGCGCTAAGGTCTTCTCTAAAATAACTCTTACTCGCAATTGATACACCTGCAGACACGCTGCCGTCGGTTGTAAGGCGTATTGCGTCTTCTTGTACCAAGCGGTCTATCGTTCTATACGACATGCCACTTAAGCTTTCGGTACTCGAAATCACCTCTTTACGCTCGCCCCCGGCAACTAATGCCATCACCCAAGGCTTTTGCATTGTGCCAGTAAATATCTTGCGTTGATCTTCTGCTATCGCTGGTGCTTCATAGGTTTCGCTCAGACTATCGCCTACTTCACTGGTATCGCCATAACTTAAGCCATAACCGTAAGCAAATAGGGGAGAATAGTCGTCGTCTCCTACGTTAAGCACGGCATCATACGGGCTATTTGGCCACGAAAACGACAAGCGCCCTGACATGTCGTGAGTTACATTACCTTCGGTATCAGTAAACAAGACATCTGCAACGGCGCTACCTTCCGAACCCGGTAACCAAGCTGCAACAAACGCATCGCTGGCGTTAAGCTCTTTATTCATCCACATTGGTCGCCCGCTAATAAAGATGGATACAACGGGAATGCCTTGTGATTTGAGTTTATTGAGCAAGGCTAAATCACTTTTAGTGTTACGCTGATAATCTAAGTTATCTCTATCACCATGGCCTTCTGCGTAAGGTTCTTCACCAAATACGACAATGGCGACGTCGGGTTTATCGCTAAAATCGCCAGCTACACTTAATTCAACACTTCCACCCGCGGCACTTATCTGTTCAGCAATGCCGTCATAAATTGAGCTACCACCCGGAAAATCATCATTGCTGTTATTAGTGCCTTGCCATGTAATTGTCCAACCGCCCGACTGCTTGCCTATATTGTCGGCCCCGTCGCCTGCCACCAGCACTTTGGTGTTTGGTGATAAAGGCAGAATGTTGTTTTTATTTTTGAGCAACACCAACGACTCACGCACAGCCTGCGCAGCAACCGCTCGGTGGTCGGCCTGCCCTATTAATTCGGTTTTGCCCGAAAAAATACGATTAGCTGGGCTTGGTTTTTCAAACAAACCTGCTCTTACTTTGACGCGTAAAATTCGAGTTACGGCATCATCAATGCGGCTCATTGGAATAACGCCACTTTTGGTTTGTGCGATTAGGTTCTCATAAAGCGGCTTCCATGCGTCGGTGGGCACCATATAAATATCAAGACCAGCATTGGCTGCTTGCGGGCAGTCGCTATTTGTACAGCCTTGAATTTGTCCATGACCGTTCCAGTCACCTACTACAAATCCATCAAACCCCATTTTATTTTTGAGCACGTCGGTTAGCAAATATTCGTTACCATGAATTTTTTTACCATGCCAACTGTTAAATGTCGCCATTACCGATTGAGCACCCGCGCCGAGCCCGCCTACATATCCTTGACCGTGTATATCAAATAAGTCTTGCTCGCTTGCGATATTGTCGCCTTGGTCGTCGCCGCCTTCAGTACCGCCATCACCTAAAAAATGCTTAACGGTGCTGATCACTCGGTTATCACTTAAAAAGTCTTCGCCAGGCTTGCCTTGTAAACCCTTTACTATCGCTGCCGAGTATTCGCGTACAATTTCTGGGTCTTCAGAATAACTTTCATAAGTGCGTCCCCAGCGGTCATCTCTAACGGTGGCAACAGTGGGTGCAAATACCCAATCTATGCCCGTTACCATGACTTCTGTTGCCGTCACGTTAGCGATTTTTTCAATGAGCTCTGGATTATTCGCCGCACCCAAACCAATATTATGCGGAAATAAAGTCGCACCAATCACATTATTATGCCCGTGCACTGCGTCAGTGCCCCACATAGTTGGAATAGTGCTACCGTCTTGGGAATCATCTACGGATGCTTGGTACATGTCTTCAGCAAGCTTTATCCAGTCTTGTGGTGTCGATTGTTTATTACCATTGGGAAAAGAGCCACCACCGTTTAAATACGAACCAAAGCCATATTTGCGCATATCTTCAACCGTAATATCACGAATTTCAGGTTGTATCATTTGTGCGACTTTTTGTTCTAAGGTCATGTTGGCAAGCAGCTGCGCAACACGGTTTTCAAGATCTTGGTCAGCTTTTACTTCACTATTAATATGCGGCCAAATGTCTAATTGAGGATTATCAATGGGGGCATCCGTCGATTGCATCACCACTTTTGTTTCCGCTGCCTCTGATGGCGCTGTTTGCTGAGCATCGCTACAACCTAGCGCACTTGCTACAGCCGCGGTTACAAGGGTTATTTTAATGATATGAGAGGGTAGTTTTTTCATGGACTAAATTCGCTTTTCTATTCGGGTGTATGGTGTACCGTCGTTTTTTGTAAACTGTACTCATTAGCAAAACACGGTCGACTATCGCTTGCATGTTAACCTAATATTAACATCTTTAGAAAAGTTAAGAAAGCGCTTACATTCAACTTTTAACTATTTCCTGCATAAGCATAAGCTTCGTCATCCCGACGAAAGGCGGGATGACCTCGGGATAAAACAATTGCTTAAATAGAGTCCGCTTAGTTCCAAGGGGATTCTCGCCTTCGCGAGAATGACGGCAGTGGTTTTTGCGAAAATGACGATGATGGCTTTACATCATTATCGAGAGCAGATACTTAATTTACGGTCTGACTTTCAGGCGCTTTTTGTTGTTTTTCTGCATGCGTCGATTTAATTGTGAAACCTGTTTTTGTAGGTCGAGCATAGTCGGCTGCCCTATGTTGCGTTCTT
>CAZXTD010000273.1:0-3682 GCA_964643575.1 uncultured Glaciecola sp. | reverse complement strand
TGCCGAAACTATCCTAGATGATACTGCATACTCAATTTTACTTGGTTTAGATGGATGCGCTCAAATTGGTAGTGACCAGCAAACCTATAAAATCTATAGCGAAGATGGTGTATTAATATCAGATTGCGGAGACATAGAAGCGGCAGCGCATGAAGTGTTTTTTAAGCAACGTACATAACAAACAATCAAGCGGATTTTGGCAAAAGTGGCCAAAACCGCTTATACAAGGTGTTATGTTCCTTGAGGTGAATTTTGGATCCAAACTACGACTCATATTCTTACGAAGAATTGTTAGATGCAAGAGAATATATAGATCATGAAGCTTTCCCAGAAAGATTTGTATTACTTAATAATTTAATTTCTAAGCGCAAGAATGAACCGGAATTACCAATTACAACTGCCGAAATACCGTTTGACTTAAACAAAAAAAGGAAAGAGATAGTTGCTGATATTAGATCCACGAAGCTCTTTTTGATAATAGGTGTTTTAGCTTTGGTTTATGGCTATTACTCTAATACGTTTCATTTGCCAATTTGGAAACGCCATAGTCTTGAATCGACGGGAGTATCGTTTTGGTTTACTGTTTCGGCAATAGTGTGTTTAACTATTCATTCAGGTATTACAATTCTAATGTATAGAAAACCGTCTTTTATTTCGCTGAGATTAATCAATTTGAACAGCGCAATTAAATATATTGGTTTTGGCGTTTTAATTATAGCCTATCTGACGGCTACTAGATGAATTGACACATCGGAACATAACAAAAATATAAAGTCAGATTTGTCGGAAAAGCGCCGCCAAACCACTTATGCAAGGTGTCAGATTCAGTCAAACATTTTCATTTTGAACAGCAGGTGAACTTAGTGACTCTACTCCGAGACTTTACAGAACAAGATATTGGCCGACTCACTCATATTCTCAACGACGAATCAGTGACGCAGTTTCTTTCGACAAAAATCGCCTCACCTTACACAAATGAAGATGCAACGTGGTGGGCAAACGAAGGTAGTAAGACAGGTTTAATCAAAGCAATATCGTTCAATGGTGTTTTAGTGGGTTGCATTGGAGTATATCGTGGTGAGTTCGAGTACCAGAAATCTGGAGAAATCGGCTATTGGTTGGATAAAGAATACTGGCGCAAAGGAATTGCTACTTTTGCCATTCAGCAATTATCCGAGTTGGTTTTTTCTCATACAGACATTGTTCGTTTGTTTGCTTCAGTATTTTCTGGAAATGAGGCATCAATGAAACTCTTACTCAAATCTGGATTTAAACAGGAGGCGGTATTGGAAAAGGCTATTTTTAAAAATGGCACTTTCTTCAATAATCATATATTCGCAAAGTTAAGGTTGCCTTGATATGCGAGTTAAATCTAACAAATCATCAACCGGTTTTGGTAAGTGTATCTAAAGGGGAAAACTATGAGATTGTTAACGATATTCTTTGTACTAATAGCGGCTATATTTTTGAGTGGATGTAGTTCGAGTGGGGCTCCCTTCCAACAATTAGTATCACCTCAACAAGGAAATTCGGTCGTTTACTTGATGCGAGGCAGCTCATTTGCTAGTTCTTTAAACTGTCCAGATGTAAAAGTGAATGACGAATATGTGGGCTGTCTAAAACAAAATGGCTTCATTAAGGTGGAGTTGGAGGCTGGAGCAAATAAAATATGCTTTTGTAGGTCAGCTTTAGAGGTAGGTGATGATACGGTGATAAATTTAAATTTATCTGCAGGCGAAGTTAGGTTTTTTGAATGGAAGCCTGAAATAGGCGATATGGTATTCATTGGAGCAAATGTCCATGCTACTGGTGGCAAAATGGAATCGATTATTGAGCATAGTAATGAAACGGCTTTGCCATTGTTACGGGGGTTTAAAAATTCTATTTAGTATAGCCCATGAAGCTAGCAAAACCATGAACCGAATGCTGGCAATAGCGACTAGCACCGTCTATGGAAATTGTAATATCCATAGATGAATCTCATCTAATAATAAAACGGGTCTTAATATGCAATATCTACAAACATCTAATCGCTTTTCTTCACTTTACTTGGCTGTAGTTGCCGTTTTAGCTATTAGCGTTTCAGCGTGCAGCCCTCCTAGTAATGAGCAATCTAACTTGCAACCGCTAGAACAACAAACTGGCACACCGAGTTCAATACTTGAGAACGCTGAACAAACTGAATCACAAAAGTTAGCAGATTTTTTTGCTAAATCTTTTGAAGACGATCTTAAACGCTCGCCTATGCAGCAAAGCCGTTTAGGCTACAAGTGGGACTACGATAAGTGGAATGATGTGTCGGACGTATTTTTAAAAGCGTCACAACAGCGTCGAAAAGATTTACTTAACCAGGCATCGACGTTTGATATGAACAAGCTAGATGCGTCTGAGCAACTTAGCTTACGTTTATACATCACTGACCTTAATAGGCGTATTGCTAACGATGAATTTGAGTACCATACCTACATCATGCATCAATTTAGTGCTTGGCATACTACTGTGCCTAGCTTTTTAATCAACATTCATAAAGTAGCAAGCAAAGACGATGCACAAGCCTATATTGGCCGTTTAGAAAACGTGGCTCCTTTATTTTCTCAAGTTATTGAGCAACTGCGGATTCGTGAAGAGCAAGGCATATTCCCACCACGTTGGTCGTACGAACAAATGATTGTGGCTTCTCAAAACGTGATTACTGGACGTCCTTTCGACAATCAAGGTTTACCGTCAACAATTTGGGGAGACTTTACGAAAAAAGTTGAAGCGCTTAAATTAGATAATGCAACAAAAGAAGATTTATTAGCAAGTGGTAAGGCTGCGCTAGTGAATACCCTTGAGCCGGCTTATCAAAAGCTAATTGCTGAATTACAAAAGCATAAAGAGCTTAGCCCCGAGGGCGATGGAGTATGGCGTTTACCTCAAGGGAGCGAGTGGTATCAAAATCGACTTAATTGGTTTACAACAACTGATTTGAACGCACAAGAGGTGCATGATTTAGGCTTAAAAGAGGTGGGTCGCATTCACGAACAAATGAAAGCGATCATGGAAAAAGTAGCATTTACCGGTACGCTTGTTGAGTTCTTTGAATTTATGCGCAGCGACCCTCAATTTTATTACCCTGACACAGATGAAGGGCGTGAGCGTTATATGAAAGAGGCGGCAGAATATATTGACGTAATGGAAGCTAAAATTCCTGAGTATTTTGGTTTAAGGCCTAAAGCACGGATGATTGTAAAACGCGTTGAAGCCTTTAGAGAAAAGTCGGCAGGTAAGGCCTTTTATCAAAGCCCCTCAAAAGATGGTACTCGCCCTGGCATCTATTATGCCAATCTTTACAATATGGAAAATATGCCGACGTACCAAATGGAAGCGCTTGCTTATCACGAAGGTATACCGGGTCATCATATGCAGCGTGCTATAGCGCAAGAATTAGAGGGTATTCCTGAATTTCAAAAATACATTTCATTTACTGCATATACCGAAGGGTGGGGCTTGTATACAGAAGAGTTAGGAAAAGACATGGGCTTTTATCAAGACCCATACTCAGACTTTGGGCGATTAGCAATGGAGTTGTGGCGGGCTTGTCGCTTGGTAGTAGATACTGGTTTACACGAAATGAAATGGAGCCGCGAGAAGGCGATAGATTACTTGGTAGAAAATACGCCAAATTCTGTGGATGACTCGA
>CAZXTD010000272.1:0-3713 GCA_964643575.1 uncultured Glaciecola sp. | reverse complement strand
CTAAAGCACTGCGCTTTTGGCTAATTTCTAAGTCAGAGTAGCCATTTTCTCGTTTAAATTGATGATGTAAAGAAACTAATTTCTCATCCATAAGTTGATGTGGATGTTGAATTTTTTCACTCAAAATAAGCATGCCGCCGGGCAATAGCGCATCGTATATTTTTGTAATTATCTCTTCTCGATTACTAGGTGCAATAAATTGCAGAGTAAAATTCATAATCACTAGGTGACAAGGCTTAAGTATGAGTGTATTTAAATCGCCTAACTGTGGTTTTATGGCACTTGAAAAGTTAAACGCTGCAATATGCTGCTGGCACCGGGTTATCATGGCTTGTGAATTGTCGATGGCATAAATTTGGGCCGATTGTTCGGCAAGGGTTTTAGCGACCGCTAAACTCGCACTTCCCAAAGAACAACCTAAATCATATACGAGTGCGTTTTCAGGTAAATTCTGCTTAGCAATTTTACCGATGCCTTCTATAATGGTTTGATAACCAGGTACAGACCGATTGATCATATCAGGAAATACATCAACGACTTGTCGACTAAAGCTAAATTTATCAATTTGGTTTAATTCAGACGCGTAAATATTGTCAGCTGAAAAAGATTCTTTTTTGTTTTTCATTTGTAAAATTATATTTATTACCAATATCTGATTCAGATTTTACTCAATTAGTGATACTTTGTCTTACAAATAACAAAAAAAGACTAGGACAGCCTTTCGCCATGTTAAAAATGTTAGTCGCAGACGATCATCCTCTATTTCGTGAGGCACTGCAGGGAGCAATTAGCACATCTTTTCAAGATGTAACGTTTGTTGAGTCAGACTCTTTAACCAGTAGCTTAAGTGCTCTTCGCAAACACAGAAATGTGTCTATAATTTTGCTTGATTTGACCATGCCAGGTTGCGACCATTTTTATGGGCTTTTGCGTCTAAAACAGTCATTTCCTGATATCCCAATCGCGATTATTTCAGCCTCAGAAACCCTAGATGTCATTTCTCAAAGTATGGAGTTTGGTGCACAAGCATTTATTCCAAAAACAACTGCGACGCCAGAGTTAATAAAAGCTTTAGAACATACTTTAGCGGGTAACAAATGGTTGCCTGAAGGCGTTGAAGAACAATTAGGGTCTGTCGACAGTAACACGGTAGAGGTTGCGCATCAGGTACGTGTACTTACCCCAAAACAGTTTCAAGTATTGAAACATGTCAAGCAGGGTATGATGAACAAAGAAATAGCAGAAACTTTGTGTGTAACAGAGGCAACGGTCAAGGCTCACATTGGTACCTTGTTTAAACGTTTAAATGTTCGCTCTCGTGCTCAAATCATTGTTGCAGTAGAGAAATTGCAGCTTGAATAAGCGCTTTTTTCCCCGTATCAGGTAAGACTTGAGTAATGATAAAACCTTGCACTCAACCCCTTATTGACTTGCATCGGCACTTAGATGGTAATGTGCGTATTGCAACTATTATCGACCTCGCCAAGCAACATGCCGTCAAACTTCCTTCTATAGAGCCGCTAGAACTTGCAGAGCAAGTATTTGTAAAAGATAAAACTTCCGATTTACTCTCGTTTTTAAAAAAGCTTGATATTGGAGTCTCTGTGCTCGCAAATGCGCAAGCGTGTGAAAGGCTTGCATACGAAAACGTAGAAGATGCAAAAAATGAAGGGCTTAGCTATACGGAGCTGCGCTTCTCGCCTGCTTATATGGCACAAGCTTTTAATCTGCCCTTACCTGAAGTTGTTGAAGCAGTAGTGAGTGGCGTTTCCAAAGCTAACAAGGCGTTTAACTATCAAGCCCAATTAATTGGTATTCTTAGTCGAACCTTTGGCCCAAAGGCATGTGCAGATGAACTTGATGCATTGCTTAGGTATTCAGATGATATTGTCGCGGTTGATTTAGCTGGAGATGAAAAAGGCTTTCCTTGTCATTTATTTACGTCTCACTTTGATAGAGTAAAGAAAGCGGGTTTACATGTCACTATTCACGCGGGTGAAGCCGATGGCCCGCATAGTATATGGGATGCAATTTTGCTTTTGGGCGCAGATAGAATAGGGCATGGGGTTGCGGCATATCAAGACAGACGCCTTATGGAATATATGGCAAAACACGCGATAGGTATAGAGTCCTGTATTTTATCTAATTATCAAACTGGCACGTGGACTGATATTACTAGCCATCCTGTTAGCACCTTTTTAGAGTATGGCATTGAAGCCTGTTTAAATACTGATGACCCAGGCATTTCTAACAATAAATTACATGACGAATATGAATTAGCTAAATCAATAGTGGGTTTGTCCGATGAGCAGCTTTCTCAATTAAAACGTAATGCAATTAAACAAGCTTTTGTTAGTCCAGAATTTAAGCGAGAACTTCTTTTATAGACCTAGCTTAGTTTTCTTATAGCTAAAAAAATAGCCGCTTAAACGCGGCTATTTTGTTTCAAACGCTGAGTATATTTATGAATTTACGCTAGGCTGCTTTAGCAGACTTTTTCCGTGTCGTTTTAGGTTTAACAACCTTATTGCTCGACGCCGCAAGTAGTTCTTGAGGGTCAAAGTCATCAACGTTGATAGTACGTAACCTACCAGCTTCGGTTTCGCGCAGTAGCTTTGCTTCATCTTCGCTAATGATACCTGCCTCTATCGCAGTATCAGCCAATTTGTCAAGCTGCGTCATAGGTAACTTTTTACCCAAGGTTTTGCAAATCTTGTCAAAAATTGGCTCAACCTTCACAATGTTCTCGAGCGTTTGCTCTAAGTCGCCAAACAAACTTCCTTCTACTCGAGCAAAATACTGACCATGACCTAAGCGGTCTCTTGCAGAATTCGGCTTTTGTAAGATGTCAGCAATTTGATGTTCGATTTTATCAGTTGGCTTATCGTTAAGTTTCCCAAACGGCTGAACCACTAAACGAAGATACGCTGCTACCGGCATAGATGGGAAATTGCGAATGAAATCGTCTATCGCAACGTCGATTTTTTGTAAACAATCACGCATTGCCCAGTGTAAGAAAGGCAGGTCTTCTTTGTTTCTGCCTTGTTCGTCGTAACGCTTGAGGGTAGCAGATGCTAAATACAAATAACTTAATACATCACCTAAGCGGGCAGACAAGCGTTCGCGGCGTTTAAGTGAACCGCCAAGTACACCCATAGAAATATCAGTCAGCATGGCTAAATTAGCTGAATAACCTTGTAATGAGCGGTAATAAGTTGCGGTCTCGTCTTTAAAAGGTGCACGACTAAACCAGTTTCGGCTTATAGTGAACCAAGCAGATCGAACTGTGTTGCTCACTGCAAAACCAATATGTCCAAACACTGCTTCATCAAATGATTCTAGCTGTTTGTTTTCGTCTTTTTCTTGTGCAGCGTATATTTCAGCTAACACATATGGGTGACATCGCATTGCACCTTGACCAAAAATCATCATGTTGCGGGTCAAAATGTTTGCACCCTCTACTGTAATCGAAATCGGCACACCTTGATAAGCTCTGCCCAAGTAATTAGTTGGCCCTAGGCAAATACCTTTACCGCCGTGCACGTCCATCGAATCATTAACGATTTCACGCATTTTCTCTGTTAAATGATACTTACAAATTGCAGAGATAACAGAAGGCTTTTCGCCAAGATCGACACCCGCGGTAGAAAATGAAGTGACGGCATCCATCAGGTAGGCATTTCCACCGATGCGAGCAAGCATTTCTTCTACAC
>CAZXTD010000271.1:0-3714 GCA_964643575.1 uncultured Glaciecola sp. | reverse complement strand
GCCTAGTTGTTCAACGATGATTTTTTTTACGCGTTCTTCAATGTTACTCATAATTACAGGTTTCCTTTACATACCTTTAAAAAAATTAACGCGGGTAGTTTATTGCCCTTACCCACGCCATGCAAGCTTAACCAATGATTAATTTGGTGGTCAAACCACAACAATGTAAATTATTGGTTAAAAAATACGATGTATCAACCTATATTTAAGACTTTTACCAAAATTCTTAAATAAAGTTGATTTAACTCATGAACATTCCGCCATTTACGTGGATTGTTTCTCCGGTGATATAAGCGGCAGGTTCTGAACATAAAAACGCCACCGCCGCCGCAACTTCTTTCGGGCTGCCTAATCTGTTAGCTGGAATATCTTTAAAAATAGCGGCCTTTTGGTCGTCACTTAAGGCTTTGGTCATATCTGTATCGATAAACCCAGGCGCAACCACATTAACAGTAATTCCCCTAGATGCAATCTCTCGCGCCATTGACTTACTAAAGCCAATTACCGCCGCCTTTGCTGCCGCATAATTCGCTTGGCCGCCATTGCCCGTAGACCCAACAACTGAACCAATAGACACTATACGACCACTTTTCTTTTTCATCATGCCGCGCATAACTGCTTTAGATAACTTAAACACTGAGCTTAAGTTAGTTTGCATAATGTCATTCCACTCGTCATCTTTCATGCGCATTATCAAATTGTCGCGAGTAATGCCCGCATTATTAACAAGTATGTCGACTGCGCCGTACTGCTCTGTAATAGCTGCTATTGTCTCTTTAATATCGTCATCGTTTGTGACATTTAGACACATACCCTTGCCATTATCAGCGAGGTATTGTGAGATTGCATCGGCACCATTATCACTTGTTGCGGTGCCAATAACCGTTGCACCTAAGTCAACTAATTGTTCGGCGATGGCTTTACCAATGCCTCGGCTTGCGCCAGTGACAAGTGCAACCTTGCCTTCTAAATTCAACATGTACTTACCCTCAATTGAACGTTTCTTATTATTCGTGATGTTCTAAATAACTATTTTTACTTATAAGTCAGTCGAAGCATTGATGTTAGATACAGCAATCGTTTTATCAATTCGCTTTATCAAACCACTTAACACTTTTCCGGGTCCCACCTCTATTATAGATCCCACGCCTTGTGCTGCCAAAAACTCAACCGACTGCGTCCATAAAACAGGCTTGAATAACTGACGCACCAGCGCATCTTTTATGTCATCTACCTTATCGCATACAGCCACATCTACATTGTTGACAATGGGTATCACGGGCGCATTAAATTGAATTGCACTTAGTAAATTGGCAAGTTTTTCGCTCGCGCCTTGCATTAGTTTACAATGCGAAGGTACGCTAACAGCAAGCGGAAGTGCTCGCTTTGCGCCTGCCTCTTTTAAGGCAACCGCAGCAAGGTCAGCAGCTTGTTTAGCGCCCGCTATTACAACTTGTCCTGGTGAGTTATAGTTAACTGGTGAAACCACTTGATTAGTCTCACTCGCAATTTTTTCACATACACTTTTAATGCTTTCATCATCTAACCCGATGATTGCATACATTGCGCCTTCTCCAGGCGCCACCGCCTTTTGCATGAACTGCCCGCGCGCTTCAACAAGTTTCACGCCAGTATCCAAAGAAATAATACCTGATGCTACTAGCGCAGTATATTCACCCAAACTATGACCCGCTAAAAAGCTCGGTTGAACATCTTTTTCACTGCGTAACACATTCCAACAAGCAATGCTCGCAGTCAATAAAGCAGGTTGAGTTATTTGTGTCTGAGAAAGTTTACCCGCATCATCATTTTGAGTGATTGCCCATAAATCATAACCGAGCGCGTCAGATGCTTGCTCAAAATCTGTTTTTACACTAGTAAAGTTAGCCGCTAAATCGGCTAGCATCCCTACTGATTGACTTCCTTGGCCAGGAAATACACAAGCTAGTTTACTCATACAGTCAGTCCTAATATTTTTATTATGTTTTATAAAATGTTTGTATCTAATGTACGTCTGTTATTTGGCTGCGCTTAGCGGCTCATAGTTGTAGCCTGATCAATACTTAACCAGAGCAGATGCCCATGCAAATCCACCACCAAAGGCTTCAAGTAAGAGATGCTGACCGCGCTTAATGCGACCATCTCTTATTGCCGTATCGAGTGCAGTAGGGACGGTTGCGGCAGAGGTATTGCCGTATTTTTCTAAGGTGATGACAACTTGGTCAAGCGACATATTCAGCTTTTTAGCTGTCGCTTTAATAATCCTAAAGTTTGCCTGATGCGGTACTAGCCAATCCAAATCACTTTTTTGTAGGTTGTTGGCGGCTAGGGTTTGTTCAACAATTTCACTTAACTTAGTAACCGCTACCTTAAAGACTTCATTGCCTTTCATAGCGCCCCAGTTTTCATGCACTGACGCTTCATCGCCGCGCGTGGGATTACCCACATGCAATAAATCAGAATAAGAGCCAGCAGCATTGATATGAGTAGACAGGATACCTGGTTCTTCACTTGCTTCAATAACCGTTGCGCCTGCACCGTCACCAAACAAAATCACCATTGAGCGGTCTTTAGGGTCAACTAGGCGGCTTAAGCAATCAGTGCCAATCACAAGTATCTTTTTCGCCATGCCGCTTTTCATATACTGGTCGGCAACGCTTAGTGCATAACAGTAGCCGGCGCAAGCAGCAGCAACGTCAAATGCAGGAATGTTATCAACACCGAGTATGCGCTGGATTTCGCAGGCGGTGCTGGGAAGTGCATAGCGGCCACTGGTGGTTGCACAAACAATCATATCAAGCTCGTTAGCAGTGATTTGTGCAGCCTCAAGCGCAAGCTTACTTGCCTCGGCACCCATGGTTGCTGCCGTTTCATTTTCACCGATTAGGCGTCTTTCTTTGATGCCTGTTCTGTCTGTAATCCACTCGTCTGTGGTGTCGACCATGGTCTCTAGGTGAGCGTTAGTGCGTACGTCACTTGGGTAATAACTACCAGTCCCGGTAATCTTTGAATACATGTGAACTAGTGCTCCATTAATTCGTTTTCGATTTTTGTTTTTATTTTTTCAGGCACTGCCTGTTCTGCTTCTGTGAGCGCTTGTTTTATTGCATAAAAACACGCCTCACTCGAAGCGTTACCGTGGCTTTTCACAACAACGGAGCGCAATCCTAACAGACTCGCGCCATTATACTGGTCGGGGTTCATCCTTTGAAACAATGTTTTTAAAAGTGGCATCGCAAATTTGCTTAAAATTCGAGCGAACAAAGTTTTTTCGCTTGCCGATTGAATTTCTTTTAGTAAAAACTTAGCAATTCCTTCGCTTGCTTTTAGCGCGACATTGCCGGTAAAACCATCAGTGACCACAACATCGGCTTTGTCGGCAAAAATGTCATCGCCCTCTACGTAGCCAGTATAATTAATACTACTACATTGATTGAGCAAAATATCGGCATGCTTAACTAAAGAATTGCCTTTATTTTGTTCTTCACCTACATTTAAAAGCGCAACTTTAGGGGCCTGAAGCGCTTGGCACTCTTGCATAAACACTGAGCCCATTACTGCATATTGCAAAAGGCTTTCTGCGTCGTAGCTAATAGAAGCACCTAAGTCTAATAAAAGTACTTTTTGATTGTTTTGGGTAGGTAACAAACTGGCTAGCGCAGGTCTTGAAATGCCCGGTATGGTTTTTAACACATAGTAAGCAAGGGCCATTAG
>CAZXTD010000270.1:989-3764 GCA_964643575.1 uncultured Glaciecola sp. | reverse complement strand
TACCTGGCTACGAACCAGGCGGTCGGAGGTTCGAATCCTTCCGCACGCGCCACTTTACAGAATAACCACCTATACGGTGGTTTTTTTGTTTTTAATCCAAGACAGCTTTTAGTTTTAAATCTTATAATCAGCTTTAAATTGTTAACTATTCGTTAAATTAGCATAATAATTCATCTTTTGGTCTCAATACCTGTTTTTAGAGCATACTTATCAGGTTTTTTCGTTGTTTTTTAGCTATCAACATGATATTTATCGTGCTTACAAAAATATATACAATTGAAAAAGAAAGAGGAAGCAGATGACGGAACAATTAAACGAAGCAGGGATGTTACTTGCTGTCGGAATGGCAGTTGTTTTTAGTTTTCTTACTCTCCTAATTGCTGGTGTGCATGGGATAGCTTGGTTTGTTCGTGTTTTCCCAGAGCCTGAAAAAGCTAATAGCTACAGCCAGCCGTCTTATCATAAAAAAAATCAAAAGAACCAAGATACTAAAAATAAAGGTTCTCGTCCCACGACAGTGCAACCCGCGATAGTTTCTGCTATCACTGCAGCCGTTAACGAACACAGACGCATGCAAAAGTAGTTGAAATTATCTCACTCAATATAAAAAGAATAATGCTTTACAGTACATAGGGACCGTTTGTCATGTCTATAAAATTAAAAATAACCGAACTTGCGTTTAGAGACGCGCATCAGTCTTTGCTTGCAACCCGAATGCGTTTAGAGGATATGCTGCCCATTGCCGAAAAACTCGATAAGGTGGGTTATTGGTCGATGGAGTCGTGGGGTGGCGCTACCTTTGACGCTTGTATTCGTTATTTAGGTGAGGACCCTTGGGAACGCATTCGCGCAATTAAAAAGGCGATGCCAAACACACCACAGCAAATGTTATTGCGCGGTCAAAACCTGCTGGGTTACAGACACTATGCAGACGACGTAGTAATCAAGTTTGTTGAGCGGGCTCATAAAAACGGAGTTGACGTATTCCGTATTTTTGACGCCATGAACGATGTGCGCAATTTAACAACTGCTGTTAAAGCCACAAAAGATGTTGGCGCGCATGCGCAAGGAACCCTAGCTTACACCATTAGTCCAGTTCACACCCTCGAGTTTTGGTTAACAATGGCCAAACAAATTGAAGATATGGGTGTCGATTCGATTTGCATCAAAGATATGGCGGGTTTACTTAAACCTTATGATTGTGAAGAGTTAGTCACCGAGCTGAAAGCCACGGTAAAAGTGCCCATCGCCATGCAGTGTCATGCAACAACCGGTTTGAGTACGGCAACTTATCAAAAAGCCATCGATGCAGGTATTGATATGCTCGACACGGCAATTAGCCCTATGAGTATGACTTATGGGCACTCGGCTACCGAGACTATTGCGGCTATTGTAGAGGGCTCAAGCCGAGATACTCAGTTGGATAAAGAACTGATGGCTGAAGCTGCAACCTATTTTAGAGGCGTGCGCGATAAATATTCGCAATACGAAGGGAGCTTAAAAGGCGTCGACGCTCGTATCCTAGCAGCGCAGGTTCCTGGCGGAATGCTCACCAACATGGAAAGCCAGCTAAAAGAGCAAGGCGCAGAAGATAAATTTGACGCCGTACTTCAAGAAATCCCAAGAGTAAGAGAAGATTTAGGCTTTATCCCACTCGTTACGCCAACTTCCCAAATAGTAGGCAGTCAATCTGTTATTAATGTGCTCACCGGCGAGCGTTACAAGTCTATATCCAAAGAAACAGCGGGCGTTTTAAAAGGTGAATATGGCGCGACAGCCGCACCTGTTAATAAAGAGTTGCAAGAACGAGTGCTAGAAGGTGGCAGACCTATTACATGCCGTCCTGCTGATAATATTGCCCCAGAGCTCGAAGCTTTGCAGGATACCTTGATGGGACTCGCTAAAGAAAATGATTTGCGACTCGCCGATAGCAATATAGATGACGTGCTCACTTACGCATTATTTCCTCAGATTGGCTTAAAGTTTATTGAAAATAGGGACAATCCGAATGCGTTTGAACCTGCCCCAGTCGATGAGAGTAAAGTGCTTGATGCTAGCGAATCAACTCCATTTGCTGCAGATGCTAGCGCTTACAGCGTAAAAGTAGAAGGTAAGATTTATCATGTTGAAGTGAGTGAAACGGGAGAAATAACAGGTATTGTTGACGGCGAACTTTCAACACCTAACAATCAGGAGTCGCATTCAGCTGCACAAACTTCTTCCCATAGCGCTAACAGTACAGAAATCAAAGCACCTTTGTCGGGCAACATATTTAAAGTCATAGTTGAAGATGGTCAACCTATCGAAGAAGGCGATGTGATTGTTATTTTAGAAGCCATGAAAATGGAAACAGAAGTCAGAAGCACTGTAAGTGGCACGGTCGCCCAAATCAGCATTAAAGAAGGTGACGCAGTACAAAACGGCCAAACCTTAATGTTGGTAGGTTAAGCTAATGGAAAAGTTAAATATCCTTTGGCAGTCAACAGCGCTACCACACTTTGAGCTAGGCCAAATAATAATGATGTTGGTGGGCCTTGGCTTGCTGTACCTCGCAATTGTAAAGAAGTTTGAGCCGCTTTTATTATTGCCTATAGGCTTTGGGGCTTTGTTAACGAACATCCCATTAGCCGGCTTTACAGAAGCCGGTGGTTTGTTGCATTACATTTACTATATTGGTGTGGATACCGGTGTGTTTCCGTTACTTATATTTATGGGCGTGGGAGCGATGACAGACTTTGGCGCTTTGATTGCCAACCCTCGCATGTTGTTGCTAGG
>CAZXTD010000270.1:0-979 GCA_964643575.1 uncultured Glaciecola sp. | reverse complement strand
TTGCGACTTTATTTGGCGCGATTCTATTAAATGGAATCCCCGGTTTTGAATTTACGCTGCAAGACGCCTCAGCTATTGCCATAATTGGTGGTGCAGATGGCCCGACAGCAATATTTTTAGCATCGAAACTTGCGCCTGAGCTGCTGGGCGCTATTGCAGTTGCGGCATATTCATACATGGCGCTAGTGCCAATTATTCAACCGCCTATTATGAAAGCCTTAACAACGCCAGAAGAACGAAAACTCGAAATGAAACAACTACGTGTTGTTTCGCAACGCGAAAAGATTATATTTCCAATCGCAGTTTTAATTTTAACCTTGATATTTTTGCCAACTGCAACGCCTCTTGTAGGTATGTTTTGCTTTGGTAATTTACTTAAGGAAAGTGGAGTAGTAGAACGGTTAAGCTAAACTGCCCAAAATTCACTGATTAATACGGTTACAATCTTCCTCGGTCTAGCGGTAGGATCCAAATTATCATCTGAAGAATTTTTGACGGTCGAGACGCTCGGAATTTTGGCACTAGGGGCTGTTGCATTTTCAATTGGTACGGCTGCAGGTGTACTCATGGCAAAAATGATGAACAGGCTCAGCAAAGAAACGATCAATCCTCTAGTTGGCGCAGCTGGTGTTTCAGCGGTGCCAATGGCAGCGCGCGTTGTTAATAAAGTGGGGCTTGAAGCTAATCCTCATAACTTCTTACTAATGCATGCCATGGGGCCAAATGTTGCCGGTGTTTTAGGCAGCGCAGTTGCCGCTGGTATTTTATTAGCGTTGGTAGGCTAGTCCTTACTAATAAATTCAATAAACCCTTTTATAATAAAACTTGCTCATTTGGAATAAAACTTGCTGTGGCTTCATGGATAACTGGACAGTCTTAGTTTAGAGGCAGTTCTCTTTTTCTTAAAAAACAGTGAGTTTATTCTTGGGTTTATTTCGTACTATTGTGGGCATAGCGTTATTATTATGCATGTCAGCAC
>CAZXTD010000269.1:0-3771 GCA_964643575.1 uncultured Glaciecola sp. | reverse complement strand
ACTTAAGAAGGAATCATCATGAATGTAGCAATACCAAAAGCAGTTTCAAATTTGATTGATAAGATTAAAGTCGAGCGTTTCTGGTGGGATGGGGTGCAAGTCAACATTCCGTTTCATTGTATATATGCCACTATTCCTAACCCAGTTGCCAGTCACTACACTGAAATTAATGGCATAAGTGTACCCATCCTGGCGCTAGGTGAATATAACGTGCCTATTTGGGACCCTATGCATAACGAAGTAAAGCAAATGCCGAAGTACGCGGTTATCCTCACTCATCAAGAAGATGAAAAATTTGGATTATATGCTTACCCTGCAGATTGCTTAGATGAAAGCTTCTATTTGTCTTATGACGAATGGTTTGCACGACAGCAAACGAGTTAAAACAAAGCTTGTAAAATATACTGAGACCAGCATAATACGCGCCCCTCATAATTGAGGGGCGTTTTGTTTCAGTCGTATATGACGCTTATTAAGGGCGGCATATTTACATTTTGTTATTTATTGGAGGCTAATGCGGTGGAATTTTTCAGTGTAGCCGAGGCTTTTGGTGCGCTAGCAGTCGTGCTAAATTTTATTGGTTATCGTCAACAAGACATTAACCGTTACCGCTTTATATCAGCATTGGCCTTGGCAAGCGTGAGTGCTCATTTTTTTCTTTTAGGGAACGCAGAAGCGGCAGGTATTGGCTGTGCATTGGCATGTGTTCGAAACTTGATAGCTATTAAATATCGCGGCTATATCGTGCTGTCATTTTTTATCGTTGCCAACTTGGCCTTCTTTTTTTACGAATGGTTTTTATTAGAAAGCGCGTGGATTATCCTTTTTGCGTATTCGTCATCTCTTCTTTTTACCGTGGGCTCAGTGGTACTGAGTAGTGCATTGCGAATTCGCCAGTGGTTTATTTTGGCCGAATCGCTTGGCTTAATTTTTGCCATTTTAGTGGGTAGCGTTTTTGGTACTATTTTTAATATGACAAATTTATGCAGTATTTTTTATACGCTTTATCGTGATTATCGAAATAACAAGAAAATGTCAAAAACAACTTAAACGATGCATAGAATAAAAAAAGCCAGCTTAAGCTGGCTTTTTTTAAACGTTCTAAATCGCATTAGCCCTTTTTAACTAATACCGACACATTGTTAATACCAGCTTGTCTCACTTGGTCCATAACATCAACCACTACACCATGCTCAGTGTTTTCGTGCGCTTGAATGGCCGCTGAATCTGTGTTGTTTTCAGCTAAAAAGGTTTGTGTGTTGGCAACTACACGGCGAATATCAACAATACGGCCGCCCATTAATATCTGACCTGTTTCGTCTATGCGGATTGAAAGCGCTTTGCTAGGCTCAGTTGAAGGCGGTTGGTTTTCTTTCGGACGGTTAGCCGATAAACCTTTTTCGTTTGAGAAAGTTGTCGTTACAATAAAAAATATCAACATGATAAATACAATGTCGAGCATTGGGGTCATGTCTATTGCCGCGTCATCATCACCGGCGCCGTGCTTTTTTCTTTTCATAATACAGCTCTTGTAATTTATTTTTTTATATTGGACTGTCCATAGTATAACTATTCATAAGAAAATGAATAGGGGGTCATGTAAATTTAGTTAACATTTTTACAAATGATCGAGGTGCAAGCAGCTAAAAATGCGGCACAATCTGTTCGCACCACTGTTTAATTCGTTCATCTGTTTGCTCATATTGATTCTCGTCGTCGAGCGATAGGCCAACAAAAAAAGCCTTGTCGTCTGTCAGCGCTTTAGATTCGGCAAATTCATAGCCTTCATTTGGCCAATATCCGACTATTTCGCAGCCGAGTACTATTAGTTCGTCGTGCAACATACCTAAGGCGTCTTGAAACCAATCTGCATAACCCAATTGGTCACCTAAACCGAATAATGCAACAGTTTTACCGTTTAAATCCAAGTTTTTGATATCGTCCCAGGTTGACTCCCAGTCTTCTTGGAGCTCCCCAAAGTCCCAAGTAGAAATACCAAATATAATTGTCTCGTAGTCTAGCGTTCGGCTAAGAGATACATCTTTTATGTCATGAAGTTCGATTTCAATGCCGAGTAACTCTGCCAATTGCACTTGGATCTTTTCTGACGCCATCTCGGTGTAACAGGTTGTAGAGCCATAAAACAGCGCTATCTTGCTTTTCTCACTCATTGTATTTGGGTACTCATTATATCGTATTGTGTTTATTGCATTTAAACGCTTGCACCGTATTTAGAAGCGCTTAAAAACAACAAAGTTTGTTTGATTGCATTTATGCATTTATTTGTTAAATCGTACTACTTGACCGTCTGACAAGATCAATTTACACGCGTGCTCGTGGCCTTTCTCATCTAATTCGAGTAAGCCAATGCTCGAGGCGTTAACAATATCGCGCTTTGTGTGCTCAGCCTCACGTTCTCTAATCGTCATATTACGTCGTTTTGTTAGCCAGTTCAGCGGCGAACGATGGCCATAAAACCAGCGATTGAGCCGTTCAAACCAGCGAATCAAGGTTTCTGGGAACTGGTTATGTATGCCCGAGCAGGTAAATTGCGTGATGTTGGGGCTGTTACGTCTAAATTTCAGACTCACATCATACACAAAAGAGTAATGCACATCGCCCGACAAAATAATAAAGTGCGGTGGTGTTCTTACGTGCCTAAAAATATTTAACATAACACTTGCCGTTCCGCGGTGCGCCATCCAGTTTTCAGCATCTACCACTAAGGCTCCACCAAAGGTAATAAACACGCGCTGAATAGCTTCAATAAATTTGACGCCATATACGGGAGCGGCAGACACCATAATCACAGCTTCTTCACCAATTACATCTTGTTGTAAGTCGCATAAAGACTCCCAATCCATCAAACCAGAGGGTTTGTTCTTGTTTGACTCACTGCGCCAGCGTTGCGTGCGGGTATCGAGAACCTGAACCGGCGGGAAAGTATCAAGGCGATACTGCCATTGGTCATGTTCAAATAGGGTATCGATAAATTGGTCTTGGTTGTTCACCTTATTATTGTTAAACGTATCGGCGGCCATTGCCTGAATATCCTGCCATGTCGTTTTAGGGTTGCCCGTTCCTTGAAACAAATAATAGGCAAGCAACGCATTGCCCACGATTCTTTTGGAGAAAGGATTGCCGTATGCTTGTTCTTCCCAGGCGCGGGTTAAATTCCAGTCATCAGTAACATCGTGATCGTCAAAAATCATGTACACAGGAATGTGAGCTAAGCCTCTTTCTATTGCGGGTAAGGTGCTTGCAAATTCTTCAATGGCAAGTTGTTCTTTTTCGTATCGGTCTTTAAATTCGGCGCTTACGGCGTTGCTATCCATTTGGATATGAGGCCACAGACGCGATGACCATGACAATAAATAGAGTGCTACCATTTCATTTAAAGCAATTAAATGGTTAGCCGCATTCACAGAGGTAAAGATAGGTTTGCGTTTTGCTTTAAAGAAAGACTTGGACAAGTCTTCGTTGGCTTCGGTGCTCGGTAAAAGGTCTTCTCTTAAATAATAACATTTATCGCTTGCATGCAATGCCTTAGAGTCGCTTACATTGCTACCTTCAAAGTTTTCATGGTAAAGCCCAAGTAGCTCAACCGTTTGCTTAATAGCACAAATCATTGGGCCGGCGACATCGTCGATATATACTTGGTCACCGGTGAGCAATAAGATGTCGGGTCGAGAGAGCACCGCTTGTTGAGCTTTTTTTTGTGTACTGGAAGGCAGCAAGCTTTGGCTAATTAATTCATCGACTTGTTTTAGT
>CAZXTD010000268.1:0-3803 GCA_964643575.1 uncultured Glaciecola sp. | reverse complement strand
GATAGGTTAGAAAAAAATATCAAACATTAGCTGAAAAAGTACAAAAAAAGCAACCGATTTATATCAAACTATTTTAACGTCGCACACTAATGTGCGATCTAATTAATGTTTGAAACTGGGAATTAATGTTTGAAACTCGCACAATTAAATAGAACTCGCCGTTCGATGGGTTTTTGCCAATTGTGGTCATTGAGCTTGTGGAAACATTGGACTATTTTGAGGCGAAAGTAATAAACTAGTTTTGGGCAGGATTCAGCGGCAAAGGTGCCATAAATACTTTTGAGTATTAGCACTAACTTTTTGCAATAGCATGCCGTCTAACGAAGGTTTCGAAGATCGCGAGAATAGACATTGGAAGAGTAGTTGTTTAGTTTGATGTAATACGTCACTCTAGCCTAAATTTTTTGGTTATTGATAGCCAAATTTAAGCTAGGAGCGACATCAAAGCGCATTAAGTGCAATTATTGCTCAAGCCTTTTAGCTATCATCATTAGACTATCTATTATCCAACGAGATATTGGAAAAAGTCATACAAAGCAGTAGATATTTCGCACTCTCCGCTTGCACTAATTCTCACAAACCCTTAAGACTGCGAAATAACTGCCAAATTATGTTAGTTATTTTACAACCTCGCGCTTTTATTGAGAAGTTTATGACAACAAAATTTATTGGACGAGAACCAGAAATTCAAGCTCTTTAAGGGCAAATTCTCTTAAAGCCATCCTCGTTCATTGCCGTGTATGGGCGCCGAAGAATAGGTAAAACCGAAACAATACTGCACTTTTGCCAGCAGCATTCTATCCTGTGTTTGAGTTTACTGGCAGGTTCGAGCAGAATCGTAAACATCAAATAAAAGCCTTCTTGGCACTAATATCAATAATTAAACCTCAATTCAAAAATAGAAAGGCAGAAGATTGGCTAGACGTTTTTATCATTTTGAGAGAATGTTAGGATGAAATCTCTGAAAGTAAACAAGTGGTTATTTTTATAGATGAACTGCCTTGGATGGACACCCAGCGTTCTGGGCTATTAAGTGAGATAGGAAATTTTTGGAATGCATACTGCTCAAGGCGTTCAAAAATTTCATTGATAGTTTGCGGTTCTGCAGCTTCATACATGTTAAAAAAAATAATTAGAAATAAAGGACCATTACATAATCGTCTTACTCGAAAATTACCTATGGAACAGTTCAACCTTTATGACACAAAGCGATTCATGCTTGCTCAAGGTTACAATCACTATAGTGACAAGGCTATAGTTAATACTTATATGGCCTTGGGCGGTGTTGCGAAATACCTTAATAACACTAGATCAACTATTTCAGCCATAGAATCAGTATTATAAGCTATCTTTCAGGCTATAGAATTGTTGAATCCAGAGACCAAAATCGATCTATTAAAAATCGCTAAACACCTAGTGTAGCTAACGGCGGCAATAAGTCAGAACTTGTCGAAAGCAATGGATATATTGCACACAACTTTGGAACTATACCTTTAGAGGGCATTCATAAATCTAATGCGCAATGTTTGTAACGTATATCAAGTAATATCATGCATAAGTAAGACTATGACATTTAATTTTTAAACTCAGGTCTTGTTAACCCCATCTGTATTATTATTTAATACTTTTTAAAAGGGTTGAACAATGGCAAGAAATACAAGTGTTGTGTTTGGTAAGCATTTTGAAGGCTTTGTGAGTGAAAAAGTTGCACAAGGTCGATACGAATCTACTAGCGAGGCTATCAGGGCTGGACTAAGACTTTTGGAAGAAAATGAGACCAAACTAGATAATCCAATACTAACTCTAGCGACTGCAGAGCTAGAGTTAGAGGCAGGACATGGGACAGATTTTATGGTCATTTTTCAGCTAAGGTAGCAACGCTAAAGTTTTGGTACAAAGCGCTACGAGTGAACATATGGCGTAAACCGATTCGACCTTCGCTAATTGCTGGGTGACTGGTGGTATCCCATTTGAGCACTTTGCTTTGAGTTTCATTAGCAACTTTCATCCATAACTCATCACCTTTTTTGATCACGATAATTTGATGTGGTACGCCTGTTTTAAACAAGCCGGTGCCAAAACTATCGCCCTCAAGTGCAGTGCCTTTTAAGCCTTTATTTAACAGTGGCATATAACGCCGAGCGCGAATATAGTCTTTGTCGGTGTCGTTGTTGGTGACACCAAAAGCAGCATAACTAATATGGTAGGTATCCATATTATCAAAGTAGTGGCGCATATAAGGCTCTTGTCGATCATCCGCCCAGTTCATTATGTCTTTATCAAACCTTGGTGTGCCTTCACCACTAGCAAGCAAATATAAAATAGTCACGTAACGAATAGCGTCATCGGTGCGGGTATATTCAAATTCAACTTTAATATCGCCAGAGAAAACTTGTTTGGTCCAAAGCACAAAATGATGGGCATGATTTTTTGCTTCAGGACCTGCTTTGACCTGCATGCCCTCAGGTGTATTTTCGACCGTACCCACTAAGCCATCAGCTAACCAATGATCGCGCCAATTTTCATCACCACGGTCAAACATCACTTGCTGCCAATTCGCGCTGTTAATTTGGTTAAATTGACTTTCTGTGCTGGTTATCTCGCTTATAGGCTCAATTTCTAACTTTGGCGCAGGAGGTTGGGCTGATGACTGCAGCATTGTCACTTTAGAGCAACTTACCGTGAGTAAAAGTAAGCTCGTTTTTAGCTTGATGGCGAAAGTGTTAGGTAAGGTTTTCACTGATATTCTCTTCTTATTAAAACAGTAGTTAACTTTTGAAAGGAATTTAGCTGCTTTCACACAAAGCAGCTAAATCGTGAAGCACGGTTTGTTTGATTTTACTTCTTTTTAAGTTTATCGCGCGCTTTGATTTTTTCACTCGCGAGGTGTGCTTCGCTTTTTGCTCTTAGCACAGGGCCTTTTTCACCAACAAGATACATTTTTCTTAAATGTGAGTTGTCGATTTTTGGTAAACCCAGTGACTTTGGTGGGCGCCATGGCGATAAAATAAGTAAAGATCGCCATTACTGGTTTTTACCCATTGGTTATAGGTACCAAATGGCGAAACATTATTAAGTTCTTCCCACTCAGTAATGTCGTAAGGGCGTTTTGAAACAATATGTTTTAACTTGCCGTAGTTGTAGTTACCAAGATCATTGTCACCCATGTCAGGCGTGCCGCCATGACCACCAAAAGCGATATGGATATAGCCTAGATCGTCAATAATCATTGCTGGCTTGCCATGGTTATCAATTTTACGTTTCGGGTCTTTACCCATGACACTAATACCAGCCTTGATTGGCCCTAACCACTGTTTAGTTTTGTGGTTGTAAGCGGCAACATAAGGGTCTTCAAGTAGGCCTTGATAGGTTATATAAGTAATACCCTTGGGTGTTCACCGGCAGGGTGTTGTAGAGTTGCCACTGGGTTACTCAAGCCGTTATCGGTAAAAAATTCAACGGCGTCTGTACTGGTGGTTGCTGCTTTATTGTCGTTAGTGTTATTGCTACTAATATTGTTACTGGTGCTTTGACATGCGGACAAGGCGAGGGTGTTTGCCAACAGTAAGCTCATAAGTTTTATTAACTGCATATATTTTTTTCCTTGGTGAACTGAAATCTTGTATTTGTCCGCTACCACTCAAAATAGACATACTATAAGCAGAGAGTAAAGTGGTTTGTTTTTTAAACATTATTAACAAAGTGGCCAACTAAGACACTTTGCTGTTTTGCTGGGATTACTTTTTAGCTTGCCAATGGTCACTTACGCCAATGATCAATAATAAAGTAGTCTTCAGGGTTTA
>CAZXTD010000267.1:0-3868 GCA_964643575.1 uncultured Glaciecola sp. | reverse complement strand
GTCATGTTAGGGGCATTTAATAATGATGGTAAAAGCGTGTCAGCCATGTTTAATGCTGTGAATAAAAGTAGCTATTTTGGCATTATCGCAGACAAGCAGCGCGGTGATAGTTATGAGTCGGGGCGCGGTTCTTTAGTGCCTAACACCCACTATGATAGAAGCGGAATAAAGCTTTCGGCTGGCTATCAAAACGGACCTCACCGAGCGTCTATTTATGTTAGCAGCAGAGACACGGGTGAGTCGGGCACGCCTGCGCTAGCAATGGATATTCAGTTTGTTGATGCCTTGGTCGCGGGCATTAATTATGAATATTCAATCAACCAAGACTGGTCGCTTGTTGCTAAGCTGAGTGCTAATAACAACGAACATGAAATGGACAATTTTAGTCAGCGCGCTACGCCGATGCCTGCAATGTATCGTTTGAATACGGTAGATAGCGAAGGTAGAGGAGCAGAGCTTGTGTTGTCTGACAATAGCGAAAATTGGAGTAATCAGTTTGGATTGTCATTTAATACAGCTGAACACAACTCAAGAATTACCAACCCAAATGCGGGCGCGTTTTTTCTGCAAAACTTTAACAATGTAAACAGAGAGTTGTCTTCAATTTTTGCGGAGTGGCAAAACAAAACCAAGCAACAATATGGTGTAATCGAGTGGCAATTTGGCACACGCTTTAGTCAAGTAAATGCCAGTGCTGACGAAATTGATAGCAATATGGCAATGATGAACCCCAATGTAAGAACCTTAAGAGACAATTTTAATAATACAGACAGAGACCTGGATTTTAATTTACTGGATATGGTTGTGAAGGCAAGTTATGGCATAACAGACTCAATTAAACTGCAAGTGGGTGGGGCACTTAAACAAAAAGCGCCCAGTTATAACCAGTTGTTTTCTTGGTTTCCATTGGGAGTGTCTGCGGGCTTAGCCGATGGACGAAATTATTTAGGTAATACCAATTTACAAAAGGAAAGTGCGATTAAAGCAGACTTCGGTTTGCTATTGAGCGGTAAAAATTGGCGATTTACCCCCAATGTTTTCTATTCAGATATCGACGACTATATTTTGGGCGTAAGCTCAAACAACATGGCAGCCAATATGATTGCGAATATGAATAATATTCAAATCCCCTTGGTATGGCAAAATCAAGATGCGAGGCTATATGGTATCGATTTCAGCTATGCCTACAGTGTTAGTCGTCAATTGAGTTTTTCTGCTGTAGGGCAATATGTGAGAGCCAAACAGACTGATGACATTAAGCAAGACCTATACAGAATTGCTCCTTTATCCGTTGACTTATCCCTAAAATGGAGCGAGGAAAAGTACGACATAAGTATTTTATCGAGAATCGTTGCGGCTCAAGATAAGGTAGCAGAGCTGCAAAATGAAAGTGAGACCGCCGGTTACGCGATCGTTGATATTCAGGCAAAGTATTTCTTTAGCCCAGAGTTGTCATTAAGTTTTGTAGCCGAAAATTTGTTTGATAAAGAGTATGCTAATCACTTATCAGGCGTAAATAGGGTAAGAGATGCGGATATCGCTGTAGGCGATAAATTGCCAAGCGCGGGGCGTAATCTTGGCCTTTACATGAGTTATCAGTTTTAAAAGGGCCTAATTTACAGGAGAAAAATATTAAACAGCCTTATGAAGCGTGCTTCATAAGGCGTTCTTTTTGACGAGCCCAGTCTTTGTCTTTCAGATCGCTACGCTTATCTCGGTCGAGCTTACCTTTTGCTAAATAGATTTCGAGTTTAACCCAGCATGCTTTCCAGTACATTGCTGTGGCAACAATTGTAAGCCCTTGTCGGTCGAGGCCACCCATTAATTCTTCGATTTCTCGTTTTTTCATGAGCAGTTTCCGCACGCGAGTTGGGTCGCATATTACGTGAGACGACGCCTGCGTTAACGCTTGTATGCTTATGTTTGACACATAAGCCTCGCCGTTTTTAATAAACACATAAGCGTCTGTAATATTGGCTTTGCCCGCGCGAATACTTTTGACTTCCCACCCTTGCAGGGCCACTCCCGCTTCAAATTTTGAAATTAGGGTGTAGTCATGGCGTGCCTTTTTATTTAAGGCGATTGTTGAATTAGTAGTTTTTTTCTTGTTCATGTGTCGTATTATACGCTTGAAATTCGATAAGTCTTTATGTGGTTGAAAAAAACAATGTCAACCCATACGTTTACTACAAGATGTATTAGCAGCAGATATAACAATAACGACGATATGAAGCAGTATGCCGAAAATAAATAAAAACGCGCTTGTGCCTTTTAGTGCTCAACAAATGTACGATTTGGTTAATGATGTAGAAGCGTATGAAAACTTTTTACCAGGTTGTAAGAGCAGTCAAGTGATTATCAGCAATGAATCATATATGAAGGCAAAAATGGTGGTGGCAAAAGCAGGTATCGAACAAGAGCTCGTGACCGAAAATGCTTTAGTCCTTAATCGAAGTATTCAGATGAGCTTAGCTCAGGGGCCATTTAAATCGCTATCGGGCGGCTGGACTTTTACCCCTTTATCAGACGAGGCTTGTAAAATTGAGCTTGATCTTGAATTTACTTTTGCCAGTCGATTGGTCGACATGGCGTTTGGTAAGGTATTTAAATCACTTACCGGCAATATGGTAAAAGCATTTAGTGAGCGCGCCAAAGAGGTTTATCAATAGTGCCTGACAGTATTTCTATAGAAGTTACCTACGCTTTGCCAGATAAGCAAACCTTGCTAGCGCTACGTGTTGCGCCTCAAACGACAGTTGAGGAAGCCCTTGAACAATCAGGAATACTAAAACTGCATAGTGATATTGATTTAACCAAAAACAAAGTTGGAATATGGTACAAAGCAACCAAACTGACTACGACCCTCAATGACGGCGATCGCATCGAAATATACCGTCCACTTATTGCTGACCCTAAAGAAGTCAGAAAAAAGCGCGCGCAAAAAGCCGTTGATGAAGGGCGCGCTAATAAAGTGACTGGCGGCAAAACAAAAAGCAGTGATAAAGACGCTGTTAAAAACAATAGCGACAACACAACTAAAGAATAAGGGCGAGATTAATTTATATAAAACTAATATTTTTTACGCTTTAATCCAGTTTGAGCCAATATTTTAGCCGATATTTCTTCTACCGAAAATTTTGTGCTGTTCAAAAACGGTATTTTTTCTTTCCTGTAAAGATTTTCCACTTCCCTTAATTCCATTCTACACTGCGGCATAGATGCGTACCGAGAGTTTGCTCTGCGTTCGGAGCGTATTGCGTGTAATCGGTTGGCACTAATTGTTAAACCAAATAGCTTTTGTTTAAAACGCCGTAAAATAGGCGGGAGTCTGAGAATGTCGCCCATATCTTCTTCGGTAAACGGATAATTAGCTGCTTTGATACCATACTGTAGTGCCAAATAAAGACTAACGGGTGTTTTTCCTGAGCGAGAAACACCTACTAAAATAATGTCTGCTTCTTGATAATCTTTAAGGTTAGAACCATCGTCATTGGCTAAGGCATAGTTAACCGCCTCGATACGAATATCGTAAGTCTTTTCGTGCATCGAATGCGTTCTATGCTTTTCAGGTTTTGATGGTACGCCTATGACTTTTTCGAGTGGTGCAACGAATTGATCTAAGAAATTATAGTTGATGCCCACCGAATGACTAATTATACGACCAATGTCTACGTTTACCATTGTGTAAAAAACTAGCGGGCGTTCGCCAGTTTCCTCAAAAGCCTTTTTAATTTGATCTACGACTTCTTTCGCATGTTGTTCGGTTTCAACAAATGGTACCGTTATATGTTCAAACTCCATGGGGAAAAGTGACAATAAAGCATGTCCAAAAACCTCTGAGGTTATGGCTGTACCGTCTGATATATAG
>CAZXTD010000266.1:0-3900 GCA_964643575.1 uncultured Glaciecola sp. | reverse complement strand
GAGTTGTATGGCCTTATCCCTAAAGACAGCAAGCAGCCTTATGATGTGCGCGAAGTTATTGCTCGTATTGTTGATGACAGCAACTTTCATGAATTCAAAGAACATTTTGGCACCACCTTAGTGTGTGGCTTTGCTAAACTAGATGGTTTTGAAGTGGGTATTCTTGGTAACAACGGTATTTTGTTTTCAGAATCAGCCCAAAAAGGCGCACATTTTATAGAGCTTTGTTGCCAGCGTAATATTCCGCTTATCTTCTTGCAAAATATCACCGGATTTATGGTAGGTAAACAATATGAAGCTGGTGGTATTGCCAAGCATGGAGCCAAAATGGTGACTGCCGTTGCCTGTGCACAAGTCCCTAAATTAACGGTCCTGATTGGTGGTAGTTTTGGTGCCGGCAACTACGGTATGTGCGGACGCGCCTACGACCCTCGCTTTTTGTTTATGTGGCCAAATGCGCGGATATCGGTAATGGGCGGAGAACAAGCAGCAGGTGTATTAGCTCAAGTCAAGATAGGTCAAGCAGAGCGCGTGGGTGAAACATTAAGCCAACAGGACATCGATAACATAAAACAGCCTGTCGTGCAGACATATGAAAAACAAGGTCATCCTTATTACGCCTCTGCCCGCTTATGGGATGATGGTGTTATTGACCCAGCAGACACCCGAAAAGTACTTGCTTTAGCGCTAAGTGCTGCAGCTAATCAAACTATCAGCGAAACCAAGTTTGGTATTTTTAGAATGTAAATAAGAGTAATTAACATGACTTCAGTTTTATTTAGCAAAGAAAATGCTATTGCAAAGGTAACGCTTAACCGTCCAGAGGTGCATAACGCCTTCAATGAAGATGTTATCCAGCGTTTAATAGAATGCTCTGAAGATATATCAAATGACGACAATATTCGAGTAATGATTCTGCAAGCAAACGGCAAATCGTTTAGTGCGGGTGCCGATCTTAACTGGATGAAAAAAATGGCGAGCTACAGCGAAGCCGAAAACCTCGCTGATGCAAAACAACTTGCACGCATGCTTTCTACCCTTTATCACCTGAACAAACCGACTATCGCGCGCGTTCAAGGCGCAGCCTTTGGTGGGGCTGTTGGTTTAGTTGCATGTTGTGATATTGCAGTAGCAAGCCGTATGAGTAAATACTGTTTAAGTGAAGTTAAATTGGGCTTAATGCCGGCCACAATTTCGCCTTATGTGATTCAAAGCGTAGGGCCCAGAATCGCAAAACGCTTATTTATGACAGCAGAAGTCATTTCATCCAGACGAGCACGACGCATTGGCTTGGTCAGCGAAACCGTCAGTGAAGAAGACTTAGACAGTGAAATAGACACTATTATCAACAGCATCCTTAAAAATGGGCCAAACGCGGTTAGCTTAGCAAAATCACTAGTTAATGAGATTGCCTACCAAGACATCGACGAGCGTTTAATTAATGATACCAGTGCGCGAATTGCCTCGGTGCGTGTGTCTAAAGAAGGTCAAGAAGGGCTATCTGCATTTTTAGAAAAACGCACGGCAAATTGGATAAAATCAAATGATTAAAAAAATACTCATTGCCAATAGAGGTGAAATTGCATGCCGTGTTATCCGAAGCGCTAGAAAGCTTGGTATATGTACGGTAGCCGTCTATTCAGAAGTGGATGCCAAAGCAATGCACGTGCAAATGGCCGACGAGGCCGTTTGCTTGGGTGAAGCGAGCGCGTCTAAGAGTTATTTGAATGCCGATTTAGTGCTTAAAAAAGCGAAAGCCTTAGGTGTAGACGCTATTCATCCCGGTTACGGCTTTTTATCTGAAAATGCAAACTTTGCAGATAAGTGCGAACAAAACGACATTGTTTTTATTGGCCCTGGTGCTGACGCTATCCGAGCAATGGGTTCAAAATCTGCCGCTAAGACTATTATGCAAGAAGCTAAGGTTCCTTTGGTACCCGGCTATCATGGTGATAATCAAGACCCTGAACTACTGCATCAAGAAAGTAAAAAAATGGGCTACCCTGTATTGCTCAAAGCAGCTGCTGGTGGCGGTGGTAAAGGCATGCGCCAAGTGTGGAAAGATGAAGATTTTTATACCGAACTTGCCGCGGCGAAACGTGAGGCCATGAGCAGCTTCGGCGACGACCACATGTTAGTTGAAAAATACCTAACTGAGCCTCGCCACGTCGAAATACAAGTATTTTGTGATAACCATGGTAATGGCGTGTACTTGTTTGAACGTGATTGCTCGGTTCAGCGTCGCCATCAAAAAATTATCGAAGAAGCGCCCGCACCGAATATGTCTGAACAAGTTCGTCAGCAAATGGGCGAAGCCGCGCTCAAAGCTGCTTTTGCCATTAATTATCGCGGCGCAGGAACGGTTGAGTTTTTACTCGACAAAGATGGTTCATTTTACTTTATGGAGATGAATACGCGGCTTCAAGTGGAACACCCTGTCACTGAGTTTATTACCGGTGAAGATCTAGTTGAATGGCAAATTGCGGTGGCCAATAATTTGCCCTTACCAAAAGAACAGGCACAACTTAAAATGCGCGGACACGCTTTTGAAGCGCGCATATATGCAGAAGACCCAGACAACGAATTTTTACCTTCTACTGGCGTAATTGAATACCTTCACGAGCCCACTGTTGCAAACGTAGATCCAGGGCAAGCGGTAAACCCAAACATACGTATTGATTCTGGCGTGAGGTCGGGAGATGAAATCTCTATTTACTATGACCCAATGATATCCAAACTCATTGTATGGGGAGAAAATAGAGAAAGTGCTTTAGCGGTTTTGCTGAAAAGCCTGAAAAGCACGATGCTATGCGGTTTGAGTACAAATATTCCTTATCTTATTAGGGTCGCGCAAAGTGAAGCTTTTCAAAACGCCGAACTCACCACCGACTTTATTGAGCGACATGCTGATGCCATAAAGCCAAAAGACGCTGGGCTTAATCAGTCGGAATTGCTTTTGGTAAGTGCGATTTTAAGCGCCCCTGTAAGCATCTCGAAAAATACTGCGATGCAAGGTGAAGACTTGTCTGGTTTTAGGTTAAATCACACGTGGCAAGATTCCCTGCATTTTTCACACTTAGGCAAGGACTATCATCAAGTTGTTAGTCATGTGGGTGGGGAAACCTGGCAAATATCAGATGGCCAAGAAGTGTTAAACTGCGATATCGAAAAGACAGAAAGTCATATTCGCGTTGATACGCCATCACAAAGTATCAGGTGTCGATATTTTGAGAATCTAGATAGTGTGTGGGTGCTAGGTCAAAATGGTATGTACCAAATAGACAAAGTAGCTCCCGATTTAGGTGACCAAGGCATTGCTTTGCATGCAGGCGATTTAACCGCCCCCATGAATGGCACATTAGTAAAAATGCAAGTAAGCGAAAACGAAACAGTGCAAAAAGACCAAGTGCTGGCGATCGTCGAAGCAATGAAAATGGAGCATAGCTTACGTGCCCCTTTTGACGGTACCGTTATTGAGTGCTTTGCAAATGAAGGCGACAGAGTTGATGGCGGAAGCGTTGTTATCAGCTTAAAGCAAACCGAATCCTAGGTAAGTTGAACTAGTTTCAATAACAAAAAATAGTGTTGAATGTGTTTTATCGGATTGAGTGTAAAGAGTATTAGAAAATGACTATCAAACTATCAGTGCCCTCTAGCGTTAATATTGTTGAAGTTGGGGCAAGAGACGGCTTGCAAAATGAAAAGCAGGCTTTAAGCGTAGCCGATAAGGTCGCTTTAATCGATGCATTATCAAGTACAGGGCTCTCTCATATAGAAGCAGGTAGTTTTGTATCGCCTAAATGGGTGCCGCAAATGGCTAATTCAGACCAAGTGCTCGACCAAATAAACCGCAAAGATCATGTCATCTACAGTGCGCTAACGCCGAATATGCGCGGTTTT
>CAZXTD010000265.1:0-3971 GCA_964643575.1 uncultured Glaciecola sp. | reverse complement strand
CAACAAAGGCGGGTTTGACGAAGTCATACTGGCTACCGGTATCAGTCCTAGAGTGCCTGAAATTGAAGGTATTGATCACCCTATGGTCTTGAGTTACATCGATGTACTTAAGCACAAACAGCCTGTGGGTAAAAGAGTCGCAGTAATGGGAGCCGGTGGTATTGGCTTTGATACCAGCGAGTTTCTATCCCATGGTAAAGTATCAACATCGACCAATATACCTGCTTTTATGAAAGAGTGGGGTATCGACATGAGCTTAAATGCTCGCGGAGGTGTTGAAGGAATGCAAGCACTGCCTGAACCATCACCAAGAGAAATATTCTTACTGCAACGTAAAACGTCAAAAGTGGGTGCTGGCCTTGGTAAAACCACGGGCTGGGCGCACCGCATGGGTTTGATGCAAAAAGGTGTCAAATTGCTTGCCGGCGTAAGCTATGAAAAAATTGATGACCAAGGACTGCATATTCAAGTAAACGGCGAAGCAAAAGTGTTAGCGGTTGATAACGTGATTATTTGTGCAGGACAATTGCCGTTAAGAGAGCTCGTTGAAGACTTAACAGTTTCTCATCATTTAATTGGTGGCGCCGATGTTGCGGCTGAGCTTGACGCGAAGCGTGCGATTGACCAAGGAACTCGCTTATCAGCAACCCTATAATTTAGCGTTTACGATACATGCGCATGGTGTTGCTATTGGCATCAAAAGCAAGGTCGAATTGACTCAGCACATTCATACCGAGCAAGCCATCATATTCACTGAGGTTTTCGCTCGGTAGTATTAACACACTTGTGTTGGCAAGCACTCTTTTCCCAAGTTTGAATCGCTTTATTTTATATATTGGCGCTTCGATCGTCCCGCCTGCCGTATTGACATTAAACAGACCCAAAAACTCCTTGTGTTGCACAGGAATGCGGCTAAATTTTACATCGCTAAGCGCGGTAGTTGATGCACCGGTATCGACGAGTAAATTGGCGATAGTGTTGTGCACGTGTGCTTGAGCAACAAAATGACCTCGACTTTGCTTTAACAGCACATCTGCTTCTCTAAAGTCGTAAGGTGAGGCATCTTTCATGTCAGGCATATCGTATGGTGCAGGGGCGCTAGGCTCGTTATTTAGCCGAGCCTGCACATTTTTACGTAACCTTAGCGCTCGTTGGTCGTCGCTGGGATAGGCTGCTAGCGCGTCCTCCATTAAACTAAATTGACTTTGCATGCCGTATGCTCGGGCTAGAGGCATTAAGTATTGCCGGTTAAGCGGGTCTATTTGCACTAAAGGCTCTAGAAATTTGGCGAGTAAGTCCCAGGCACCGTCACCACTAAACTGCTGAATTACGCGCGTTGTATTTATTTGTACTAGTTTTTCAACTTCTTCTCGCTCCTTAGCCGATAAGGGTAAAGAGAGCAACTCAATATAATGCACTAAAGCGATATTTAAGGGTTTGGTGTGATAGTAGGCTTGTGCTTCTAGCAGTAAAGCTTGCATGTCTTGAGGGTATTGCCTGAGGTAATCAGCGACTTCGTATTCAAGCGTTATAAAGGCTTGTTCTTGTGCCAAGCCTTTGAGGTAGTTTAAAAAGTCACTACGGTTTGCTTTTATTGTTTCGATCTCATCAGCGCTTATTGTTTCCGCTCTTTTTACTTCAAGTGTATTTTCAGTGTCGGTATCTGTACGCTGGTGTTGAGATGTATTTTTAACAAGCCCTCTCGTATTGCCCGTGTCACGGTAAATGTTTTTGTCGGTCGAGAGTAATGGTGATGGACTAAGCTCGTTAGTTTCACTTGGTTTGGGCTGCTGCGATATATACCAGACGAACCAAAGATTGGCGCCCAGAGAAATCGATAAAAATATACTTAACCACTTAATTATTTTCATTCATTGCTTAGATAGATAATAGTTTTAGTTTCTTGCAAATTGCAGTATGTCATTTGGTATTAGCAATCAATTAGGCGGGGCATCAATGAGCGCCGAACCATAAATTTCTGCAAATGCTTTGGGCATCTTTTTAGGCATTCCAGTGCTCAAACTACAACAAACGAAGTCTGTTTGTGCACTAAATACTACTTTTGTGTTACTTCTTTCTTCATCTTTACGATTATCACCTAACTTAATGAACTCAAAGCATCGCGACAACCTAAACTTATGGTCGCATTTTACAATCCACGTTGCGCAGGCTAGCTTATCATTTAAGTGTGAAGGAGCATGATATTGTAAATTATGCTGCGTAATTACCATTGCTCGATCAAGACTTTGATAATCCGAAAATTCCAAACCTAGCGATCTTGAATGTTCCCAAGCAAGGCGCTCAAGGCGACTTAAATAAGCAACGTTATTCGTATGTTGATAATGGTCAATATGTTCTTGTGTTATTTTCCAAGTGCGAACAAATGGATGCGGGTACTTCCATTTTAAGATGTTCGCATGAGACAACATGCCTAACTCTTCATCGACATGGTTATTCAACTCATCTGTTTTAAACTGTTTGGACATTAACACTTAACCCTCAGTAATCATTAACAATGAGTGTACCTGTAAAATCGACTTTCGCAAAAAGTAGGATGGATTTTTATCCAAAGCATGAGCTGAGACATCGCTTGAGGTATAATAGTTCGATAAATTAAACGAGAGTATATACGCAGGTGTGTTTCTAATTAATGATGATAGGCGCAAATAAATGAGTGCTTTAACAATTCCGTCGCAACTTGAGTCTTACGCGGTTAAAACGCAAGAAGTGTCAGCGAGCGCAGACGGCGAGGATACTTGGGATAGCAAAATCTTAGAGGCGCTTTTTGAAAAGTGTTTCTTGCATAAATACGAAACCAAACTGCTTGGCGGCGTTGACGAACCTTTATATCAACCAGCAAGGCAAAAGAACGAATTACATCAGATATTTTACAGGTTTGATTATTTTTCGAGCGCTTTACATGAGGTGGCTCATTGGTGCATTGCAGGAGAACAAAGAAGACAGCAAGAAGACTACGGTTATTGGTACGAACCCGACGGTAGGGACGATGAGCAACAACTGGCCTTTCAAAAAGTTGAAGTTAAGCCCCAAGCCATAGAAATGGCTTTCTCAATAGCGTGCAATAAGCCTTTTAGTGTCAGCATAGATAACCTAGACGCGAATCAGGCAGACAGTGAAAATAGCGCGAAATCAGATGAACACGCATTTAGTCGCGCCGTTGCTCGCCAGTATCAATCCTATTGCGAAAATGGTTTTCCTGTGCGAGCACAGCAGTTTATTATGGCCTTAGAGACAAAGTTTAAAGCAGATGAAGATGTATCATACGATGGGTAAAAACAAAGAGCGTGCAAACAATGATATACGCCGGCCTAACAGGGAGTCCATTGCATGATGCAATCGAAAGGGCGTAAATTTAGATTAGGTTTAGTGGTAAACCCGTTTGCAGGCATTGGCGGCGCGCTTGCCTTAAAAGGAAGTGATGGTGAAGCTATCAGAACACGAGCCCTAGCCGCAGGGGCTGAAAAGCTGGCAATGCAAAAGGCATCTTTAGCGCTAGCTGCTTGTAAAGATATCGCCACGCAAATAGAAGTATTTACGGGTAGCGGCGACTTAGGCGCAAACAGTGCAAAAGAACATGGTTTGACGTGTCATGAGGTGTATGCGGCCAGCAGCGAACAAACACAAATTGAAGATACTTTTAGCTTGGTTGACGCGATCGTCAAAGCCGACATAGATTTACTCTTATTTGCGGGTGGTGATGGTACTGCTCGTAATATATGCGAGCGGCTCCCAGCGCATATTCCGGTATTAGGCGTGCCTGCGGGCTGTAAAATACATAGCGGCGTATATGCCATCACGCCAAAAGCGGCGGGCAAAGTACTTCGTCAAGTAGTACTGGGTGAACTTGTGTCATTGCAAAGTGCCGAAGTGAGAGACATCGACGAAGCGCGGTTTAGGCAAGGACAAGTCATCGCTAAACATTTTGGCGAACTACAAGTGCCGTTTGAACT
>CAZXTD010000264.1:0-4002 GCA_964643575.1 uncultured Glaciecola sp. | reverse complement strand
TAGCATTGTATGCAGCTGGTACAGGATAATCTTGATAATCTAGCAAGCTGTCTAGTGCTCTAACTGATAAGTCGGCCAGTTCTTCCAAGTCGTCAAGATTTTCGATAGCCCCAAGGTTAAATGCAGACAATGTACACAGCGCAATCTCGCCTTCTGGGTCATTTACATGTGCAAGTGGTTTGGTTGGCAAAGCAATTTCTAGACATAAATTGCTTTGCCTGACAGGTGCCACCGCCGGATCAAACGGGCTGTGTGTATTGCAATGGTCAACGTTTTGCAGATAGATACGACCTGTGTTGGCCCGTTCTTGCATAAACTGGCTAAATAGCTCAATTGCCTTAATACGTTTCTTACGAATGCTGTCATCGTTTTCATATTGTACATACAAACGCTCAAATTCTTCTTGGTCGGCAAAGAATGCGTCATATAGACCTGGAGTGTCTGAAGGACTGAACAATGTAATGTAGTCATCTTTGATCATGCGTGTGTACATGAGTTTGTTAGCTTGTACACCATAGTCTAAATGGCGCACACGGTTTTCATCTACACCACGGTTATTTTTTAGCACTAACAAACTTTCGACTTCTAAATGCCAGAGCGGATAGAATAGGGTGGCTGCACCACCACGAACGCCGCCTTGAGAACAGCTTTTAACAGCCGTTTGAAAGTATTTATAAAAAGGAATGCAACCAGTATGAAAAGCTTCGCCGCCACGAATAGGGCTACCTAATGCACGAATTCGCCCTGCATTAATACCAATACCCGCACGCTGACTTACGTATTTTACAATGGCACTGGCCGTTGCGTTTATGGAGTCTAGGCTGTCGCCTGCTTCGATAAGTACGCACGAACTAAATTGACGAGTCGGGGTTCTGACACCTGCCATAATTGGAGTAGGTAAAGATAATTTGAACGTGGAGGCAGCATCATAAAAACGCTTCACATAGTCTAATCGAGTGTCTTTTTCATATTTCGCAAATAAACAGGCGGCTACTAACACATATAAAAATTGAGCACTTTCGTATATTTCTCCGCTTACGCGGTTTTGAACCAAATATTTACCTTCTAACTGCTTGACGGCAGCATAGCTAAAATTCATGTCGCGAGAATGATCGATGAATTCATTCATTTGGTCGAATTCTTCTTTTGTGTAATCTTCTAGCAAGTGCTTATCGTACTTGCCTTGCTCAACCATATTAGATACTTGTTTGTATAAGTGCGGTGGCTCAAATTGGCCGTACGCTTTTTTACGCAAATGAAATATCGCTAAACGAGCTGATAAGTACTGGTAATCAGGGGTATCGGTTGTAATTAGGTCTGCGGCAGACTTAATCATTGTTTCGTGTATTTCTTCCGTTTTAATTCCGTTATAAAACTGGATTTGTGCTTTTATTTCTACTTGAGAAACAGACACGTCTTGCAAGCCTTTCGCGGCCCATGTTACTACTTTGTGAATTTTCTCAAGATCGATAGGTTCTTGAGTACCATCGCGTTTTGTCACGAGAAGATTGTTATTCATTATCGTTATGCTCTTAACTTATTTTTATCAGTTAATGGACTTTGCCATTTCGAGTTTTTGCTGTTTGCATTACACGTGTCTGCGGGGCCTCAAGTCACTTTGGGCTGCGCATCTTTACTTCTGATGTAAACAAATAGATTTGATTTCTTTTATTGGTAAATATTGGTAAAAGCTAATCTACTAGGTGAGAAATCGACACCTTTGCACGCACGTCTGACGGGTTATTGTCATTTTTAAGTTGTGTGCCCGCCTGCACTCAACACAAGATAGTGTGTCTTAGCTTGTATTGCAATCACTATATATAGTGTTTGTGAAAATATTGGCGTCAATATTTTGACGTCCTGAAAATGTTAGTGCGGGCTAACCTAAGAGGCTTAATCAGAAGTGTGTTTTGTGGCTTGCAAGGAATATCTTTATTAAGTTTCTTTCATAAACTTTTTAGTTATTGTTTAGTCCGTTTTTATAACATTTGTATCGATAAAAACATAAGCCTTTAAGTCAAATGTTTTTATATAAAAAAGAATTATGAACAGTGTGAAAAAGATTATAAAAAATACTTCGAATACTCACTGTTAATTGATTCAAGCTGAGCAAACAACAAAATAGTTAACATCAACATTTTTATTCGATAAATAATAACTCTGATTAAGCGGGTTCAAATGCATACCTGTCATAAATTCTGGACTCAAAGCACTGGTTTCTACCATTCGCACAAGTTCAGCAGGTGTAATAAATTTCTTATGCTCGTGCGTGCCTTTAGGCACCATACCCAAAATGTATTCTGCTGCTACTATTGCCATTAAATACGATTTAGGATTTCGGTTAAGTGTCGAAAAAATAACTTTACCACCAGGTTTAACCAATTCAGCACAAGCCCGAATAATGGCCTCAGGGTCGGGCACATGTTCCAACATTTCTAGGCAAGTTACTACGTCGTACTGCTGCGGGTGGCTTTGCGCCCAATCTTCTGCTGTAGATAAAACGTAGCTGACATCAACACCACTCTCTAATTTGTGCAAGTTAGCCACATCCAATGACGCTTGCACCATATCTAAACCAGTAACGGTTGCACCTTTAATAGCCATGCTTTCAGCAAGGATGCCGCCACCGCAGCCAATATCGATCACTTCTTTGCCAAATAAGCCTTTAGTGTGTTCTTCAATCAGCTGCGTACGCAAAGGATTAATATCGTGAAGTGCTTTAAAATCGCCATTACGGTCCCACCAAGCGCTAGCAAGCTCAGAAAATTTTGCTAATTCACCGGCATCAACATTGCTCATTTATCTTCCTTTATTGTTTGTTTTTTATGCGAGTAAACGCACTGAAACACTCTGCATTTGGCAAAAACTCGTAATATCGTTTGTTTTCACTAATTTCAGTGCATATACATGCTACAGTTTTTTGTAACATGGTGTTAGTATAACGCGTGCACTAAGTTAATAATAACAAAGTAATCGGATCACTCAGCTTCGGCTTCATTTAGAGAATGATAACGAGCAGATAAGCCCGACATACACAAAAGGATCATTCAGTTTATGACTGACAATGCCAACGAAATCTCGCCAATTAATATCGAAGAAGAACTAAAAACCTCGTACCTAGATTACGCAATGAGTGTAATTGTGGGACGCGCTTTACCCGATGTTCGTGATGGTTTAAAGCCGGTTCACCGCCGCGTATTATTCGCGATGAACGAGCTAAAAAATGACTTTAACAAGCCCTATAAAAAATCTGCTCGTGTGGTAGGGGATGTTATCGGTAAATACCATCCGCACGGCGATTCTGCCGTATACGATACCATTGTACGTATGGCACAGCCATTTTCATTGCGCTACATGCTAGTTGACGGCCAAGGTAACTTTGGTTCAGTAGACGGCGACTCTGCCGCTGCAATGCGATATACCGAAATTAGAATGGCTAAGATCGCGCACGAACTTCTTGCGGACTTAGACAAAGAAACTGTCAACTTCGTTCCTAACTATGATGGTCAAGAACATATCCCTGAAGTACTACCAACAAAAGTGCCTAACTTACTCGTAAATGGGTCTTCTGGTATTGCAGTAGGTATGGCAACAAACATACCGCCACACAATCTGACTGAAGTCGTCAATGGCTGTATTGAGATTATTAAAAATCCTGATATCACGATTGAAGAACTGATCGAGTTTATCCCGGGTCCTGACTTTCCGACTGCCGCTATTATAAGCGGTCGTCAAGGCATCATTAATGCTTATAAAACCGGCCGTGGTAAAATTTATTTGCGTGCCAAGGCAGAAATTGAGCAAGAAGAAAATGGCAAAGAAACCATTATTGTTCATGAAATACCTTATCAGGTAAACAAAGCTCGTCTAATTGAAAAAATCGCCGAGTTAGTTAAAGAGAAAAAAGTAGAAGGTGTTTCAGCCCTGCGTGACGAGTCTGATAAAGACGGTATGCGCATTGTTATTGAAGTTAAACGTAATGAGTCAGCCGAAGTACTGCTT
>CAZXTD010000263.1:0-4032 GCA_964643575.1 uncultured Glaciecola sp. | reverse complement strand
GGGCCACGGAATATCCTGCAAACTAACCAACTCGGTTGTGTCATCTGGGTAGCGTTTAAACTGTTCTTTAAGCGGATAATTACCGCCGGTTTTATCTATTTGCAAACAGGCATTTAATAAGTGAGCATCTTCAATAGCTAACCAAAAAGTGACCACCGACATTGGCGTGGTGTAAAAATACGTTGCGTCTTGATGCCAGCGTATTTCGCCGCCTATTTTGGGCTGCTTAAAAATATACATCGACTGCCTAATTTCGGGTGCTTGCAAACCCACACCTTTGGCGATGTCTTTGATAATGTCTAGCTCGCTGAAAGTTTTAAATTCTGGCGTAAGGTTGTGCAGGGCGTGGCCAATTTTATTGATGCTTAGTGCTTTTTCTTGTTTTAGGTCGCCATTATCATCAAACGCTTCTTCTTCAAAAAAACAACGCACTTTGTCGTCCGATGTTAAAAAGTAATCGTCGCGGGCTGTGTCGGCGCTTTTTGTTGAAAATATTGAGCGTGTTGAGGCTGGGTCAAAGTCATCCACAATGGTTAAGGCGGCTTGTTTGAGAGTCTCCATTTGTGCTTGGCTAAAGAGCTCATTGAATACCACATAACCTTGCTGGTTAAATGCGTCTATTTCTGCTTGGCTTGGGGGTTGTTTTGAGCTGGACAAGTTGGTAATTCCTTCTGATAACGCAGTCTAGTTTGATGGTAAAGTTTTAGACATAAAAACACTATTTTTATCGTGTTTGTACTGTGCAAAGGGCTCGCAGTATTCAAAGCCATGTTTTGAATAGAGCTGGCGCGCGGGTTTGAAAAAGTCCATAGAGCCAGTTTCAAGCTTAAGAGTGGTAATATCCAGCAACTTGGCTTGCTGTATTATATGGATCAGCATTTGTTTGGCAAAGCCCTTACCTCTTGCACTCGCGCTTACTCGCATAGACTTTAGCTCAGCGCAGGTGTTGTTGAGCAGCATGAGCGCGGCACATGCAACAAGCTCGTTATGATAATAGCCAGACCAAAAGTGAATGTGCGGCTGCTTTAAGCCTTCAATATCCAAAGCATGCTTACTTTCAGGTGGCGACGTAGCTTGCATGTCGTCAATATGGGCCTGTAAAAAATCGGCAATTTCTTTACCGCTTAAGTCGTCCTTTTGTATATTGAGAATCGCGCTCACCCTTCTTAATAGATTTATGCACAGATTAAAACTATAGGGAGTATTTGTTCTTGTCAATTGCCGTGTGAGGGAGTAGCGTAATGTGTTTATTTAAACTCTCAGCTAAACCCTGATTAAAGAGGTATTTGTGAATCAATTAACTTCTCGTGCGGAGCGTATTATCGCAGTCATTTGTTGCAGCTTTATCCTATTCGCTTGCAATCAAGTGCCTCAGTCTAATCAGCCAGTTATTAAATTAAGCACCGAGTATGGCGACATATTCATCGAACTAAATATCGAAAAAGCCCCCATTAGCGCAAACAACTTCTTAGCTTATGTGCAGGGCGGGCATTTTGATGAGCTTGCTTTTTACCGCACAGTGACTCACGCAAATGACAACCACAAACTTAAAATAGCAGTATTACAAGGCGGCATAGACACAGACTTTGACGACGTGTTTGCACCTGAGTTTTTACCCATTGCACACGAGTCGACCGCAAGCACAGGCTTATTGCACAAGCGCGGCGCAGTGTCGTTTGCTCGAGGCGACGTAGGTACGGCCCAGTCGGAGTTTTTTATTTCTACAGATGATAACCCCCCGCTAGACGCTGGTGGTTTGCGCGTGCCCGACAAACAAGGTTTTGCTGTATTTGGGCAAGTTATTAAAGGCATGGAGGTGGTTGACCAAATTGCAGCATTGCCGTCTAATCGGGCGCATTATGATAGTTATGTGCATGGGCAGGTTTTGGACAAAGCGGTAAATATTGAGGTTAGTATAATTAACTGATGTTTCTACTAATGATAGATTTTAACAACAAGCATATGCCAAACTACTTTATTGTTAACTCAGTGTGTAACTATGGTCAATCCCATACTTTAAATTTAGGGCTCACCACCTCAGCGGCAAATATTGCGTGAAATATAAGGGCATTACGACATTGGTTTGCTCCAGCTTTGAAGAGCCATGAGTGCCCGTTAACTTGAAGGTTTTAATCGGTTGACACTTTTCAATATAAGACTTCAGCGATTTTGCGCGCGTGCGTTTACCACTCTTTACTTCCACCGGAACAACGTGCCCGTCATTGGTCGCCAAAATAAACTCAATTTCGGCGCGAGCGTTATTCCATGAGTAACTTGGATTAATGCCAATAGCCGCGAGTTCTTGTTGTACAAAATTTTCTGCGACGTAACCCTTATATTCATAATTTTGTTGTTTGATTTCTTTATAACTGCTACCAAGCATATAATTAAGCAGACCAACATCGAACAAAAACAATTTTACCATATTCTCTTTTTTATAGGCTGCCAGAGGTGATTTTGGTATACCTTCAATGGGGTAGTTCGCTAAAGCCAAGCGACAACATGTTAACCAATGGATTGCGGTCTCAAAATCGCTATATCGAGACTTGCGCTCATGTACTTGCTTAAATTTAAAGCGCTTAACTGATTCATCTGAAACTAACGACAGTTGCGATGGTACACTATTAAATACCGATTCAATTAGCGTCGCATCTACTTTGCCTGCATATTTGCCAAAATCGCGACGATAGCCCTCAACTAAATCAGCATGAATTTTTGAGACTTTCTCAACGCGCTCTAAAATACTCGATTCTTTATTTTGAAACCAAGCTGAAACGGCTTCCGGCATGCCTCCGATAAAAAAGTAGTCGGTCAGTTTCTCTAATAATTTAGTGTGCGCAGCAAGGGTGCTCGCTTGGCTATCAAAGGCTTTAATTAGAGCTTTTTCGCCAGAAGCGTATATAAATTCTTGAAAAGTTAATGGTTGTAAATTGTATTGCTCGACTTTGCCGACAGGAAAAGTATTCAGTAAACCTATGTTAGACCCGCTCGCTGCAACAAAGTAAGACGGTGCTTTTTCGGCAAAATACTTCAGTGAGGTAACTGCGCGCTCACATTCTCCAATTTCATCTAAGATAAGTAGGTCAGTTTGAGGATTGAAAACTTGATTGGTTAAGAGCTCAATGTTCATGAGGAGGTCGTCAGGCGACAGTGAACCGTCGAACGCTTCTTTGTAAGCAGGGTTTTCAAGAAAATCGATACGAAGAATATTGGCGAAAGATTTTCCAAACAGTTCTTGTAATAAATAAGTTTTGCCGGTCTGCCTCGCGCCGTCAATCAATAATGGCTTGCGCTTGGGCTGATTTTTCCATGCAATTAAGGATTCGAGTAGATTGCGCTGCATTGTTTGGGTGACCAATAAGCTTTATAAAAGTAAATTATACGCCACTTTACACTTTTATGCGCGTTAAAATGCTTTTATCTACATTTTATTGCGCATAAAAGTGTGTTTTGAACAACTGGTTAGTCAGGTTCTGTCGACTCTATCGACAGTATATTTTTATTCTATATTCTGGATCTGCTTATATATAAAAACTCTATATATCTGTTTATAAATGTAAAAATAATTACTGGGAGTATATCTGTCATACATCCTGTCATACTATTTTAATCATCAAAACTCTTTTATGATTTGTCCAACTCTCTGCTTTGTCCGGTTTAGTTTTTTAGCGATAGCGGTTTGATTTGGCTTTTTACCATTAGCCTCAGCGCGACTAATTTCTCTCTGTATGACTTCGCGTAGTTTGATGTTCTTATCTTTTCTGGTTTTCCTATTGGAGCCGGATTTGGTAAGTATTGCAATCGCTTCAAATCTAGCTAGGGTGAATAGTACTTGAGTAAACCATACTCTACTGTCTTTTCTTAATTCATATGCTTTGATCTCGTTTGTTGCTTGAGCAGAATCTGCTGTGCCCAGTAAGAAGTGTATTGAAAAAAGAACCTGATTAATTGTTAGTCTTGGTTGCTCAGCAAGTTTTTCCAGTTGGTGAAGTAACTTAAACGCATTAGGGTAGTGTTGACTCGAGATCTCAA
>CAZXTD010000262.1:3747-4056 GCA_964643575.1 uncultured Glaciecola sp. | reverse complement strand
ACGTTTTCTAAATATCGATAATATTTTAAGACTTTTATTGAAAGAGAAACGTGCTGAGCTTCGATGAAACTTTTAAACCTTTGCTAAAGTTCAACCTCAATAAAATCTAAAATTTGGTAACCGCCCCCCCCTCTGTAAGTTAGAATAAGGGTCAATGTATTCAAAGCTATTCCTTCAATATAATATCAGAATAATCGTGGTTAGCTTAATAAAATTAACATTGAATACTTTGGATAGATATTTATTAAATTTAGAATAAGCCTAAAAAAATTAAGGTTTAATGACAAAAGTGCGATTACTTAATATACG
>CAZXTD010000262.1:1721-3737 GCA_964643575.1 uncultured Glaciecola sp. | reverse complement strand
GCAAGTAATGCCGCGCAAAAATAAAAATAACCCATTGTTTTGGTTGGTATTATTGTTATTAATCCCCACCGCATATACACAAGTCGTTTTTAACGAAAGCTTGTTTATTGCAGTGCGCGAAAAATATCAAGCCGATGGCGTCGAACGCACTAGGGAATGGCAAACCTTAATTAACAACAATAAAAACGAGTCTGTTGAAGACCAACTCTTTAACACCAACCGCTTTTTCAACCAAATTGAGTTTAAAGACGACCTCGCCCACTGGGGAAGAAACGACTATTGGGCTACACCACTAGAGTTTTTGGGCACCAACGCAGGCGACTGCGAAGACTTCACAATAGCCAAATACGTGACACTTTTAGAGCTTGGCATACCCAACGAAAAACTTAGGCTTATGTACGTTACTGCCACCCGTCCTACTCGCCAAGCCCACATGGTGTTGGCTTATTACGAAACACCCAACGCAGTACCCTTGGTGCTCGACAACATTAATAAACGCATATTACGTGCTTCGCAGCGCCGCGATCTTATCCCCATTTACAGTTTTAACGGCGAAGGGCTTTGGCTTGCAAAAGCTCAAGGCCGCGGCAGGCAGATGCCTGGCGGTAATAACAACAAACTATGGCGCGACTTAATCGAACGAATGGAAGAAGGCTTATAATGCTTAAAATAACATATGCTATGCTACACAAAAGCAATAGGAACCCATCATGACCTTATCTAAACAGCTTGGCTTAGGCTTTTTTTGTGTGCTGCTGCTGGTGTTTATTGGCACGCTATACACAAGCGTAAATAACACCCGTCATTTTATTGAGCAACAACTCAGTGTGCACGCTCAAGACACTGCAACTTCGCTTGGTTTGTCTATTACACCATACATCGGGAATAAAGAAGACCTACCCATTGTCGAAACCATGACCAATGCTATATTCGACCGAGGCTACTACTTATCCATAGAACTACAAGATATTAACGGTGGCGTGCTTGTTTCACGTATTAACCCAAGCAAACAAGAAAATGTGCCCACTTGGTTTAGTCATTTATTTACCATTAAATCTCCTGCTGCATCTACCGAAATTAACGATGGCTGGAACATTAGCGGTAACTTAGTGGTTGTCACAAACCCCGGCTTTGCATATTCACAACTTTGGAATAATGCAGTTAGTGGCTTTTGGGTCGCTATGGCTGTTTTTATTCTGGCGCTCGTATTTGTGTGGGGGTTGGTTAAACATGTAATTACTGTGCCCATTAACGCGGTGGTGAAACAAAGCCAAGCTATCACCCAAAAGCAATTTGCACCTATTGAAGATATACCTAGTACACCCGAACTAAAAAGTTTTGTTGTCGCCATAAACTACATGAGTGGTAAGCTACAAAAGATATTTCAGCAACTCAGCGAACAGTCTGAAAAATACCGAGTAATCGCCTATACCGACCCACTCACACAAGTAGGCAACCGCCGCGCATTTGATCTCGCGTTTGAGCAAACCTTGCGCAACGATGCCGAAAACCCATCAGGCCACTTAGTCATTGTAAGAGCAAGCAGTTTAAGCGAAGTACACCACGAACTTGGCGGAGAAATTGGCGATGCTTATTTGCAAAGTGTTTGCAACACAGCAAGACAAGTTGCAGGCACCCATTTTAATCATTTTACTCTATACAGATTGTCGGGTGCCGACTTTGCGCTATTGCTCGAAAATTCGAGCGACAATATTAAAAACATGGCTAAAGAGCTAAGCGTTGCCTACAAACGTATAGAAAAAAGCGAGCATAGCCAAGGCATGGCGCACATGGGCATTGCAGAATATGTGTTAGGTGCGAACAGTAAAGACATTCTCGAAAAAGCTGACAGCGCACTAGCAGTAGCCCAAACAAAAGAGCAACGTTGGGAATTAGCCACAAGTAAAATGGTGTCGCATAGCAACGAAACTTGGCGCGAAAAAATCAAAGAAATTCTGCAAAAAGGTACATCCGACTTTGCAGCACAGCCTATTTTAAATGCAAAACAAGAGCTTG
>CAZXTD010000262.1:0-1711 GCA_964643575.1 uncultured Glaciecola sp. | reverse complement strand
GTGCCAGTGTGCCCATGGCGCAGCTTATTCCTGCGAGTATTCGTTTAGACTACGCGCAAGACCTCGACAAACTAATAGTAAGCAATCTAATTGAGCATTTGAGCCACGCACAAAACGATGTAGGGCTAAATATTTCTCGATTATCACTTTTCGATGCCGATTTTATGAATTGGTTTAGCGCTCAATTGCACAACGTTGGCCCGTTAAGCACTAAAATAGTGCTAGAAATACCTGAACGAGCGCTCGTTCAAGACATCGATACACTTAGCAAACGGGTTGATGGGCTGCGGTCGTTAGGCGTTAAAATAGCGGTTGAACATTTTGGAGCACAACTTGCAGGTATCACCCATATACGCAAGCTACACCCCGACTATTTAAAGCTCGACGGGCGATTTACTCGTAACATACATACCGAGCTCGACAATCAGTTGTTTATACAGTCGCTAATCAGCATTGCACAAGGCTTAAACATTAAGGTAATCGCCGAAATGGTTGAAACAGAAAGTGAAATGAATTGGTTACTTGCAGCAGGCATAGACTGCATTCAAGGTTACTATGTAGGAGCGCCTGCTAACGTGGGTCAATAAGCGATTGTTATACATACTTTTTTAAAGTTGCTTACTGAGTGAACAAAGACTAAAATATAGAGAATTGTAAAAAGTTAGACGAACACGGTATACACAGGGTATACGTGCTGCACCAAAGGAAGATAATTATGAATTTTCGCCGCGTTTTAATGGCAATGATGCTATCAGTTGTAACGGCGTTTAGCGTGAATGCACAAGATGCAGGGCCAAGTTTGTTTGGAGATAAAGACCAACCGGGCAATCGCTTACACAACAACATTCAAGAACAAGTTGATGCGGGTACTGACATATCTGAAGCCATAAAAGCATCGATAGACAGTTCTCTTACCGACGAAGACAACACGCTCAATGGCGAATCAAAATCAGCGGTAGCGTTCGATTTACCGTTAGCCAACCAATTTTATGCAGAAATGACTCGTTCAAATAGTTTGATTGAAGTCACCAAAGTACTTATCGAAAGCAACGCCGACAAAGCCGTTCACGTAATTACTTTGGGCGCAGTATTATACCCCGACTTTGCACAAGAAGTATTCGATGGCGCTGCTCTTACCGGTGTAATGAACAACGACGACATTTTAGTTGCCATGCTACAAGCGGGCGTAGACCCATCTACGGTATCTGACGCTACAGCAGCCGGCACAGCAGCTGCTCCTGCAGTAGGTATTGTTCCTTTAGGCGCTGGCATTGGCGCTGGCGGCACAGGCGGTGGCGATACCACGGCATCTACCAACTAAACCAACAATTTATGTACTTAGCCCCATTTTTTTGGGGCTTTTTTGTACCCTAAATAAAGCACAACCTAAGAGCACACACAACTTAGTGAATACCGACACCAACAAGAGTTTTTATTTTTTACTTGCCATATTGTTTTTATTGCCAATTCCTCTAGGGGCTAACAGGCCATGGGCATGGAGCTTTTTTGAGCTAGCAATATTTGCGTTAACCATATTTGTGGTGATTAAAAATCGTAAGCAGTATGCATTGGGAGCAGGCAGCTATTTTAGCTCTTTGTATATTTGGCTTGCGTTTATTATTGTAAGCTCTTTGCAAATTATTCAGCTTCCGTCATCGGTTGTTGCCTTGCTCTCGCCTACATCGTTTGACGTTTACACGGCAGTCGGTGC
>CAZXTD010000261.1:0-4067 GCA_964643575.1 uncultured Glaciecola sp. | reverse complement strand
CGCGAAGGCGGGAACCTCCTTGGAACCCGAGAAATTGTATTTAAACAGTTGTTTTAATAAGCATTATTGTAAACCAAGGAGGTCCTGTCTTTCGACGGGATGACATAGTTTGTACTTAAACGAATAGCATTGCACAAAAGTGGGGGGGCTCCCAATAAACCTCGATCTTAGTCTTGTATCTCATTATCAAGCACAAAAAACGCTTTTGTCGCTTTTAACTGTGTTCTGCTGACGGGCACAATGTCGTTGTTGACAATTTTTATTCGCCCTTGGCGGCCTGAACTGATTACTTCATACGCAGCCTTTCGGGCAACCCAGTAAGAGCGATGAGTTTGAATACCTAAATCTGCAGGTAGTTCTGCAATTGCGTCGCTTAAATTATAAAGCACTAGCGCTTTTCCATTATTGGTGACAACAAGCAAGTAATGCAATTCTGATTTTAGGTAATATATCTCGCCCTTTACGTCATCTGGTATCAGGGTAACAAAGTTTACAGTCGCATCATTTTTGTAAAAAGAATCAGCAGTAGAGACGAGCTCTTCTGTTTTTTTAGATTGGGGCAAGTCATCATCTTTTTTGAGCTTAATTTGGTATGTTTGATTAGCCAACAAAACCCAAGGTGCGTTTATGATAATCCAACTTATTGAAATAGGCGGTACTGCGCCCGCAGCTTCGCTTATAAGCTGGGCAAAAAGGGCCGGCACAGTGGATGGTAATGCGTTGTTTCCCCAAAATATATCGATGCTTAATGCCAACGGCAGGAAAATAGCCGCGCCCAATAAGCCCGACACGACAAGTTTGAGCCAAGGGTTAACCCTGTCAAATCCGGAGTTTTTGTGCAGTAGAATATGGACGTAAACCAAAATCGCTACGGGGAGCAGTGTTTGTAATTGCCACATTACAAAGTGACTGCCAAAAAAGATAGGGTTTTCAGGCTCTGTCAAGATAGCGAATAATAAGCCTAAGCATGCTGAAGCACCAAAAAAGTATCGCGGGGCAGTAATTCCTTGAATTTTAAAAATTGAGTACATCAGTTTGATTTACCTCCCATCCTTTGCCCATTCGTACAATAAACTGCCCGTTGGTGCAATGCAGGCAGCCAAACAAGAATAATTGCGTAATCTGTATATGAATATTTTTGACAATTTAGGATTTTAATTATGTATCAGATTACACTGCAATCAAAGCGCGGAACAACACCGCGACTAAACAATTTTGTAAAGCGAAGTAAGACATACCAACAAAACAAAACTGCGATTAAACATATGCATTTACGATTTATTTCTACCTTGCTTTTAATGCTGCTCCCCGTGTCTTTTGCATATACGCAAACAGACAATATGTTTGTTCGCCCTGTTTTTGGCCTGAGCCAGCTGAGTGATACTCAAGGCACAAGCCGTTCTATCGGAAGCGTTGACGGTAATGCAGATGTGCAAACCGGCGATGGTTTTAACGCTGGATTGGGTCTAGGTTATTACATAGATGATGCGCTAGCGGTCGAGTTGTATTGGGAGTATAGAACCAACGATAGCGAGACTCTGTTGCCCGATGGCACACATTATAATGACGGAAACTACGCTTCAAACATCTTCTTTGCCAATGTTCACTATTTCTTATTGCCTGACAACGAGCAGTCGTCGTTTGTACCCTATATTGGCGCTGGTCTTGGATGGGTACAAGAAATTGATATTGATTTAGAAAGCGAAGGCCAAGAGTTGTCATTTTCAGGAGATGGTGAACTTACTTACCAAGTGTTTGCGGGACTTAACTATTTGGTATTTGAAAGTTTAAGTCTGCAAGCTGAAATAAGGTACCAAGCGCTATCATCAGTAGAACTTATTGCAGAGTCGCCATCAACTGGAGCGTTTACAGGTTTCGATTATAATCCTGTTACGTTACAGCTTGGTCTTTCATATCGTTTTTAGATCAAAAAAGAGAAAAACAATTACGTATACAGCATGACAATGCGTGTCGATATAACAAGACACGCATATAATAGGGTTTTAACCATTGTTGATATTATCCTTCACTAGGTATTCGGCCTTTATTTCGATGCTAAGAAGGGCTGAAAAAAAGCTTTCCCAAGCTTATTGGCATGTTCAATGTTGCGCTCAAAGATGGCTTCAGGTTCGTCAACAAAAGAAAGTGCTTTACTAATGCTGTCTTCGCGTATTAGATGAAAAATAGGGAGGGGCGCGCGGTTAGTGTAATGGCTCGCGCTTTGTGAGGGTTCACCATCAAACAAATAGTTGGGGTGAAAGCTCGCTAGTTGGTAAATACCTTCATAGTCCATATCTTCGAGCAATTGCTGCGCCATGGCTAAGGTATCTAAATATTCTTCAAAGTCGTGCAGTGCATAGCTGCAGGCAACAAGTGTCGTTTCGATATTTGGATTTTCGTCCAGTACTTTACACTCCGCAATGACCACGCTTAACAAGGTGTCAACGTTTGTTGCTTCGGTGACCTTGAGTTTAACGCGGTTTTGCTCTCTAGGCATTTTAGCGAAGGGACAAAAATTTTCACCGATAATGACCTTGTCGACCCACTTCCAAATAAGCGCGTTAATTTCTTCATCTTTGCTTTGCGCGTTTTCATTTTGCGTGCTTTGCTTAGTCGTTTCTATTGTAGGCTTCGATTTATTCATTAGCTTGGCATCAACCTTTACGCACGCTATGGAATTCAACATAAGCTTCAAGCGTATTTTCAATCAAACTTGCCACTGTCATCGGCCCAACGCCGCCAGGTACTGGGGTTATCCAATCAGCTCGTTCTTTGGCTAGCTCATAGTCGACGTCGCCGGTTAGGCTGCCGTCTTCAAGGCGGTTAATACCCACATCAATAACAATAGCTCCGGGTTTTACCCAATCGCCAGGAATAAAATGTGGCTTGCCTACAGCAACAACTAGCAAGTCTGCGCGTTCCACATGTTTGCGCAAGTCTTTAGTGAATTTATGGCAAGTGGTCACAGTGCAACCTGCTAATAGCAGTTCTAATCCCATTGGCCTGCCAACAATATTAGAAGCACCAACAATAACAGCGTCAAGCCCTTTAATAGTGCGTTTTGTAGACTCAATCATGGTCATAATACCTTTAGGCGTGCATGGCCTGAGTGCGGGCATGCGCTGTGCAAGGCGTCCAATATTGTATGGGTGAAATCCGTCCACGTCTTTTTTCGGATGTATTCTTTCTAACACTTCGTCTGCATGTAAACCAGCAGGCAAGGGCAGTTGCACTAAAATACCGTCGATTTCAGTGTCGTTATTTAGTTCATCAACTAAGCTTAGGAGGTCTTCTTGAGTGGTGTTAGCTGGCAAGCTAAATTCTTTCGAAACCAGCCCAACTTCTGCACAAGCTTTAGTTTTATTTGCAACGTATACTTGGGAAGCGGGATTTTTGCCGACTAAAACTACCGCCAAACCAGGCAAACGCTTGTTGGCTTCTTTTAAGGTATCAACATAAGAGGCTACGTTATTACGTACTTGCTTGGCAATTTTTTTACCATCAATTAATTGAGCATTCATCTTTAGATAAGGTGACCATAATGAGAGCTTGCTGTGCCAATAATATTGAAGATTTATTATTAGTGATCCGCTTATAACTGAAACGCACAGAGCCGATTGATTAATTGTTTAATAGTGTAAGCAATTCTGAAGAAAAAAACGAGGGCAGAGTTTTATAAACCATGCACTCAAAGGCATAGTGATTTTCTTTCAAGTACAAACTACGTCGTCCCGTCGAAGGACGGGACCTCTTTGGAATATGTTGTACTTTTTCAGGGCGGAGGGTTTCAAGGAGATCTTCGCCTTCGCGAAGATGACGGGAGGTGGCGAATATGAAAGGGAGGTGGTGAATATGAAGGCGGGGTGGCTAATGTGACACAAAGCGCTTGGCTATATTGATTAAAAACCCAGCTATACCAGCACGTATTTTCGACATTCTCAAAAAAAGCGTCTTTAGCAGTAAAAAGTGTTTGACGATAAAAGGTTGAATCGGTAATATGCGCCACCCGTAAGACGAGCAACTAATCGCTTGTTTTACATGTGTCGGTGAGTGGCGCAGCTTGGTAG
>CAZXTD010000260.1:0-4082 GCA_964643575.1 uncultured Glaciecola sp. | reverse complement strand
ATTTATTAGTGATTATTTTTTGAACAGTGCAAGCATGGTTAAATGCTAAAAGACATTACAAGTTGTTAAACACTACTTGATTATTGTGGGTAAGTAGATGTCTTTTGCTGTCTAACTGCAGTAGCTCACCTACCTAAAAGCCAAGCTTTATGTTATTGACCAATGTATCCAGCAAAAGGTCGAGCTCTAGAACAGTTTTTAATTACCTGTAAATTTGTGTCCTAAATTTCTATTCAGCTTTAACAAACAGCTTATTTTGAGTTCGGCTACCGTCTAATTTAATAGCATATGGATTTTGTTGTTCGTCAAATTGAAAAACAAGGTTAAACCCCCTCCATTTTAAGGTGTTCGGCTTAACCATCTCAATTAAATTTTCTCGCTTTGATAAACCCGATGTGACCAAAAATGTTGTGTCTTCAATGTGTTTTACAGAAATATTCACGGCAATTTCTTGGTTGTTGTATACACCATTCAGATTTCTCATTTCTTGAATATCAGATGTAATCTTAGGGTACTTAAGAAAGCGAGACGGTTCTGCTGTTTTACGGTAAAGTACCAGCGCTTTAGCGCTAGAATTGTCGTGCTCAAAGGCAACTTTAATTGCATTATTCTCGGCTAAAGCATAAACATTACCCTCTTGCCAAGTCAGCGCAAAAGGACGATTTTCGCCGATTTTCCAACTAAGCTGCCCTTCGTTTTCAATTATTCTTAATACAAACCCGTCCTCTCTTTCGTAATAGCCAAGCAATGTGTTTTGTTCTGGCTTAGAAGAAAGCTCGTCTGGCATATTGCTATACTCAGTTACCGTAAATTGCGCTTTATCTATCAAAATATCGGCAATACTTTGTGCTATTCCCTTTGCATATACTTGGCCGTTATTTGCCATCACGACAATTGACAAATTTAGACTAGGAAAGCGCAAAAAATTCGCTTTAAAAGCACCCGTTTCACCATCATGAAAAGCGTACGCTATACCCTTATACTCAGACAACTCAAGACCATAACCATAATTGTCTATTGCGGCATCCTTAATTGGATATTGGCTAATCTTTATGCTTTCAAAAGGAATAACGGCTGAATTTACTTCAACTTTGCCTTTGCTAATATGCACGAGCTGCTCAAAGCGAAGTTGGTCGCCAAGTGTGGTAAACAAATTACCATCGCCATGCACGTCAGCAATATTAGGGTATTCTTTGTATTCTCCCCATTTTGCATAAGGGCGAGCGCGGTGCTTAATTGGCAGCATATAGTCGCTAACAAAAGAAGTATGGGGCATACCTAGACGTTCAAAGAATGCTTTAGCGTACTTCTCGAAACTCTGCCCGCTCACCTGAGAGATGACTTCAGTCAGTAATATATAATTGGTATTACTATATAAGTATTGGCTACCAGGCTCAAAATTAAGGCTATCTTGCTGTGATATAAGTGCAATAGCATCCTTGTTAGAAAAGCCCTCTTCTCGCCACCAAGGTTTACCCTGAAGACTCATTAACTCATAAATATCACGAATGCCACTACTGTGATTAATCAAGTTTGAAACCGTGATGTTGTGGGAGGTACTAAGTTTAAGTAGAGGGAAATATGTTTTTATATCAGCCTGCAAGCTTAGCTTGTTTTGCTGTGCTAGTTCTAAAGCCATAAGCGCAACATATTGCTTTGCGTTAGAGGCAATATTACTTCGTGTTGTTTGAGTAAACGGAATTTCATGTGCAAGGTTTGCTAGGCCTGCATACTCTTCAAAAATTATTGTCGAATCGCGAACGATACCAACCGCTAAACCCGGCGACGTTGCTGTTACATTGCTTTCGATTATTTCTTGAATGGCCGCAACATCATTTTGGTTAAGTTTGTGCAGAGGCGATTGCGCTGCAAACAATGTAGCGCTATAAATCGTAAGTATATAAAAAAATGCGTAGATGCCCGTTTTCATAATAACCCTAATTAGATGATTTGAGGTTAGTTTATGTCCTGAAAAACGCGTTTTCGCGCTAAATCATGATTTGGTACTTATTTTTTTGAATCTTCTATAAACTGTTTTGGCGTTTGTCCAGATAAGCGCTTAAAAACGCGGTTAAAGGTAGATTTAGAATTAAATCCACAATCAAACGCGCTAACAAGCACACGTGGACTATTACCCTTTTGCTGAACAATTACCCGTTTAAATTCGTCGACTCTATATGTGTTTACAAAGTCGTTGAAATTTTTCTCAAATCCTTGGTTAATGACCGCAGACGTTTCTTTGGTGTGCCAATTAAGCATGCTGGCGAGACCTTGCAAACTAAGTTCAGGATCTCGATATACATGCTGCTGTTCAAAAAGGGCCGATAACTGAGCGCGTTTTTGCGCCAAAGCTTGTGCATCATAGGGCGTGTCATCAGCTAAGTGATTGCTTTGAAATAAGTTTTCAAGTGTGCGTGCCTCATAGACTGGATTGTTCGATTCAGCAGCAACTTCGGACTTATTCGCTTTGCTTATTGTAAAGACAGTAACAAGGTGTGCATAGCCCTGAATAGTCAAGAAATAGCCAAGAGTTGCAAAGATAAGATAATACCAATACATCGATCCAAAACTACCAAATGAAGGGTATAGCAAGATAAATACCGCTCTGGCCACCAGCATGAGGATTAAGGCGCTCAAAAAGTGCTGCATCCACCTAAAGGCCACGCTATCAGCGTAACTTACCGTGTTTACTATTTGTTTTCGATAAGTCAAGTAAGCGGCCAGACCCAACGCGGCATAAACCGACATCGAAAACAAACCTGCAAGTTGATACCAAGGCAGTAAGTCTTTATCTTTACCGTCAGCATAAAAGAATGCAGTATCAAAAATAAAAACGTCCCAAATAAAGGCCACAGCCGAATAAAGCAAATAAATTAGGGCAGGAATAAAGTGCAGGTAAAAGGACTTTGTCAGTCCATTGAGCGGATACAGTAGTTTTTTGATATAAGCGTAAAATACAGGGCCAATTAGTAGCAATTGCTGAAATGGCACATAAAAAAGAAACTCTCGGTAGCCATCCATCGCATACCAATTCATGTACCCAAACATAAAAGGGATGACGTTAAGTACACAAAGAATGACGAATGCCGATAGCCATAGTCCTTCTTTTATATTCTCATTTATGCTTTTTGTAAGAATCAGGGCGAAAAATACGATGCCATTTAAGGCAAAAAACGCCAAACTTGCGAATTGAAAATTAAAATCCTGCATCCTGCTAGTAGCGTCCTAAATGGCTCGTTATGAGAGCCTAAGTTTGCTAAATAAATTGCTTTATAGCATAGAACAAATTGAGCCACTTACAAAACAATCATGAAGTAAGGTTTAGTGGTTGGCCCTGTAGCCAATTCTAAAGCCGCCCCAATGCTTACCTTTCACGTATATAGGCACCCATAAATCATGCATGATTTTATATTTAAACACACAAACTAATTGAGTTTTACTGTCTTACCCGTTTTTGCGCTTTTTCTAGCCGCATCTAGAATTTCTACAACTATTAAATTATTTTCTAGCGAAGACAATGCGTACTTTGGTGGTTTGATTGTACCTTCAATTACCGCTTTAAAATAACTGAAAGGATCATCATAAGGGTAAACACGACTTTCTAGCTGCAGTAGCTCTTCTTCAAAGTCGTCATAACCTTTTGCAACTCGCTTTCTGTAATGATTGCGGTTATCTGCATATAGTACACCCGTCAAGCCATACACCTCCATGTCTTTGCGACCAATTGGCCAGTTCCACGAACCTTGAATATTGGCTTGTGCTGTCGGATAAGCAAGTAAAATGGTTGATTCGTCGTCAACCAGCGGATTGTTTTCTTTTTGTAGCTGCTGCGTAACTGCTGTGACATGCGTTGGCTTTTGGCCTTTCATCAACCATGTCATAAGATTTGCACCGTAGCATCCAAAATCAACAATTGCGCCACCACCGTTAAGCTTTGGATCGAGTAGCCAATCCAAAAATTCGCTATTTATCCCTAATTTAGCAGGCCCCCGGTGTCCGTCTCTTACAATTACTTTGCGTATATCACCGATTGCACCAGAATCAAGAACTTGTTTGACCTTATGATTAGTCGGATACCAAGT
>CAZXTD010000259.1:0-4110 GCA_964643575.1 uncultured Glaciecola sp. | reverse complement strand
TATATTCGACTGAGGCAAAAGCACGTTCAGCTGAAGGCTCAAAATTCATTGTTAACCAAATACCGGTTACAATTTGATTCACGAGTACGATGGTGGCTAAAAAACCAAATACATACCAGAAATTCATGTTGCGCGGCGCTGGGTATTGGATAGCGTGCATATTGGCTACACGCATCATAGGAATACGTTGTTCAATCCAGCCTAACAAAGCGTTCATTATGCAACCCCCTCGTCTGAACCGATCAAAATAGTGTTGTCATCCAAAAACATATGCGGAGGCACTACCAAGTTAAGCGGCGCAGGTACACCTTGGAAAACGCGGCCCGCCATATCAAATTTAGAACCGTGACACGGGCAAAAGAATCCTTCAGCGATTCCCTCGGCGTATTCAGCGAAAGCACCATCAGTTAAATGCTGAGGTGAACAACCCAAATGCGTGCAAATACCAACTAATACCAAATATTCAGAATTAATTGAGCGGTATTGGTTTTGAGCGTAAGCAGGCTGTTGTTCATTTTCAGAACCCGGATCACGCAACTCCCCTTCAACGGCGGCTAAACTTGCAATGAGTTCTGGAGAGCGTCGAACAATCCATACTGGCTTGCTGCGCCACATTACTCTGATGAGTTGCCCCATCTGAATACCACTAATATCGACTTCTACGTCTGCGCCAGCCGCTTTCGCTCTTGCGCTAGGTTGCCATGATGCAATAAATGGTACTGCTGCACCCACCGCACCAACTGCGCCCACAACCGATGTGGCAACAGTTAGAAACTTACGTCTACCAACGCTAGACGGGTTTGCTTGCGATGATTTGTTGGCATCTACTGATACTTCGCTCATCAACTAATCTCCGAGGTTAAGATAAAGGCCTTTCAACCTACATTTTGCTCTATCTTATCGTTATCGCCTGTTTTCCAAAAAGCATAACTTTTGAACAAACAAAACAACCACTAATAAAATTTGTGGGGTATGGTAAAAGAAAACACTTAGTAAACACAAGGTTTTACTTCGAAAAAGGCATGTTTATCCGCGTTTTCAGTCAACTATTTTGCACACATCAAAGACAATTTCCAATTCGACCATAGTCTTCTGCCCCTCCACTTTTTTGAGAGCAAAAAAAACACCGCAATAAAGCGGTGTTTCAAATAAGACTTATCAGCGTTTACTCAGCTTTAGCCTTGGTCATATCACCCGCACTAATGATGGTAAAATCGTTTACATCAAAGTAGGTCTGCATAGCCTTATTAACATCTTCTGCGCTTAGAGCAGCTAGGCGCGCTTCATAGGCTTCATACCACTGCATATCTCTATCTAGACGCAAGTTTCTGCGCAAAGTGCTTACAAGTTCATTGTCTTGAGCTCGGCTCACCTTTTTGCCTTGCAACATGCCCGACTTAGCAGCAGCAACTTCTTCAGCGGTAAAACCATCTTTTAACACACGCTCAAGCTCTTCTTTAAAGCCCACTTCAACCGCCGCAAGGTTTTGAGGTGCGCTAATCGCATAAGCACCAAACGTAGTTTTTTCGTCTTCTGGGCTTTGAGAGATAAACGAGCCTGCACCATAACTCAAGCCATCTTGCTGGCGTAAACGTGTTGCTAAACGGCTATTAAGGAAGCCTCCACCAAATATGTAGTTAGCAAGCTCTAGAGCCGCTGCATCAGGATGATTTTGGCCTATTGGTAGCATCAGCGCAGCCACAAAAGTTGCATTTTCTTTATCTGGAGTATCAAACACTAAGGTTTGAGGCTCAACTTTCACGTACTCATCAACCATGTCCATATAAGGTATTTTGCTATCCCAGTTCGTAAACAAAGACTCAAATCTAGCTTTAATTATGTCGGTGTCAAAGTCGCCAACAATACCAACCTGCATGTTATTAGCGCCATAAAAGTCAGCGTGGAAAGCTTTTAAGTCATCTAGGGTAAGTGCATCAATCATTTCTAACGTTTCCTCGAAAGTTGCAATATAACCAGGATGCCCTTTTGGCTTTTGAGATTGCACACGGCTGTATGCATTAAACGCAAGAGATTGCGGGTCTTGCATATTTTGCTCAATATCCACTTTATAAGTGCTTTTGAATTGCGAAAACTCTTTTGCATCAAAGCTTGGCTCTTTCATCACCTTCGAAACTAAATCGAGCACGGCTGGTAAGTTTTCTCTAGTGGTGTTAATTCTGGCAAATGCAAATGAAGAACCACTCGAAACAGCCACTTGTGCTTTTAACTTATCAAACTCATCTTGCAACTCTTGTCGACTAAAGCCTGCTGCACCGCGCATTAGCATAGAGCCCGTAGCGGTTGCTATCATGGTTTTATTCGTGAGCGCCTCAAGGTTGCCATAGTTCATAAGCATATTAACCACTACCGACTCACCTCGAGTCTTTTTGTTTAATAGTGATAGCTCAGTGCCGTTATCAAACTTAACAACTTCAACGCGCGAATCGATATTATCGAAAGTAGGTTCGAATAATTCACCCTGCGCGATTGCCGCACGCCCTTTGTAGCCCTCAAGCATGCTCGCTACATCAGCTTCAATAGGTATCTCAACACGCTCTGGTTGTTCACTGGGTAAAAACATACCCAAGGTACGATTGTTACGAACCAAGTACTTATCAGCCGCTGCTTGAACATCTTCAAGCGTAACTTTCTCAACTCGGTCACGGTTTAAAAACATTAAACGCCAGTCACCCATACCGAGCCACTCGCTTAATTGTAAAGCGATACGCTCTGATGAATTGAAAGACAACTCAATATTTTTAATGATGTTACGTTTGACTCGCTCTATTTCATCACTCGTGATTGGATTTTCTTGAAGACCTTCGATTACCGACAACATGGCTTCTTTGGCCGCTTCAACATCGCCTTGTTTGTCAAGTTCGGCAAAAAATAGAGCAACGCTTGGGTCTGCCCACTGAAAGTTAAAACCATAGGTACGACTTGCTAGGTTATTTTCAACCAAGGCTTTGTGCAATCTACCGCTAGGCGTATCACCTAACACTTGGCTCAAGACCGAAATAGCGGCAAATTCTGGATGAGAGCCCGCTGGAATATGATAAGCAGTACCTACCAATTGCGCATCGCCAACACGGCGAACAACAACACTGCGCTCGCCTGCTTTGGCGGGCTCGGCGGTGTATAGTTCTGGTAAAACGCGCGTCGGTTTTGGTATGGCGCCGAAGGTATTGACGATACGACCTAACATATCTTTTTCTTCAAATTTACCTGCGACAATTAAAGTTGCGTTGTCTGGTTGATAATATTTTTTGTAGAAAGCTTTTAAGCGATCAATTGGCACGTTCTCCAAGTCTGATCGTGCACCAATGGTAGATTTGCCATAGTTGTGCCAGTCGTAAGCCACACTTAGCATGTGCTGCAGAGTTACTCTAAAAGGACTATTTTCGCCTCGTTCAAACTCGTTACGCACCACTGTCATTTCGCTGTCGAGATCTTCTTTAGCAATAAAAGAATCCACCATACGGCTCGATTCCATTGAAAGAGCCCAATCAATGTTTTCGTCGGTTGCTGCGAATGTTTCAAAATAGTTTGTGCGGTCTGTCCAAGTCGTTCCGTTTGGACGCGCGCCGGCTGCACTGAGTTCGGCAGGAATATCAGGATGTTTGGGCGTGCCCTTAAATACCAAATGCTCAAGTAAATGGGCCATGCCGGTTTCACCGTAATTTTCGTGTTTAGACCCGACACGATAGGTCACATTAACGGTAACTGTCTCTTTTGTTTGATCAGGAAAAAGCAGCACTTGCATACCGTTGTCTAGACGATATTCGCTAATTCCTTCAACCTCAGCCACTTTTGAGGGTAAAGTGTCGGCATAAGTGCCAGAGGCAAACACAAGCGATACGCTCATGAGTAGCCCAATTCCAATGGATTTCTTAAACATCGATATTTCCTTGTAAAGTGCTTAATCGTTTATTGAGCCCATATGGCAATCAAAAAACGAATTTGTTCAATCCGCCATAATGTAAATTTCAAAAAAAAGAGTCAAACGTATTGTGTTTCAATTTGTGTCAAGGTGTTGCTCTGTGTAGGGTTTTATCGAAAAGTAGGCACAAAAAAACCAGCCGAAGCTGGTTTTTGCATACAGAATAAAAC
>CAZXTD010000258.1:0-4170 GCA_964643575.1 uncultured Glaciecola sp. | reverse complement strand
AAAGAGCAGAGAAGAATTTTTAAAAAAGAAAATTACCAAAATTGAATGTCTATTCAGAAGTGTTAATGTTAAAAACTAAGTCTGTTTAAATTAACCAAATTCTATAGCGTGTTCCCGATCGAATACTGAAAATAATAAATTAGAGCCGCTCGTTAAGTAACGATTTGCAAGTTTCATGCACCACGTGACTTTGTGTGAATTAAGTAATTTAAAGGCAGGTAACAGACAGAACTGTTTTATGTATAGTAATCGTTTTGAGCAAATATTAAGAGCTTTAAAAGTATATTTTCGCCTGTTATTGTTAAGTCGAGAAGGTAAATAACTAAGCGTTTTTAGCCATGTGACTATACTACTATTTTTTAGTTTTCATACCGAGTGCCGATACAACGATACAAGCGACACAAGTTATTTTAGACTTTATATATAAAGGTATGTATCCTTGTTCACATAAAGTCACGTACCGTATACTTAGTGTAAAACGGGCCTCAAAACACCCCTCTAGGCATACCCAAGGAGCTAACAATTGCTGTTGAGTACAGAGTTAAAAAACAAAATGGCAAAGTTTGGACATTGCCAGCTCGATTGTAACTCCGGTCACTTGATTGTAGAGGGTACTCACAAAAATATGGAACCCTTAGTGTTTCAGTTTGTACTCTTGTTAATACAACATCAAGGAGAAGTTGTTTCTAAATCTACTGTGATCAAAAACCTTTGGCCCGACCGTTCTCCTACCGACGAAGCGCTTCGAGCGATGGTCAAAAAAGCGAGAGAAGCACTCAAAGACGACGCACGAAACCCAAGCTATATAAAGACCATTCCTACCAAAGGATATTTACTAATACCGAACGTAGAATTGTCTTCTACAATTTTGCAAACTTGGTTTGTTAAAAATAGAAAATTAGTCTTACTATCAGGGTTACTCGTAACCTTAGCATGTATTTTGGCATATTGGTATATCGCAGCCAAAAAAGAAGAGGCATTAGCTCTTAATAAAGTTCGGGTGACAAAAACACTGATTTCTAATCTAGATGATAATATAGTTAGTGCTTACTATATTAATGGGGTACTAAAAAATATAGTAAAAGAAAGGAATGACGAAGGCATATTTGATAGTTTAAGTATAGAGGATGTAAACAGTAAAGAGACCTTAGATTTAGCTTTTTCTGGTATAGAAATACAAGATTTTTGGTGGTCTAGGTACAGTAATCGGTTGTTAGTAACGCGTAACGATAATCAAGGACTATATTTGATTCAATTTAGCCCTCTTAATGCAAAACTTAGCGTTGCACCTAAAATTACATTGTACGACTGGTCTATTCCCGATGGGTTTGCAGTTGCGGCACTTAACTATGCGGGAACCCGAGTACTACTTTTTAAAGAAGTGGGGTTTGGACTAAGTTGGCTGACATTGGAGGATGGCAAGATTGAACCGGTTTCCTCAGTGCTAGATATTAAGAACACTTTAACTATTAACAATACCGAAGTTGTTCTAAATGATGAATTAAGTAATATCGCTGAGTTTGAGGAAGATCAGGACGTTGATTCGACCAATAGCCCTGAAGAGCCCGATACGAATTTGTCAAAGAACAACAATTTGGCGAATACTCAATTAATTGGCGCTTGGCCTTCACCTATTAACTCTCACTACATTGTTGTGCTTCAAAATACCTCCACTGCAATACTATTGCTATTAGATTCTGATGCGAATGACATAATCATAGACAGTCAAAAGATTACTCGAGGGTTAAGGCATGGTGTGTGGAATACTCAAGGTGACAAATTTAGTTTTAATGACCAACAAGGGGCTTTATTTTCTTATCAAGCTACCCAGCAAAAAGTAACATCGTGGAATACTGGCGGCGAATTAGTAAACGGTTTAATCGCCGATTGTGGTGATAGTTGCTTTGTTGTCGCCAATACTTTGGGTTTGCCTAAAATAGCCACCTTACAAAATCCGTTTGAACCTACTCGATTGTATGCACAAGCAATTTCTTCTAATAAAAAAACGAGAAGCGAATCTCAGGCATTTTTTACGCAAAATGGTATCTATTTTATTGCGCAATCAGATGTGAGTAATAAATTAATTTATCGTGCACAAAACGGGACTGAGTCGATAATTTACGATTTTGGTGAACAAAACACAATTAGTGAATTTAGCATCAGTGACAGTCAAGAATTAATGATTGGCATGTTAAACAGTCGGCCATTTACCCTCAATTTAATTGATCAAAATTTAAAGTATTTAAACATTACCTATCCTGAGGCCAGTCGGTTTATGTTTGTGGATGAGGCCAAAGTGAGCTTTTATGCCAAGCCGCCTAATCAGCCGGCAGGCCTTTATATCTATGATTTAAATACAAATCAAATCACGCTTGCATCGAGGGACGTTTTGTTAGAATACGCGGTTACAGTAGAGCTTAGCGGCGAAAACCAAACAAATAAGCTCAGGGCACGACTCAGTATTTCAGACAAAGGCTTTGCTAGGCTTATATTCAGAGGCAATAGAGAAGCGGTTGAACTCGGCGATTTAGGTATGCCTTGCGTGTCTTGTGTGCAAATCCATGGTAATTTCTTGTATTACCTTGATACGCTTAATAAACCCATCTTAAATAAAATAGATATGGCCTCGGGTGAAAAAAGCGCTATTACTCTAGGTTTGTCAGATGTATCGGAGCAATTTAGTTTGTCTCCCAATGGCGATGTTTTGGCATTTACAGTAAGGCAAAATCTGCAAACAAACTTGCTCAAGGTACAAGGTTTCACTCAAGTGTACTAACTACATAATATTGCCAATGCAAAGACTTATCTGAATTCTCTGGCGTTCATATCAAGCTTGTTAAGTAAATGACTTAAGTCTATTAGCCTTCCTGCAATCACATGCTCAACACCGCCATCCCCTCTCTCTAAAATTCCTTTAACTTGCAATATTCTAGCGTTTAAATAAGCTGTTTTTTGTGCTCTTGCACTGCGTTGCCAAATAACAATATTACTATTGCCAGTATGGTCCTCTAAAGTAATAAAGGTGACACCTGCTGCCGTACCAGGGCTTTGTTTGCAAGTTACCACTCCAATAACCGAAATAAGCGACTGGTGAGGCTTAAGGCATAGTTCTTTTGCTAATGTGAACTTAGGTAATAAGCTTGCCTGCAGCAACAATGATACTGGATGTTGTTTAACGCTTAAGCCTGTACTGGCGTAGTCTTCTACTAGGTCGTCAAATAAACTCGGCTGGCGTAAATAGTTTGTTTGGCTACTTGTATTTGCTTGAGTGTTGCTAGGTTGTGTATTTGCAAATAGGGGTAAATCGGGCACGTCATTCATCAACTGCCAGCGGCTTGTAAAACGGTCTTGGCCAAAACATGCAAAGGCATTGGCACTCGCTAGGGCTTGCAAGCAAGTACTAGGAATGCCAGCAGCGCGCAACTGATCTGTACTTGTAATGGTTTGCTGTTGCCGCAAGATTTCAAGTTGTACAGCCGATTGCTGCTTTAAGCCTTTTATTAGCCGAAGGCCTAAACGAATACCATACTCTTTAGTAATTTGTTTTCCAGTATTAGAGCTTTTTGGTTGTTCAACAATAGATATATTGGCCTCGTTGAGGGCTACTAACTGATGATCGTAATCAGACAAGAGCGCGCAACATGGAAGTATCTTGATATTATGTCGTTTAGCATCTTGAATAATTTGTGAGGGCGTATAAAACCCCATGGGTAAGCTATTCATAAGGCCAATGTAAAAAATAGCAGGGTAGTAATGTTTTAACCAAGCCGATACATAAGCTAATACCGCAAACGATGCTGAGTGTGATTCAGGGAAGCCATATTCCCCAAAGCCACAAATTTGCTCAAATAAACGCTCTGCATATTCTAGTGAATAGCCGCGCTCTGTCATTCCTTGAATAAGCTTTTGTCTGAACTTATTAAGTTCACCGTTTTTCTTCCAACTTGCCATGGCTCTTCGTAGTTGGTCAGCCTCACCGCCAGTAAAGCCTGCAGCAACCATGGCTAATTGAATCACTTGTTCTTGAAAGATGGGCACACCCATTGTGCGTTCGAGTACTTGCCTAACGGCTTGGGATGGATACTCAACCGCTTCTTTACCATCTCGGCGGCGTAAAAACGGATGCACCATATCACCCTGAATGGGGCCAGGCCTGACAATGGCTATTTG
>CAZXTD010000257.1:0-4246 GCA_964643575.1 uncultured Glaciecola sp. | reverse complement strand
CTTGATGAGTTCTCGGCAATACTCACTGAATACGCTAGTTTGATCAACCATAATACGGTAATAGTCACGCATTTGGCGTGTGCTGATGAGCCCATAAAAACGCATGCACAAGCACAAATAGAGCGTTTTATGAAAAAAATTGATGAATCTTCATTACCACGTTGTATTGCTAATTCGGCTACCAATATTCGATTTGAAAAAGCGCGTCAAGACTATGTCAGACTAGGAATTGCGCTTTATGGCTCAACGCCATTTCAAAGTAGCGACAACCCAATCGAACTTGCACCAGTGATGAGCGTGAACTCAGAAATCATTGCCTTACGTCATATCCCAAAGGGCGACACGGTTGGATACGGCGGCACTTGGCGTGCTTTGCGGCCATCTGTTATCGCTACAGTAGCAATTGGCTACGCAGACGGATACCCTCGCCACGCACCTACCGGTACGCCCGCATGGTGCAATGGTCAGCTTATTCCTCTAGTCGGCCGTGTATCAATGGACATGCTAACATTTGACGTAACCGACCTATTTGAAGACGATAGCTGCCAATATGAAACAAAAATAGGTGACAAAGTCCAGCTGTGGGGCGACCAACTGCCTATTAATCAGGTTGCCGAGCATATTGGTACCATTGGCTACGAATTAATGACGCGTGTTTCTAAGCGAATACCGCGCAAGTATATTTAGTCTATTCTCAGATATTGACTCATGCTGTTGCTTAATAAAGCTTCCATTTTGAGTCCAGCTAGGGCGACATTTTCTTCTTTAGCCTCGGGCACCGCAACTTGCGCTGCGACAATAAAGACTTTATTGTTTTGCGCGGGGTTAGCGCTTGGCAAGTATACATAAGCCAGCACAACATTTTCTGACGTTGACCGAGTTTCGCTGGGCCCCCAACCTATTTTTTGAAACACACGCCACTTACCGTCACTATAATCATCAAGGATTTGTTTGGCATTTTTTGCACTAATAGGAGAGCTTAGAATATCTTTTGGTGCAAGTTCAGTAGGATAACCCGCATCGTTTGATTGGTTTTGCGCCAAAGCGAGCAAGTTGCGTGCGAGTGCTTTTTGTAACATGGTAGACACGCCAAGCGTCATGCCCGCAAAGCTATTGTCGTTTTTTGAATGCCCAGTGCCATAAAACAAGGTATCAACATCACTTTGTTGTAAAAAAGGATGAGCAAACGCGGGGTCTTTTGAGTGCATCGCTAGTCGTTTCAACCACTCTGCCTGAGCTAATGTGGTCATTGGTTTGTTGCCGGTTAAGCCGCAATTTTCGCAGCGATAAGGTAAATATCCAGGGTCTAGTGCGGCTTCTTTCACAACTGTAAATGTTTGGTGAATGTTCGTGTTTTGTGTATCAAAACGAGTTTGTTTGGGCGCAAAGGCGACAGGTCCATAAGCGCCTCTAAAATAGATATTTGGGGTAGTAAGCTTTAACCATTGCTCGTAAAACAATCCAGTGAGGAATTCGCGTGTGGCGACATTGGCGAAAAAGGTGGCGATAGCGTTGCTGTTGCCATTTGCTAAACCGAAGCTTTCATAGCTATTAATGCTAGTAATTAGGTCCGCAACATGATGCTCTCCAAAGCGCGAGATCTTATCAAAGTTTGTTAGCACGGTCGGGTAGTCATTTCTTAGCTTCGCTATTGCTCCGGTGTAAGCAAAGATTTTAGAAGAGCTCCAAGGCTCATATAAATCATTTTGCGACGATGCATTGGCCAAGTAACGATAAGCTGGCATGCTGTTCTTATCTTTAATGTCGATAACAAGGACTCTGCCTTGAGATGCCGGCATATTAAAAAACGACCAGTTGTGCTCAATACGCTTTTCCCACTCGTAATTTGAATAATCTGCTTGTTCACTACTTGCATATTTTTTTTGATTGCTAGCACTAACGCTCGCCAGTTTTATTGCTAATGTAGTGTCCGTATTGCTCGGTAAAAATGGAGCTGCATTCATTGTATTTGTAAAAAACATATCGGGTGTACTCGGGCTCGAATAATTTTCTGGAGGTACTTGCACGGCCATGTCTTTGTCTTGAACAGTGCAGGCGGCAATGCTACAAACAAGACCCATACGACCTATAATTTGCAGGCAATAGCTAACTTTATTCGTTAATCCACTAAATAATGATTTTTCTAAAACAAATGATCTGTAAGGCCCAATAAATAGATGGTTTAGTGAGTTAGATTGGTAATGCCGGCGTAAATTAGTGATGTATTTCATAGGCAGTCATAAAAAGTAGATTATGTTGTCACAACCATAATCTGATTATAAGTAGATGTAAATCTTATGTTTTACGCTAAGGATTTCGTGCTTCAAAATTCAGCGCTATATTTATAAACACTGAGCAGTATAATATATACAAAGGTAAGCATTTATGGAAAAAACGAAATGTGGATCATTGGTGTAGACGGCGGCGGCACAAAGTGTAAAGCCAGTTTGTTTGATAGTAATGGCAGAAGTATTACCCAGTGCGAAACGGGTTCAGCCAATCTATTTGCAGATTTCGACTCTGCTATCAATAATATTAATGCCGCCTGCAATAAGCTAATACTCAATGCAAATAATACACTCAGCGCCCCAATAGCTTTGTCAGATTGTTTTTTAAGCTTAGGTTGTGCGGGGGCTAAAATTCCATCGGTTCAACAAAAAATAATTAATTGGCCACATCACTATGCGCAAGTCGCACTAACAACGGATATACATATATCGTGCCTAGCCGCTAATAATCAAAAAGATTGTGCGCTTATTATTACAGGCACTGGCTCGTGTATCGCGATATATCAAGATCAAGAGATTCATCAATATGGTGGTCATGGTTTTCTACTCGGCGACATCGCATCCGGCGCTTGGTTGGGTAAAAATGCGGTAAGTTGGTATTTACGTGCTTTAGAATCAAAAGCGATAAATGATCCCTTGGTCAAAAGCATGGCAGTTGAACTTGGTGACGATGTTGTGTCTATTGTTCAAAACTTTGGGCACGCTAAACCAGTCAACTTTGCACAGCTCATGCCTTGTGTATTGTCGGTAAAAGACGACAGTGAAGTGGTAAAAGCATGGATTCAAGAAAGTTTGCAGTACTTACATGGAATTATCACTGAACATTGCGATGCAGACACTGATATTTTTATCCATGGTGGTATTGCCCATGTTTATAAGCAAGGCTTAGCATTACTTCTTAACCGAGATGTAGCAACACCTCAAGGTGAAGCGGTTGACGGTGCCTATGCTTTTGCGATGCAATTTATCGGCAAATAATTGCGATGTCATTGTCTAGAACCAATAATCATGTAAGGTCTGAACTTAACAAATTTGTCTCTCTTAATACATTACTCAAGGTATCTATATGCTAAGCCATTGGCAAGACCTCTTACTCTTAAACGACCAGCTTAGTGCACAAGAGCGCATGCTGCGAGATAGCGCTCATAATTTTGCGCAAACGTATTTGCAGCCAGGTATTTTAATGGCAAATCGTCAAGAATGCTTTGATTCTGAAATTATGCTTAAAATGGGAAAGGCTGGATTATTAGGTGCAACCATCGACGGCTTCGGCTGTGCAGGCATTAACTATGTATCTTATGGCTTAATTGCACGTGAAATCGAAAGAGTCGACAGCGGTTATCGCAGCGCAATGAGTGTGCAGTCGTCATTGGTGATGCACCCAATCAATACATTTGGCAGTGAGCAGCAAAAACAAAAGTTTTTGCCGAAGCTCGCAAGCGGCGAATGGATTGGTTGTTTTGGTTTGACCGAACCCGACGCAGGGTCTGACCCCTCTGCGATGAAAACACGCGCGAAAAAAGTGGATGGTGGTTATGTGCTTAACGGCAGTAAAATGTGGATCACCAACAGCCCTATTGCTGATGTATTTATGGTGTGGGCAAAACAAACAGACGACAACGAGATTTATGGTTTTATTCTCGAAAAAGAATTTAAAGGCTTAACTGCTCCCAAAATTGTCGGAAAACAGTCGCTAAAAGCGTCGATTACCGGTGAAATAGTCATGAATGAAGTGTTCGTACCTAAAGAAAATAAGCTTCCAAAAGTGAGTGGCTTAAAAGGCCCTTTTTCGTGTTTAAACATGGCTCGCTATGGTATCTCGTGGGGAGTATTAGGTGCTGCAGAAGATTGCTGGCATAGAGCTCGGCTTTACGGGCTAGACAGAAAACAATTTAATAAGCCTTTAGCGCAAACTCAGCTATTTCAAAGCAAATTGGCCGACATGCAAACAGAAATCA
>CAZXTD010000256.1:0-4370 GCA_964643575.1 uncultured Glaciecola sp. | reverse complement strand
TGCAAAATTTGACGGCATGCCTAATAGCGCTATTAACACAGGTATTGTCGACCTCATTCTGCGCCCCGAAGACATGGGCGTACAATTAGCGAAATACATTCAACATCCGCTTGTAAGCGGTGAATCAGACAAACTGCGCGAAGACATGGAAGTAAGCCAAGACGTGATGGGCGAAATTTTCAATATCTTGCGCATTAAAAGTGATATCGATTTTTCTAAATACAAGCCTTCAACCATTGCCCGGCGTATTGAACGGCGCATGACGATAAAGCACATTACATCTTTGCAAGACTACTTGACGCTGTTATTTAAAGATAGTTACGAAGTGCAAGTGCTAAGCAAAGAGCTTTTGATTGGCGTGACTCGTTTTTTTAGAGACAGTGAAGCGTTTGATGTACTAACAGCAAAAGCGATACCCGATATTGTTAGCAGGTCTCAAGAAAACTCACTTATTCGAGCCTGGGTGGCAGCTTGTTCATCAGGTGAAGAAGCTTACTCTATAGCAATTTTACTTGCCGAAGAATGTGAAAAGCAAAACCTAAAACGCGAAATTAAAGTGTTTGCGACAGATGTCAATTCTAGCGCGATTAACGAAGCCAGTGCTGGGGCATTTAGCAGTGACATTGTGCATGACGTGCCGCCTAATCTGCTTAACAAATATTTTATTAAAAACCCTGTTGGCGGGTATCAAGTTAATCAACATATTAGGCATAGCGTTGTATTCGCTACCCACAATATGATTGTAGACCCGCCCTTTTCAAATATAGACTTAGTGACTTGCCGCAATGTTTTAATTTATTTTCAGCATAGCGCACAAAAAAGAGTACTTACTTCACTGCATTTTGCGCTAAAAAAGAACGGCTATTTGTTTTTAGGTTCATCTGAAAACCTCGGTGACCTTGCTCCTCATTTTAAAGCGGTAAATGAACGTCAAAAAATTTACTTTAAAACCGATAATGTGCGCTTGTCATTAGGATCAAATACGCAGATACCAATCGCCAGCAAAAAGCCGAGCACGCCTATTCCGTCGGTTACCAGTTTGATGAAAAACTATCGGGGCAATAGTGCAACTGGGACCGCCGTTGGTTTTGCTAACGAAGCGCTCATTACCGAGTATGTACCGCCTTGTATTTTGCTTAACGATGAATATCAAGCCTTACACGTGTATGGCGATACCACACCGTTTGTTAAACGGTTACCCCCTGGTCGTATTAGCACGCAAATAAGCGATTTGGTAAACGACGATATAAGCATTGCGGTTTCTTCGGCTTTGCAGCGTGCCAAGCAAAAAAACGAAGAAGTATACTACACAGGCATGCACACTCAGCTTGACGGCGAAACCATTAACCTAAATTTACGCGTCAAATATATTAAAGAGCACGATATTAATACCGCACCGGGTTATTTTTGGGTGGTATTTGAACGCTTCGACGACACTGACTTAGTTGAGCCGACTTCGGTGCCCTTTGACGTCAGAGAACAAGCTAGGCAGCGCATTGAAGACCTTGAACTTGAGCTTAAATTTAATAAAGAACACTTACAAGTTACCGTAGAAGAGCTAGAAACTACTAACGAAGAACTTCAATCTGCTAACGAAGAGTTAATGTCGGCAAACGAAGAGCTGCAAAGTACCAACGAAGAACTGCAGTCAGTTAACGAAGAGTTATACACGGTAAACTCAGAGTATCAGGCAAAAATCACTGAAATATCCCAAGCCAATGGCGATTTAGACGAAGTACTCAATTTGTCTAAAATCGGAATTATTTTCTTGGATGAAAACATGTTAGTTAGACGCTACACAGAAGCGGTAAAAGCCTACGTTAATTTGCTAGATACTGATATCAATCGCCCTTTGCACCATATTTCTAAAAACATAGCGTACGACAACATGCTGTCTGATATCGCCAAAGTATTTAATACAAATGAGCCTGTTGAAAACGAAATCACGCTTGAGAACAAAAAGTTATTGCGGGTTGCCATTAACCCTTACCAATACAACGATGTGTCCCAAAGTCGGGGCGTGGCCATCACCTTTGCTGATATTACGCGCGTGAAGTATATGGAAATGGGCATGCTTGTGGCATACAAACAATTGCGCACGAGTGTAAACAATGCGCTAGAAATGCTAGATACAACAACGTTTGAGCAAGAAGTTCGCATATTGATTTTAGATGACAACACCAGCTATCTCGAATTGCTCGAACAACAATTATTGGCCATCAATAGTTTTGCTATTAAGGTGGTTCAAGCAAAAAGTATTTCTGAAGCATTCGATAAAATTGAACAACAAGACATTGATATATGCGTAGCCGATTATCATCTTGAAAATGAGACGGCGCTAGATTTTATCGACCAACTTTCTGAAAAAGAAATCGACTTGCCGGTAATTGTGATTACCGGTGAAAGTCATGATGTGCTAAACCCGGTATTACTTTCACACGGAGCTTTGGATCTCATTGAAAAAGAGGAAATTACACCAGCATTACTGGACAGAAGCATTCGTTTTGCGATTAGACGCAAACAAATAGACGACAATATTGCTGGTTTGATAGTCGACAACGTAAATAAGGCAAAGACTCATTAAACAACCAGGCAAGCGACATGATTGACCAATCATACTTACGCAAAATTCTGCGGGCGCTTGTGCACGATTTGAAAGGCTCTTTAGGCACAAGCGCAGGCCTTGCTAATTTACTCAAAGACAAATATCACGATAAGCTGGACGACAAGGCCATAAAATGGTTAAACATGATTGCGCTTGAATACACAAGTTCACAGTCTAAGCTTGCTGGCTTAAGCGCCTATGCGCAGCTTATTGATTATTCACCTAAGCTTACTCATGTCAATTTAGCAGGCTTTATTGATAGCTGGCAAAGCGCGTTTAAATTTGGTTGTTTTAACACCCTAACTAGCCCCCAACATTATCATTTATTGGTGGATGCAACTGATACTGCAAGCAGTGACAAAAACCATGGTGATAAGGCAGGCGACGAATACATAACAGACACTTACTTACTTGGCTTGTTCTTGGACGAACTGCTAGCAAACGCAATTTCACACGCAGACCCCCGCAAGAATGAATCAACCGAAAGCACCAAAGATGCATTAAGCCCACAGGCGCATATACTCAATTGCCAGCTGTCTTATACGCTCAATGACTCGCTATTTACTATTTGCTTTAAAGACAACGGACGCAGACTGCTTGAGAGTGAGCTAGACTTTATTCAAGCGCCGTTTACCACGTTACAACATAGTTTTACGAAGTCTTTTACGCAAACAAAAACAGCAGGGATGGGCTTTGCTCGCCTATTTAGGATTGCAGAGTTACTCGATGCAAGCTTAAAAATAAAAATTGGGAAAGGGCTCTACCCGGGTTTACAGGTAGAGCTTAGCAGACAAGTTTAGCGTTTATGCTTAAGTTTTTATGCCTGAGTTTTTATGCCTCAGTTTTTAGGCTTCACTTTTTATGATAACTCGCCGAATACTGATGCACTGCTTCAACAAAGTGCCCCGCGTTTTCAGGTGGCACATCTAAATGAATACCATGGCCTAAATTAAACACATGGCCTTCACCTTCGCCAAAGCCCGCGAGTATATCTTTAACTTCTTGTTCTATACGCTCTTTACCCGCGTACAAAATAGACGGGTCCATATTACCTTGCAAGGCCACTTTGTCGCCCACGCGCGCTTTAGCGTCTGCAATGTCAATGGTCCAGTCGAGGCCGAGTGCATCACAGCCAGTTGCGGCAATTGATTCTAACCACATACCGCCATTTTTAGTAAATAGAGTGACCGGTATCTTATGGCCTTCATAAGTTCGGCTTAGGCCCGCAACAATCTTTTCCATGTATTGCAAAGAAAACAATTTATAGTCGCGCGGGCTGAGCACGCCACCCCAAGTATCAAACACCATTACCGATTGCGCACCTGCCGCAATTTGTGCATTAAGATACAAAATAACCGAGTCGGCTAATTTATCAAGTAACAAATGCAAGGCCTGCGGGTCAGCAAAAGCCATTTTTTTAATTTTGGTGAATGCTTTGCTTGAACCGCCTTCAACCATATAAGTAGCAAGCGTCCACGGGCTACCCGAAAACCCTATCAAAGGCACTTCACCCTTCAGGTTTTTGCGAATAGTGCGCACCGCATCCATCACGTAGCCAAGCTCTAACTCTGGGTCAAACACAGGCAAACGCTTTACGTCACTCATACTAGTAATAGTATCTTTAAACTTTGGCCCTTCGCCAGTTTCAAAGTATAAACCTAAGCCCATCGCGTCTGGTATTGTGAGTATATCTGAAAACAATATCGCAGCGTCTAACTTAAAACGGCGTAGTGGCTGTAGCGTCACTTCACACGCTAACTCAGGA
>CAZXTD010000255.1:0-4402 GCA_964643575.1 uncultured Glaciecola sp. | reverse complement strand
ACGAGGCGATATATTTGTGTCTTGGGGCGACAGGCAGCAGCTCACGGTAGAGGGAGCAAGCACAAGCCTGCTTTCAGACATTGATTTGTTTAAAGTGACTGCCCGCACAAAATGGATACGCGAATACGACAGCCACCGTTTTGTTCTAAGAGCCGACGCCGGCATGATTTCTACAAATGACTTTGAGCGCGTGCCTTCATCGCAGCGATTTTTTGCAGGCGGCGACCAAAGCATTCGTGGTTTTGGCTTGAACGAAGTGTCGGATGTGCGCGAAGTTGAAGGTGAGGACGGCCCCGAGCTTGAACTCATTGGCGGCAAATACTTAAGCGTTGCAAGCGTCGAATATGCATATAAAGTTGCCGAGAGTTGGCGCGTGGCGGTATTTGCCGATGTGGGTAGTGCAAGCGATAAATTTGCGTCAAACCTTGCACGAGGTGTAGGCGTGGGCGTGCACTGGTTATCTCCTATTGGCAGCGTGCAAATTTATATTGCCCACGGCAAATCAGATATTGAAGAAGGCTATCGCGTTCACTTTGTGTTAGGCGAGGGCTTTTAGAATGCAAAAAATGAAGCCAATGAAATGGCTCGCCTATACGTTTTTAGCACTTGTTGCACTCTTGTTGCTGCTTGCAGGGCTTGCGTTTTCGCCATTAGGGGTGTCTGCAATAGTCGGCATAGCAAATGATCAACAAGGGGTATCTATTGAAAGCCATTCGGGCAGTTTTTATAGCCAAGTGCAGTTTAACAATATTGCTTTTACGAATGAGCAAATTGCCTTCAGAACAAATATACTCAGCTTAGATCTCAGTATAAATTGTTTGTTTGCGGGTGAAGTTTGCATTGAGCAATTAGCCCTCGGTGATGTGTCACTCAGTTTACAAGACAGCAAGGAAACACAAGAGCCTAGCGAAGCTCTCGATGAATATATAACGCTTCCTGTTGGCGTAAAAGTTGATGAGATTTCTGTGGCCTTATTCACTTTGTATCAAGCGCAGGCTGATAGCAAAGATAGTCATAAACTGTTGCAAGTAGAAGATGTGTTTACGCAATTTTCTATGCAAAAAAGGCTCGATATTGAACAAGTGCAAATAGCAAAGATTGCTTATTTTCAGAATCAGAATGAAAACCCGAAAGCATCTGAAGCTCTAAACGCAAAAGGTGAGCCGCAACAAAACCTTAGCATCGCTGAATTATTGGCAAAAATTGACGCCTTTGAATACTCCCCCATTAAACTGCCAAAAGTATTTATACCGATTAACTTGAATTTGCATAAGCTAGGCATCAATAAAATTTGCGTGAACCAAGCAGACACCTTTTGCACGCAAAACACACAAGCTACACTCACGATTGCCCAACAAAATGTGAATGCTAATTTGAGCACGTCGCCGCAAAATGTCGCGCTTGAAAAAGTACAAAGCACGGTTCAGGTTAACCTTGCTAAACAATTCAATCATAATATTGAGCTGAGCCTTACGCCCAACAAAAGCCTAACGAGTGAGCAAGCCAGCGTCGCTAAACTTAAGCTGCAAGGGACTGTCAAACAAACCCAAATTACGCTAACGGCTAACAACACGGCTGGCGCGCAAAAAATTATTGAAGCAAACCTAGCGGCAGACCCTCAGTCGGTTCAGTTACCTATTGATGTATCTATGGAAGGCCAAAATATACTGGCTTTTAGTCAAGCTTGGCTACCCAATATACAGCTTAGCCTCAATAGTATGGCTTTGAGTTTACGCGGCGACGTAGAGCAATATCGCCTGAGTGGAAAAGTAGGGCTTGAAGGGCAGGGTAATCAAAGCCTTGGCAGCGATATTAATTTAGCTGCACAAGTCTCGGTTAAAAACAAAAAACTTATACTTGAAAAAATCGAATCGTCGGGCGAAATTGGCGATTTGCTGGCACGCTCACAGATTAGTTTGCAGCCGCTTAAAAGTGGCTCTGCTCTTAATGCCCATGCTATCGACTTTGATACTCAGCTTAAGTTTACTAATTTGCAGATAGGTACTTTTTCACCTGACTTAGAAAGTGATTTAACCGGAGAGCTTTTCTCAGAGGGTCGCTTTGTAGCTAAACAGTCGGGGTCTGGCAGCGCGACCAAAACTGCTACATCAACCCTAGAAGGAACGCTGGTATGTAAAGACATCAAAGGCAGTGTTCTAGGCTATCAATTGTCACTAGTGTGCGATGCGATTATCGACAAAGACGGTTTGGTAAATATTAAGCGATTTGAGTTAAACCAAGGTGATACGCAAAATAAACAAAACAAAATAAGCGGCAAGGGCATTATTGTTTTGCCTGACGGACTCAATGAAAACTCCATCAATAGTGACTTTTCGCAGACAACAAGTGACTTTGCGTTAGCACTTGATTTGCAAGATTTGAGCTATTTTCACCCCAATCTTTCAGGTTTAATTGGCGGCAGTTTAAACGTGAGCGGCGCGGTTGATGAGCCAAAACTCATTGCAGACCTCGCCATTGAACAGCTCGAATTTGAGCAACTTGAAATAAGCAATGCCAGCCTTAGTGCAAGCATAGATGCGGCACAAAACTGGGCAAGCGATCTGCAAATTACTTCGCAAACTATGCGGGTTAATGGTCAAGAGATTGAGTCAGCCTCGGTGAGCCTCGCAGGCGACCTTCAATCTCATGAACTTAACTTAAGTGTGAATCATCCGAGTGTGAGTTTGCAGCATAAGCTAAGTGGTTCGCTAGCGCTTAATTCTAAAAGGGGCGCAAAAGATGCATCCGCTGCACAACAAGATTGGCTATGGAAAGGCGAATGGCAAGAGGGTGAGTGGCGGCTCGCTTTTGATACATTTAGTTTAAATGAGCCAATTAGCATCAGTGCAAGCCCAAATTTGGCGTCGCTAACATCCCATTGCTGGGTTAGTTCCAATGCATCGCCTGAAATAAATCAAACAGGTGATAGCAGCAAAGTAAGCAATATGCAGCTTGATGGAACAACTTTGTCTAACAACAAAGCACTCTGCATTGCTGACGTGGAATACGCTAACGAAAAAATTTCGTCAAGCGCAAGTATTAACTATGACTTTGCAAGAGCGGCGCGCTTTTACTTAAACGATATTGTTAGTGCAGGCACGCACGTGCCACTGCAATCAGATTTATCGTTTGCATACAACCCAAAAGACGGCCTCAGCGCCAGTGCTTATAATTTAATTAGGGGCGGTAAACTCATCACCAGCCGCCACAATATAGATTTAATGGCAGTGGTGGCAAACGTTAAGCTGGCTGACGATAAGGTTTTTACTAGCGTATATGCAGGCACCGAGGGCTTTGGCTCGTTAGGTTTGCGCTCTGAGTTGTTCTTAGCACCCGATAACAGAGCCCATAAGGGGCAATTGAGTCTCAATCAACTTCAGCTAAGCCCATTACTACGTTTTTTACCCCAAGTAGAACGCATTGCCGGCAGCGTGAATGGTAGCTTAGGATTTATTGGACCACTCGACAAACCCTTGCTAAACGGGCAAATAAATGTAGAGAATGGCGAGCTAGTAGTCGATAACTATCCGTATCCCCTTAGTAATTTTAATCAAACGGTGACGGTCACGGACAACCTCGCACAAGTCGATGGCGAATTTGAACTTGGCGCAGGCTCGGGCGAGTATCAAGCCGACATCAATTTTATGGATCAGCTTAGCATTGTAGGCACGCTTAAAGGTGCAGGCATGCAAATCGCATTTGCCGACAGCGAGCTATTAGCCACGCCCGATTTAGCGTTTAATATTCGCCCCGACAACGTAAAACTCTCGGGCAGCATCGCTGTACCAAACGCGCAGCTTAAACTTGACGAACTGCCCGCCTCAGCCAAAGCACCCACAAGCGACACCATTATTATTGGTGAGCCCGAACCCGAGCCTGTTATCCCAACCGGCCTTGATATCGATTTACGCATACTCATTGATAAGCCCAAACTTGAGCGCGTAAATATTGATGCACTCGATTTAAAAGCAAGCCTAGCAGGTGATTTACGTTTGCGCGTTATTCAAGAAAAAAACACGCAAACGGGCAATATTTCGCCCATTCAAACTTATTTAAACGGCACGGTAAATATCTTACAAGGACGCTACGCTGCATACGGTCAAGTGTTGCAGGTACGAACGGGTAATATATTCTTTACTGGCCCGCCTAGCTTGCCGCAGTTTGATATTTCAGCCGTGCGTGACCCGCTCAATACCGCCGACCAAGTTGTTGCAGGTATTCGAGTAAGCGGTAACCCTGTGGTGCCCAAAGTAGAAATATTCTCAGAACCTGCAATGGTGCAAGCAAGACAACTATCTTACTTGTTACAAGGTACCGACTTAGGCAGTAAAAATAATACCAACAACGACGTACTACTGCTAAATATGCTTGTAGCATACGGCGTAGGCGGCAGCGAAAACAG
>CAZXTD010000254.1:0-4417 GCA_964643575.1 uncultured Glaciecola sp. | reverse complement strand
TGCGTCAAACAAGCCTATTCTATGGTTATGACCACCACCACAGCGCACCGCATACTTTTGTGCTTGCCTAAATAAGGGCAGAGTTTTGCGGGTATCAAGAAGGCGAGTACTAGATCCTTCAAGCGCTTTTACATAGTGCGCGGTACTTGTTGCTGTGCCACTTAGCATTTGAATAAAGTTTAAAGCAGTGCGCTCAGCGGTAAGTATTGCTCGAGCATTGCCTTTAATTTCGACTAAACATTGATTGGGTATTAATACATCGCCATCTTTGACTTTCCAATCGAGTTGTAATGCGTTATCTATTTGCATAAAAGCTTCATTTGCCCATTGAATACCGCACATTACCATTGCTTCTCGAGTAATTATTTTTGCCTGGCTTTGTTCGTGCGACTCAATCAACATTGCCGTTATGTCGTTTTGAGCGAATTGTAATGGCTCTTGGTCCGTTTTTTGTTCTTTCAAGCTTGGGACACTATCCAGCGCTTGTGCGCAAAGGTCTTCACGCAGGGCAAGTTGTACATCGCGTTTTATATCTACCATAAATTCATTAATCAAATTGCTATCCTTTATATGATTGCGCGTAAACGGGTCGTTGATCTTTTCTTAACGATTTTGTTTCTTTGTTCATTAACAAGTGTAAATAGATTTGTATTAATCGTTCTTAACGCTTTAATTATATCAAGGGTAAATAATTGTGTGTTAGGTTTATGTTGTCATAGTGTCTTGTTCGTTTGTATTAACTCGCGCGTATTTACTTGTATAAGTGCAACTAAAAATGTTACCAATAACAAATAAACTCATATAGGAAGAAGCAAGTTGACTCTCTTTACTCTACTAATTGTCATGGCCTTGGAACGCGTTACTACTAAAACTAAAGAGCTGCATATTGCGACTTGGATGGCTTATTATTTTGCACGTTTGCAAAAAACTAATTTGCTCAGCTCTCAATCATCTATCGGAACAAGTATTATTATTGCGGGTGCTCTTGCGCTTTTGGCGTGGTTGTTTGATGCGTATCTGCCGGGTTTGCTTGTATTCCTTTTGCACCTTTTACTGCTGTGGGTATGCTTGGGCTGCCCGGTAACGCGCCGTACCTATAAACGTTATTTGCAAGCTGCTAACAGAGAAGATTTCGAAGCCTGTTCTTTATATAGTGAGCAGTTTGGGAACCAAGGCGGAGATTTATCGAATGTGGGCAAACAACTTGTGCTTGTTAATTATAGACAATATGCCAGCGTCATCATTTTTTACGTGTTACTCGGTTTACCTGGAATGGTGTTTTATTCGGTGATAAAAGAGCTAGTGGTGATGCGCCGCCGCGAACAGCAAGTGTATCTCGAGCAACTAGCCGCTATAGATAAGCAAGAAGCTATTGCAAAAGACGCTGAAGCAGAATTTGATAGCACGCAAGATAATGGAAAGGCTTATGTGAATAGTGCCACGCCTGAGGGTTCCTCAAAGCCCAGTGATACTAATTTGCTTGGCAGTGAAAAGCTTTTGTTTATTCTCGATTGGATACCTGTCAGAGTCACAAGCCTCGGTTATTTGTTGGTAGGTCATTTTGGCAAGGGCCTTCCGGTGTGGGTCGATACTTTATTTGATAATAAATTACCTACCTACGATCTCTTAGCAAAAGTAGCACGGGCGAGTGAAGATACTTATCCGGGTGGCAATCCTTTTTTGGATGAACCATTACAACTTGTCAAATTGGTAAAGCGAAATATCGTATTTTTATTAATGCTAGTGTCGCTTGCGACTATGGTCGGAGTTGTTGCATAAGTCTTTACTTTTTTAAAAACTTGGTTACAATTCGATTGGTTAATTGGTAATACCATTGTGTGTTTGACTACAATGGTATCCAGTATAAGTGCCAAAATTCGACATTTTGCTCGCAACATGTTGAACTAGGAAAATCAATCAAAGGTCATCGTGCATGATAAAACAAGCCAAGCTATCGGATGTGATTACAGAACGTCTTGAGTCTATGATCGTAGATGGCACTTTAGGGTCGGGCGAAAAATTATTGCCAGAGCGTGAGCTTGCTGAAAAATTCCAAGTTTCTCGACCCTCTCTTCGCGAGGCTATTCAAAATTTACAAGCTAAAGGTCTAATTGAGCGCAAACAAGGCGGCGGTACTTTTGTCTCAAAGCACCTTAACCGAAAACTAACCGATCCGCTCCTCTCACTCATTTCCAAAAGACCTGAAACACAATTTGACCTATTAGAGTTTAGGCATTCACTTGAAGGCATGGCTGCTTTTTATGCAGCACTTAGAGGGCAAGATGCTGACTATTCAGCTTTGCGAGAAGCTTTAGAAAAACTCAATTCAGCAGAATGTCAAAACGATCCCGATTTAGAGGCAGAAACCCTTGGTGAGTTTTATTTTGCAATGGCAAAAACCTCGCAAAACATGGTGCTTGTGCAGGTCATGCAGGCAATGCGCGAAATGCTTATCGATAATATAAAACAAAATTTGGGAATGTTACGAAATGGCACAAGCGATACTGTATTAAAAAAGATTGCCCAGCAGCGCTCAGTAATATTGGCCGCTATTGAGGCTGGTAACCCTAAAGATGCACGCGATGCGAGTCACGCACACTTGTCGTTTGTAGAAGCGACATTGTTAGAAATTAACCAGAAAGACGCTAATGTGCAGCGCAGTTTACGCCGCATTGTAAGCAATGATTAACGCAATAGTACAAGCGGTGATGAGTGCGTTAGCATAGCGCACCATTAGTACGATAAAAATGATGAGTTAAGACGAGCTCAACACTTGGCTTAACTTCTTTATAAAAATAGCAGATAAATGCGACTCATTATTAGTCGCTAACAAATTGAACCAAAATAGGAAATAACTATGGCTGATGTGAAACAACCTGACGTGGATCCAATTGAAACGCAGGAATGGATAGAAGCACTTGACGCAGTTTTAGAAACCGAAGGCGTTGACCGTGCCCACTATTTGTTAGAGTCACTAATTGAAAAGGCTCGACGCAACGGTGCCCATCTTCCTTATGATGCCACGACTGCATACATCAACACGATACCTGCTGGCCAAGAACCTACCATGCCTGGCGACCAAACCATCGAAACAAAAATCAGAAACGCGATTAGATGGAATGCACTAATGATGGTATTGCGCGGCTCTAAAAAAGACTTAGAGTTAGGCGGTCATATTTCAAGTTTCGCATCATCAGCTATGCTATATGACGTGGGTTTTAACCACTTTTTCCGTGCACCAACTGACGAAGACGGCGGCGACTTCTTATTTGTGCAAGGCCATGTGTCTCCTGGTATTTATTCACGTGCATTTATAGAGGGGCGTTTAAGCGCTGGACAATTAGATATGTTCAGACAAGAAGTGGACGGCGAGGGTGTTTCTTCGTACCCACATCCTAAACTCATGCCCGACTTCTGGCAATTCCCAACAGTATCGATGGGCTTAGGCCCTATGCAAGCTATTTACTTAGCGCGTTTTTTGAAGTACCTGACCAACCGCGGCCTAAAAGACTGCTCTAACCAGCGCGTATGGTGCTTTATGGGCGATGGTGAAGTGGATGAGCCAGAAAGCTTAGGGGCTATTGGTTTGGCTTCGCGCGAGAACCTCGACAACTTAACCTTTGTTATTAACTGTAACTTGCAGCGCTTAGACGGCCCAGTGCGTGGCAACGGTAAAATTATTCAAGAACTCGAAGGCACATTCCGCGGCGCGGGCTGGGAAGTAATTAAAGTGATTTGGGGACGCTACTGGGATTCATTACTTGCACGTGACACATCAGGTAAATTGCTTGATGTGATGAACGAAACAGTAGACGGCGAATATCAAAACTATAAAGCCAATGGCGGCCAATATACGCGCGATAATTTCTTCGGTAAGTATCCTGAGCTTAAAGAAATGGTAGCGAATATGTCTGACGAAGATATTTGGCGCCTTAATCGTGGTGGACACGATCCGGTCAAAGTTTATGCCGCATATAAACGCGCAACAGAAACACAAGGCCGCCCACAAGTCATTCTTGCTAAAACCGTGAAAGGTTATGGTTTAGGTGCAGCGGGTGAAGGTAAAAACATTGCTCACAACGTGAAAAAAATGGATGTCGATTCAGTTAAACTTTATCGCGACCGTTTTAATATTCCACTGTCTGACGAAGACTGTGCAGACTTAAGCTACTTCAAATTTGATGAAGACAGCCCTGAAATGAAGTATCTGCGCGAAAAACGCGAAGCACTCAAAGGCTATATGCCAGTGCGCCGTGTGAATAGCACAGAAGAATTACCCGCACCACCTTTAAAAGCGTTTGAAGCTATTACTAAAGGTTCGGGCGATCGCGAAATTTCGACCACCATGGCCTTTGTGCGTGTATTAACGGTTATGCTTAAAGATAAACAAATGGGTAAACGTGTTGTGCCTATTATT
>CAZXTD010000253.1:0-4424 GCA_964643575.1 uncultured Glaciecola sp. | reverse complement strand
AGGCAGCGGGTTTTGATCCCGCCATCCGTAGGTTCGAGTCCTGCTACCCCAGCCAACACACTTAATTCGCACTGAGGACCTATCTTGTGCCTGATATGAAGCTTTTTGCAGGAAACGCTGTTCCTGAACTCGCCCAGAAAGTCGCCGAACGCTTATATACAAAACTTGGAAACTTAACCTGCGGAAGGTTTAGCGACGGAGAAATAAGCGTAGAAATTCATGAAAATGTGCGAGGAGCTGATTGCTTTATTATTCAATCTACCTGTGCGCCGACTAATGATAACTTGATGGAATTGATCGTCATGATAGATGCATTTAGACGCGCATCTGCAGGACGTATTACGGCTGTGATCCCCTACTTCGGTTATGCTCGCCAAGACCGCCGCGTGCGCTCAGCCCGTGTGCCTATTACCGCTAAAGTAGTTGCAGACTTTTTATCTAATGTAGGCGTTGACCGTGTATTAACGGTCGACTTACATGCAGAGCAAATCCAAGGTTTCTTTGATGTGCCGGTAGACAACGCTTTTGGCACACCTATTTTGTTAGACGATATGTTTCAGCGTGATTTTGACTCGCCCGTAGTCGTATCACCCGATATTGGCGGTGTTGTGCGCGCTAGAGCAACCGCAAAACTGCTAAACGACACCGACCTAGCGATTATTGATAAACGCCGACCCAAAGCAAACGTGGCTCAAGTCATGAACATTATTGGTGACGTTAAAGGTCGCGATTGTATCATCGTCGATGACATGATAGACACTGGCGGCACCCTTGCAAAAGCTGCAGAAGCCCTAAAAGCACATGGAGCAAAACGTGTTTTCGCCTATGCAACACACGCCGTATTCTCGGGTAATGCAGCAAAAAACCTTGAAGAGTCTGTCATTGATGAAATTATTATCACCGACAGTATACCGCTACCGCCCGAGATCAAAAAAGTGAAAAAAGTCAAACAGCTCACCTTATCAGAGATGTTAGCTGAAACAATTAGACGAATCAGCAACGAGGAATCAATTTCGGCAATGTTTGAATACTAAATATACGTCTAATTTACATATACTAAACGCCCAACATCAAAAATGTTGGGCGTTTTTTGTTGTATTTTTCCCAGTTATTCTGAAAGACATCGGCAATGCCAAATGGATAAGAACCTTTAAAGTAATATGACAAGTAAACACTACCTCTAACACTCACTTATAACAAAGCAAACAATCTAATTGTGAACGATTTGTAGCCACTTCGTTACAGTTTAGTGAACTCTAGCATTTAAGGTTATTCCAGTGCATTGCTCGATTGTTACAAAATAGCTGAAAAAAGTTTGAGCTCTGCATCTTTCTAGTTTTACACCCTAACTAACATTATGAAAGTAATTGGAGCTCAACCATGAAAAAACTAATTTTAGCCACTGCTGCCTTAACTATACTCAGCGCCGGCGCGGCGCAAGCCGGTTACGGTAGCAGCAGAACATATGAAGTTACTGTCACAAATATCACAAAGGGCGAAACTTTTACGCCAATTTTAGGTGCCAGCCATAAAAGAAGTATTGGTCTATTTGAGCTTGGTGAACCCGCAAGCACAGAATTAGCAGACTTAGCTGAGTCAGGTAATGTTGCTCCTTTAAAAAACGTGTTGGATGGGCTTCCTAATTTAGTGCGAGATACAACGGTAAGCCCAGGCTTATTAGGCCCAGGTCAAAGCGCAACGTTTACGATAGATAGTGCCCGGCGCAATGCTAATCTGAGTGTTGCGGCAATGCTTATTCCGACTAATGACACATTCATGGCATTGGATACCGTTCGACTACCAAGCTGGGGTTCTAGAACATATTATGCTAACGCATATGATGCAGGCTCTGAAACAAATGATGAAATTTGCGCCAACATTCCAGGCCCACAATGCGGCGGTACAGGGCCCTCACCTGCTGACGAAGGAGAAGGTTTTGTACATATTGCTTCTGGCATTCACGGTGAAGCCGAGTTATTACGATCAGTCTATGATTGGCGCGGACCTGTCGCCCAAATAACGGTAACGCGTATGTACTAAACTCGATTTAGTTAAATGGTTTTCAGGTAGACAGGAGATTGTCTACCTGCTTCGCACAACCCTCTTTATTCGTTTTTACGTTTGGCTTAGTCTTCGTATAATTGAACATCTGCCAGACCACTCTTCCCTTGTTTTTAAAGCTAATATAGACCACACTCACGTATGTATTTTTACAGAGAGCGTTGCTTTTTAAGAAATGAACATTTTTCATTTTTTGCACTCTAAATAAGCTATTTATCAACCATAATCTCAGACGCGGGAATCACTCAATGCGACAGACCACATTCAAGAGTAAATTTTCATTTTTGTCTATTGCGTTACTCGGGCTCTCAGCTTGCGGCGCTAATAGTGCCGGAACATTAGCAAATAAAGATGAACTCAGTGCTATTCAAGAAAACACACACAAAAACCAAATGAATGTTTCTAAACAAGACACAAATAAACAGAAAAAGGCGGCCAATATGCTGACCCTACAAGGTCAAATTGTATATCAAACAATGGAAGGGGGATTCTTTAGTTTTATTGCTAATGATGGCGGTAAATATACGCCAATGCAGCTACCTAAAGCACATCAACAACATGGGCTAATTGTAGAATTACAAGCCCAAGTTTTGCATGATGTAATAACCACTACTCAGTTTGGTCAAGTGATTAAAGTAATCGATGTTAAAGTTATAGACGAGTCAAAAGTTAGTACTATTCCTAAAGAACGTTAGAGCGTATAGGCAAATTCAAAAGAAAATGCATCTTTCAGTCTATTTGAGGGTGTTTTTTCACTCTTTTAAGCACTTTTCGATTGTTCCTCTTCAATAGCAATGATAGAATTCGCCGCCGTTTTAGAACGGCTTATGGCTATTATTTTTGGTTCGTCAATGACAAAAATAATGATTTGCCAATAATCAGGTGAGGTTTGGTCGCAAAACCTCACAACTTTAATCGTGTAATTAAACACATTTACTATTTGGAGACATTTAATGTCTGATGCAATTTTTACTTTGGATGCAACTGTCCGTACTGATATGGGGAAAGGTGCGAGCCGCCGCCTACGTCACGAAGGCAAAGTTCCAGCCATTATTTATGGTGCGGGCAAAGACCCAATCGCACTTACGCTTGACCATAACAAAGTTATTCAAGCACAAGACTTTGAAGCATTCTACTCTCATGTACTTACTATCAACATTGATGGCAAGCCAGTAGAAGCACTTGTAAAAGATATGCAACGCCATGCTTACAAGCCTAAAGTTACTCACATCGATTTTCAGCGTGTTGTTGCTGGGCAAGCATTACAAACTAACGTACCGCTTCACTTCATAAACGAAGATAAAGCGCCTGGTATTAAGGTTGACGGCGGCCATGCAGAGCACCACATGAACGACATCGAAGTTTCATGTATGCCTAAAAACTTACCTGAATACATTGAAGTTGATGTAGCAGAGATGGAACTTGGTCAAACACTTCACATTTCTGACCTTAAATTGCCTAAAGGCGTTGAGTCTGTTGACTTAACCAAAGGCGAAGACCACGACTTAGCAGTCGTTACTGTTAAAGCCGCGAAGGGTCCAACTGCCGCAGAAGTAGCTGAAGACGAAGCTGACGCAGGTGAAGCAGGCGATACTGCAGAGTAATCACCAGCAATGAGTTTATCTCTAAAGTTAATCGTGGGCCTGGGAAATCCGGGCCCCGAATACCATCAAACCCGGCACAATGCGGGTGCACAATTTGTAGAAAACTTAGCATCAAGATTTAATATAGAACTAAAGCTTGATGCTAAGTTTTTTGGTTTTACAGGCCGCGGAAATATCGCAGGTCATGACGTACGTCTATTGATTCCTACGACTTTTATGAACCTAAGCGGGAAATCGGTCAGTGCTATTTGTCAGTTCTACAAAATTGATAAAGACGAACTGCTCGTTGCATATGACGAACTCGATTTTGAACCCGGTATTGCCAAATTCAAACTAGGTGGTAGCTCAAGTCAAAATGGCATAAAAGACATTGTCAGTAAAATGGCTAACCAGCGTGACTTTTGGCGTCTCAGAATAGGCATTGGTCACCCAGGACACAAAAGCCGAGTGACCGGCTATGTGCTTGGTAAAGCGCCCAAAATCGAACAGGAAAAAATAGATGCCGCCATTGATGAAGCAACGCGATGCATCCCTATTATATTTGAACAAGATTTAAGTAAAGCACAACAACGATTGCATAGCTTTATAGCTGACTAATAAGCTACATTGTGCTTGCACTCGCCCAATTAATAAACAGTATATAGATAGAGGCTCCAATGGGATTTAAATGTGGCATCGTTGGCTTACCCAACGTCGGTAAATCAACTTTATTCAATGCATTAACAAAAGCGGGTATCGAAGCCGCTAATTTCCCTTTTT
>CAZXTD010000252.1:0-4534 GCA_964643575.1 uncultured Glaciecola sp. | reverse complement strand
CCATAATCACGCTCAACTTTCGCAATTCTTACTTTGTAGCTCTCGTACCAATCGCTTTTTCCTTTGCGCTGTGCTTGCTGATGGTCAACTTGCGCCTTCCATTGCTTAATTGATATTAAATTGTCCCAATAAGACACGGTAATGCCAAGCGCTTCTCTTGCACTCTCTATACCCAAAAAACCATTTTGTTCGCTTGCAAGTTTAATCATGAGTTCAGCTGTGTCGGCATATCCTTCATCATTGCGTTTAACTGAAGAAAAGATGACGGCAAAGTAAGGTGCTTTAGGCGTATTGGCTATCAGGCTCATTTGTCGCCTTTTTCTTTAACCAAAGTCTCAAGCATTTTTTCGATATTCTTAACACTTTTTGTAAGGTCTACAAGATCTCCAGAAGCCTCACTTTCCAATGTATGTTTTTGCTCAATAGCAGCCGGTGCAGCAGCCGACGCGTTTTGTTCTGTTAATGCATCTTTTTGTTTTAAAATAGCTTCTCTAAATGCGGCGGCATCGTTAACCCCAATTAACGACACTAGCGCACCTTGTGCAGATTGCCCTGCTGTTTCGAAGCTTAATTGATATAGGCCAAACAAGCGCATAACTGGCCCTTGGCTCAACGCCACATCGGTAATTTTTTCAAGTGGTATCGACTTTTCGACCACAAAAATAATACCGCGCTTTACTACCAGTTTGCGCTCGAGCAAGCGAGCTGACATCGCTTTAAGCATTTTGCCCGACACGACATAAGCCAAAATTGCAGCAATAGGAATGAGGACAATACCAAATAGAGTGATTGCTGAGATTAACACCCAAACAAGGGTGAAATAGCTTTTTACTTTGGGATTAAACGTAGCTTCTCGAATACATGTTTCTTGCATGATGTCTTCCTTTATTCTTTTATAATTGCCTAATTTTTACACCGTTGTTGCACCAGAAATAGTGCTATTTGCTACCCTTAAATGTCATTTCAGTGGTAACAACAACTTCGAGCCCCTGCGGATTATTGACCGATTGTGTATATCGTAAATTCTTTAAGGCATTCAAAGCAGCTTCGTCCCAAACGCCCATAGGTGTCGACTCAACTACAGTAGCATTTTGAATATTGCCTTGTGTATCGATAAGGTAACGAAGTGTAACAACACCGCTGTCGGTAGGTGTTTTGGCGCTGCCTGTTTTCATCATAAAAGCAGTAGTTTGAGATACCCAGTAGTTTGGTAAAGTGGCGTTTGTTACTTCAATAGGCGCTATTTTAGCGTCACCGTCGGTTTTTGTAGGTGCGCATGCAAACAAAAATAGGCAACATAAAACAAGAAAGGCGTTTAGCTTCATAGTATTGACTCCAGCATACTCACACTTGAAAAAAGATTCATAAAATGTAGCACGCTTACCCCAAAAGCACTATTGCTTAACTGAAAGTTGATGGCTACAAATAGTCACCGCGCTCGCGAGATTAAGTGAGTCGATATCGCCGCTACCGGCAATCGTAAACGCGTCTGCCTGCATTTTTGATAAAGCTTCACTGGGCACTCCTCTGGCTTCGTTACCAAATAAGTAGCAACCGTAGCTTTTGAAGTTGCTGTGAGTAATGGACTCGCCTTGTAAGTCGAGGTAAGCAAAGCGTGTAAAACGACTCTGAATGTCATTCAAGCTTACATCTAATAACAAGGGTACATAAAAAATTGCGCCCATACTTGCTCGTACCACTTTAGAGTTGAAAGGGTCGACGCTATTTGGGCTCAGCATTACGTTAAAATCACCAAACCAAGCGAGGGTTCTGAGAATAGTCCCGAGGTTGCCGGGGTCTTGAATTTCATGTAAATAAATGGTGCGCGTGTTTGGCTTTATGGGTGTATTGGATAAATCAGGCAATGGCACGCAAGCAACTATACCTTGAGGTGATTTCGTATCGCTAAGTTGCGACATTTGCTTAGCGTTAATCACTTTTACCGAAAAGCATGAATGAAGCTTTCGGGCCCAATTTTCAAACTCTTCGGTAATGAAAAGTGTAATAGTGATTGCTTGCTGTTTTTTTTGTTTATTACTCAACGCCTTATCAAGCTCAAGCACCAAGTGTTCGCCCTCAACAAGATAATGTGCAAATTGGGAGCGATACTTCTTTTGATGGAGCTTTTTCGCGTCATCTAACTTCATGTCGACACCTTGTTTTTACTTTAAGGGATACCGCAGTATAGGTTAACTGCTTTTATATGATTAACGTAGTTTATCAGATGCATGTACGCATATGCTGACTGTTCTAGCAAAAAATAAGGGGCTCGCTTACAATACCTATCAATATTTTTACAGATAAACACAAGCAGGCTATGGCGCGTTCAAAAACCAGCAAAAAATGGCTCGATGAGCATGTAAACGACCCCTACGTTAAAAAGGCACAAGCCGACGGCTACCGCTCGCGTGCTAGCTATAAATTGCTTGAAATCAATGAAAAAGACAAGTTGATTACCCCCGGTAGCACAGTAATGGACTTAGGTGCAGCGCCAGGTGGATGGTCGCAAATTATCGCGCCCATCATAGGTGATAACGGAACTTTAATCGCCTCAGATATTTTGCACATGGAAAGCATTCGCGGGGCAACCTTTATACAAGGCGATTTTACCGAGGAAGCAGTGTACAACCAAATACTAGAAGCGCTTAACGAAAAGCCCGTTGATGTGGTGGTATCAGACATGGCGCCTAATTTGAGCGGCGTGAATACAACAGACCAATACGCTTCAATATATTTAGTTGAGCTAGCGCTCGATATGGCACGTAATGTACTTAAACCTGGCGGCAGTTTTTGCGCAAAAGTATTTCAAGGCGTGGGCTACGAAGAGTATGTCAAAGACGTAAGAACTTCGTTTAATAAAGTCGTTGTGCGAAAGCCCGCTGCATCTCGCCCGCGCTCGCGTGAAGTGTACATAGTGGCAAAAGGGTTTAAGTCGTAAAGTAAAAAATAATCATAAAAATAAAGAGCAAAAATGAATAATAAGAGCTTTAAAGTGCCACACACCCTCATACTGTTGCTAGGGATGATGATATTGGCGTATATCGGTACATGGCTTGTACCACAAGGACAGTTTGAAACCGTCACCCTCGACAACGGCAGAGAAGCGGTTATTGCAGGCACTTATGCAACCGTTGATGAGCAAGTACGCTTGTCGCCGATGGACTTTTTGGTGGCTATCCCTAGAGCATTTGCGGCGGCGCAAGATATAATCTTCTTTGTCTTTATCGTGGGCGGTGTGCTTGCGATCGCGCGGGCAACGGGTACAGTGGATGCGTTAATTGGCAGGCTTCTTACTCGCTTTGGTGACCGCCCACACATGCTCATTTTTATGGTGGTTTTTTGTTTTGCTATGGCGTCGGGCGCAATCGGTACGGCAGGCGAGTACATTCCCTTTGTGCTGATTCTGGTTGGCTTATGTAAAGCCATGAAGCTAGACGCTATGACTGCAGTGGCGATAGTGGTAGTAGGCTATGGCGTGGGCTATGGCGTTTCAGCCTTTAACCCATTTACTGTAATGATTGCCCAACAGGTAGCTGATGTACCGCTTTATTCTGGTATAGAGCTTCGCTTAGCGATTTTTATTCCGTTTGTGTTAATTGGATTTCATCACGTTTATTCGTACGCAAAAATGGTACTTAATGACCCCAGTAAGTCCATGACAGCAGGCTTGCCTTGCCCACTAGACGGTGTTGAGCAAAGCGATTATCCTGCTTTGAACTTTCGCCATAAAATGATTTTGTTTGGCCTAATAGCCACTATTGTGGTGGCTGTTTGGGGTATTTCACAAAAGGGTTGGTACTTGTATCAACTAGGCGCCATTTTCATTGTATGGGGCGTATTTACTGCCATTGTAGGTAAATTATCGGCAGACTTAGCGGCCATTAAATTTATCGAAGGCGTACAAGACTTAGTCACCACGGGTATTCTAATTGGCGTGGCCCGAGGCATTGCCTTGATCATGGAAGACGGTCAAATACTTCACTCTTTAGTGCACGGCATGTCGCTTCCCCTTGATTACCTTGGTGCCGAGCTAGCGGCAGTGGGTATGTTGATTATTCAAACCTTCCTTAACTTATTTATTCCGTCGGGCAGTGGACAAGCCTACGTCACCATGCCTTTAATGGCGCCGCTGGGTGATATTATTGGCGTTAACCGACAAATCGCAGTGCTGGCGTATCAGTTTGGAGATGGATTTGCCAACATGATAGTGCCAACTAATGCTGTGCTCATGGGTATCATTGGTATAGCGGGCGTGCCGTATCATATTTGGTTTAAGTTTTGTTTACCGCTAATACTCAAGCTATTAACCGCGGCAGCAGTCGTGTTGGTTTTAGCTGTGGTGTTTGATTATGGGGCTGCCGTGCAGCCTGTTTTGTGATTTCGAACATATTCTAAACGGTTATAAGCGGCTTAACCTTTTTGGTGAGTCAATTTACCGTTCGTTTGGCGGTATGTCTTTTATAGCGCTTAAAAAAACGGAATGCTCTTTTGTATCGACAGGCTTATAAACCAGTTTATCAACGGGAGGATTATT
>CAZXTD010000251.1:672-4555 GCA_964643575.1 uncultured Glaciecola sp. | reverse complement strand
TGAAAATACCAGTGAATAACTAAACAAACGGAGTTTATTATGAAAATTAAAACCATACTTGCTACAAGCCTACTTATTCTTGCTACTGGCGCAATTGCTGGCGATTCTAGAAGCGATGCAGAAATCAAGAAAATGAAACTAGAAGAAGCTCGTTTTTTTGCACAAGCCATCATTGAGACAAAGCCCGACAGAAACCCTCGTGACCCAGAAACTGGCGAACCCCGAGACCCTGAACTTAAAAATGGCAAGTGCCATGTTATGCCTGACGGTCACTGCTTATTTTGGTAAGCCTAAAAAACAAGCAACAATCTCAAACAAAAGACGTGACAAAAAAGCGAAGCGCTTGCACTTCGCTTTTTTGTTTTCTTTGATTTAAGAAGTGCTTAGAGCCGAACGTATTACCTCTGCGTGTTCAGCAAGGTCATGTCCAAGATTAGTTAAATAACCACCATCCGCTTGGGTCACAATGCCTTTATCATATAGGCGCTGTGCAGCTGCAACCATTGCTGGGTCGGCATCATGGTGAATTTTAAGGCCTTGCATCAGGCTTTTATTGGGGAACTTTAAGATAAGATTGAGTTCTTCAGTCAGCGCGGGTGTAAATGGCATACCGTCTCTCTTTTATTATTAATTTAAGTGATTAGACTAGCCTTATTTGTGCGCAAACACAAAAGAAAAATACAACTACGGCATTCGACATTATTAGTTGAAACAAACGTTTTCAAACCAAAAGTCAGCGCCAAGCGAGCATTTGCATTAATCAGACAATGTCTTCAAAATTGAGCTCAGATTTTTACTAAACGATAGGTAACAGGCAATATGGTAAATACAAGAGCACAGTTTTCTGTTGAAAGCTACGGCATATATAAAGGCTGGCAAGACAATGGTAAAACCCTTCCTAAAATCCAATCTTGCACTTTGTTGGTACCCGCAACGGTCGATACCGAATTTGGCCTGATCATCTGTGCGCAAAAAGCAAAAGGCGAAACAATAGACTGGACTATCGCTCACCCAGATATACCCGATAAAAAAGGGCGAACTACGCCACGAATTATGCCACCGTTTACCGGCACTCAATACATTCGAAATAACAACTGGCAGTTTTACCTTGGCGACAGCATTTGGTTACCCGAAGCCGACAAAATAGGCGAATGGCATATGTTCATTGAGCACAACAACAAAGTAGTGGCTGAAAAAACCTTTGAGGTGAGTGAAGATTGCGCAGAATTGGCCGCCGAGCGCCGGTTTTGGAAAAAAAGAGGATTTTGATAGCGCTATACAATAGACAGTATTCTACATTACACCTCAAGCTGTGTTAACGAGACCCCGTTTTTAGAACGAATAAACAATACATTTCCTATAGAAATTATTAAAGATACGCTCTACTATCTATTCATAATCTTCCTCTCGTGCGAGCAACTCATGAAATCGTCATTAATACTTTTATCTACATCCCTTTGTTTTATATTTTTCACGCCATATTCACACTCAGAAACCGTCAGGATCACCAACGCCCTCGAACAAAAAGTGATTGAGTGGCGAAGAGACTTTCACCAACACCCAGAACTCAGCAACCGCGAATTTGAAACATCTAAAAAAGTGGCTAAGCATTTATCTTCGCTTGGCTTAGAAGTAGAAACAGGCATTGCACATACCGGCGTTGTGGGCGTATTAACAGGGGGCAAACCCGGTCCCACTATAGCACTTAGAGCCGACATGGATGCATTACCGGTGGTCGAGCAAACCGATGTGCCTTTTAAGTCTGTCGCTAAAAGTATGTATCGAGGAAATGAGGTAGGCGTAATGCACGCTTGCGGCCACGACTTACACATGGCCATGCTAATGGGTGCTGCCGAGCAATTAGCGAGTATGAAAGATGAGATTGAAGGCAAGATCGTGTTTATTTTTCAGCCAGCAGAAGAAGGCGCGCCTAAAGGCGAAGAAGGCGGCGCAGAACTCATGCTCAAAGAAGGCTTATTCGTTAAGCACAAACCTGAAGCGGTATTTGGCATTCATGTATGGTCAGCGGGCAACACTGGGCACGTATCCTACAGAGAAGGCCCGCTTATGGCATCTTCAGACCGCTTTGAAATCACTGTTAAGGGCCGCCAAACACATGGTTCAAGACCTTGGGGCGGTGTAGACCCAATAGTGGCCGCCGGGCAAATCATTGGCAATACGCAAACCATTGTCAGTCGTCGTACTAATATCACTAAAGCACCTGCGGTCGTCAGTTTTGGTATTGTTGAAGGCGGCGTTCGCAACAATATTATTCCGGATGAAGTCTATTTAGAAGGCACTATCCGCAACTTTGATATGGATAACCGAGCACAAATATTTAAAGATCTCAAAACCACTGCTGAGTTTAGCGCACAAGCGACAGGTGCTGAAGCACATGTGCATATTGATGAAGGCTATCCGGTGACTATTAATAACCCCGAGCTCACACGCCAAATGTTGCCCACAATGGAGCGGGTCGCGGGTAAAGACAAAGTCTATATAAGCGAATTAGTCACAGGCGCAGAAGACTTTTCTTTTTACGCGCTTGAAGTACCCGGCCTTTTTGCATTTTTAGGGATAACACCCGAAGGGCAAGACGCCATTGCTGCACCAAGTAATCACTCGCCCTTCTTTTATGCTGATGAAAAAGCGTTGCGGGTGGGTACTGAGTTGTATGCAAACTGGGCGATTGATTACGCGGCAATGAACAAATAGTAAACTTTGATGCAAGCTTATGGATAACTTTCCGTAAGCTTGCCTATTAAAGCTTTGTTATGATTGCTTAGCTAGCTCTGCCTTCAGAAACTCAGCTAAGGCTAACATCCCAAACTTCTGCGCTTTCGCTTCGGCATCTGAATTGTAATTAGTATTGGTATTAACATCGTAAGTATAAGGGTTGCCGTCAGCATCTCTTATGGCTTCAATACCCGCCACCTTAATTTGATTGGCGCTTAAAAACGCTTCGTAATTATCAATAAATTCGGGTCGGTAATTCTCTAGTATTTCAAATTTTGCTTTCACATCTGATTGTGCTGGTGCGCTGCCATCTGTGGGGCAAAACATATCCTCTATAGAGCAAGCATCCGCCGGACAAAGTTCAAACCCTTCTGAGGTATCTACTTTCACGCCGTATAAAAACTTACCATCAATAAACTCGTGTCTTACAATATAAGGCTCAGGCGCCTTAATATACTGCTGAATAAGCGTAATACCGTCTACAGGCGCATCATACAGGTCAGAATGTAAATACTCTTCAAGTGCAGCAATTGAATGAAATAACTGAACACCTTGACCCTTGCCCGCTCTATTGTGTTTAGTAATAAAAGAGTCGATGCCGAGCTTTTTTGCCGCCTCAAGCACGTTGTGTTTACCCACCGCGGCGATTGTTTTGGGAGTAGTGACACCAAAAGCCTCAAGCGCCATGTATTGATTAACCTTGCTCACTTCAAGCCTAAGTGCACGAGAACCATTAATAACCACCCTGCCATGATGCTCTAACCACGCCAGCACTGACTCAGTAAACTCAGGCGCATAAGGATGGTTTCGAGTATGCGACGATGCACTAATGCGACTAAAAAACACACCTTGTGGCGGCTCACTCGAAAGGTCGACCAAGCCCTCATCTAAATGCCACGACTCGTAAGGCAAACCCAACTCCTCTAAACGTTTAAAGAGGTGCTGGGTCCAATCATCGTTTTCGTGTATTACATAGATTTTATTCATAGGGTTTAAGACTTACTCCGCAAAGTCCCGATAACTATCCAAATCAGGACAACTGCAAATCAGGTTGCGGTCCCCAAATACGTCATCAATACGATTTACCGTTGGCCAAAACTTATTGGCAGCAACCGAAGCTACCGGGTAGGCAGCAAGCTGACGCGAA
>CAZXTD010000251.1:0-662 GCA_964643575.1 uncultured Glaciecola sp. | reverse complement strand
CTGCGTGTCCAGTTATCGTCTACCATATCTGCCAGTGTGTGAGGTGCGTTGTGCAGTGGGTTGTCGGTGGCATCCCACTCGCCGCTTTCTACTTTGGCGATTTCTTCGCGTATGCAAATCATGGCTTCGATAAAGCGGTCGAGTTCAACTTTTGCTTCTGACTCTGTTGGCTCTATCATGAGTGTGCCCGCAACCGGGAAGCTCATAGTTGGCGCATGAAAACCGTAGTCATTTAAACGTTTGGCGATATCAACTTCAGTTACGCCCGACGCTTCTTTTAGAGGGCGTAAATCAACAATACACTCGTGTGCTATGCGACCATTCATCCCCTTGTAAAGGATTGGGTAGTGCCCTTCTAGCTTGGTAGCTACGTAGTTAGCGTTTAGCATGGCAACTTCGGTTGCCTTTTTCAATCCTTCGCTACCCATCATTTTAATGTACATATAGCTAATAGGAAGTATTGACGCACTGCCCCATGGAGCTGCCGACACTGCACTGTTGTTGCCAAGCGCATCGTCGGTGCCGGCTGCTTTCAGCTCAATCAAACTGTGACTAGGCAAAAACGGCGCAAGGTGCGATTTTACGCCAATAGGTCCCATGCCTGGGCCACCACCACCGTGTGGAATGCAGAATGTTTTGTGTAAGTTTAAATGCGATACATC
>CAZXTD010000250.1:0-4611 GCA_964643575.1 uncultured Glaciecola sp. | reverse complement strand
CCTGCGGTGGCAACAATAATATGAGGTTTGCGCTTAAGTTGCTTCGCTTGGTCATTGTAGTTTTCGCCACCGACCAGCAACGACGCCTGTAAGGATGTATTGCTGATAACTTGCCGACATACCCCATAAACCTGTTTGGCAAGTTCCCGCGTTGGCGCAAGAATAAGCGCTCTTGGATCTGCTTTACTCAAGGCGCGTTGGCTTAATAATCGATTGACCATTGGCACGACAAAAGCCAGTGTTTTACCAGAGCCGGTTTTGGAAGCAGCAATAATATCTTTACCCAATAAAGCATGGCTTATTGCCTGCTTTTGGATTTCAGTAAGTTCAGATACTTGCATGGCCGTTAAGCTCTTTACAATGCGGTGGTCTATCGGTAAATCAGAAAAATTCAAACAAAAACGCCCTAAGTAAAATTAGGGCGTTAGTATAAACGGCTTAAGGGCAAAACACTAAACTAACTTAGCTTATTTGCTCTATCAGCAATGTTTGTCGTGTTAAAACTGCATTTCAGGAATTTCGCCATCTACGACTAACTTACCTGCCGTTTTTTCTTGAATCTCTTCAATACTGACGCCTGGTGCCCGTTCTTTTAAATGAAACGCGCCGTCGGCAACTTCAAGCACTGCAAGGTCGGTAATAATTCGCGTAATACAATTAACACCTGTTAGAGGTAGTGTGCAATCTGCGAGTAGCTTTGAATTACCGTATTTGTCGGCGTGAGTCATCGTCACAATTATGTTTTTTGCGCCAGCGACTAAATCCATTGCGCCGCCCATACCTTTTACAAGCTTGTTAGGTATCATCCACGATGCAATATTACCGTTCGCATCTACTTCAAATGCACCGAGAACCGTAAAATCTACATGGCCGCCACGTATCATGGCGAAGCTCTCAGCTGAATTGAAAATAGATGCGCCTGTTATTGCGGTTACCGTTTCTTTACCTGCGTTAATCATGTCTGCATCGACTTCATCTTCGGTAGGGTAGGCGCCCATGCCGAGCAAGCCATTTTCTGACTGCAACATTACCTGAATATCTTTAGGAACATAGTTTGCAGCGAGCGTCGGTATACCGATGCCGAGGTTTACGTAATCACCGTCTTGAAACTCTTGCGCCACTCGCATGGCAATCTGATCTCTTGATAAAGCCATCTTAACTTGCCTCCTTCGCTAATACTTTGCGTTCGATACGTTTCTCGAAGCTACCTTTGATCACGCGGTCTACGTAAATACCAGGGGTATGAATTTCGCTAGGATTAAGGTCACCGGGTTCTACAATTTCTTCTACTTCGACGACCGTTATTTTGCCTGCAGTTGCCGCCATCGGATTGAAGTTCATCGCAGTGTGCCGATAAACACAGTTGCCGAAGCGGTCGGCTTTCCATGCTTTTACAATAGCAAAGTCGCCAGTTATGCTAGGCTCTAGAATGTATGGTCTGCCGCCAAATTCTTTGACTTCTTTACCTTCGCCAACTGGCGTTCCGTAACCGGTCGCCGTGTAGAATGCAGGAATACCTGCGCCGCCAGCACGCATTTTTTCAGCCAGTGTGCCTTGAGGCGTTAATTCAACTTCTAGTAAACCAGAGAGTAATTGTTTTTCGAACAGGGCGTTCTCGCCAACATAAGACGACACCATTTTTTTAATTTGTTGGTCTTCTAGTAAAATGCCTAAGCCAAAACCATCAACGCCACAATTGTTTGATACTACTGTGAGTCCTGTTGTTTGCATTTTCTTAATTTGGGCAATTAAACCTTCGGGTATGCCACAAAGGCCAAACCCGCCAGCAATCACTGTCATGTTATCGCTTAAGCCCTGCATGGCATCTGCATAGCTTGTGACGACTTTATCAAAACCTGCCATTATTCGCTCCTAAAGCAATTGTTCATATAAATAAGAATTCGTAGACAAGTATTTAACACTTGTTTAATTTTGTAAAATCGATTTAATATTGGTATTAATAAATATTTTGGAATAATGAAATGGTTTCGTATAAAAATATGCGTGCCTTTGTAGAGGTTGCGCAAGCTGCTACCTTTGCTGATGCAGCTAAACGGCTTTTTTTGTCGCAGCCTGCTTTATCTGCTTCTATAAAGAATATGGAAATCCAGTTAGGCGGTAAACTATTTATAAGAACCACTCGTCGTATTGAACTCACCCCAGAAGGCCGAGCTTTTTTGCCACAGGCCAAGCGAGTATTGGCCGATTATGATGCTTCTTTAGAAGATGTAAAAGCCTTGTTTAAAGCGCAGCAGGGCAACCTAGTAGTTTCTTCAATGCCATCGTTTGCCGAAGGACAACTGGCGGATATTCTCGAGGGGTTCACAGTTGAACATGCTAATATTAACATTCGAATATTGGACGTTGTTATGGAGCAAGTGATTGAAAACGTGCTTGCACAAAGAGCAGAAGTTGGTTTTGTATTTAAACCTCATAGCCTTCAAGGCTTGCAGTTTATTCGATTGTTTACTGACGAATTTTGTGCGGTTATGCCTAAATCACACCCTTTGAGTTCACAAGCACGCTGTAGCTTGCGCGACTTGCTTGCATTTGAGATGGTTGCAATGAATAGAGGCTCTACCATAAGACGATGGTTAGATGACAAATTTGAGCAACACTTAAAGCAGTTTGGAGAAAAAGCCAATATAGTGGCTGAGGCCTCGCAACTTGGCACTATAGGCCAGCTAGTGGCTCATAACGCTGGTGTTGCAATTGTGCCAGCGCTTTGTAAAAACCAAATGCTTGGTAAAGGCCTTATGGTAAAACCTTTGAGTAATTTAAACATGCCGCGAGAAGTAGGGGCAATTATTCTTAATCCACCAAATTTATCTAGTGCGGGCAAGCGGCTTATTGATTACATCACACCAACTTTTACTTAACTAAAAACCGAAAATTGGCACTTATCGCGATAACCCAAACCCACGCCATTTATCGCAAAGGCAGCGCCGTTCACAATAATCAAATATTCCCCATTACTTTTGATAGTGTCTACTTTGGATGCACTTGCAAATATAAAAGATGAAAATACGCACAAGCAATTATCAATATAGAATAAACAGAGTTGATTTTTTAGTTTTAAATAGCAACGTGATATCCTTCAATACATAACCATTCGCCACTTCTCAATGATTAAGCCACTATATGCCATCAGATAAAAATTCAGTATCTACTGACCAATTAAGCCAAAATCAAGACGCCCGTAGTTGGTGGAAGGAACAAATAATCTATCAAATTTACCCACGCAGTTTTAAAGATACAAGCGGAAATGGGGTAGGTGACTTGCGCGGCATTATTGAAAAGTTAGATTACATTAAACGCTTGGGCGTCACTTGTGTTTGGATAAATCCCATTTATGCTTCGCCCAACGATGATAACGGCTACGACATTAGTGACTACCGCGCCATCATGCCCGAATTTGGCACTATGGAAGATTTTGATGAATTGTTGGCAGGCCTACATAAGCGCGACATCAGGTTTGTGATGGATTTAGTAGTCAATCACTCAAGCGACGAGCATGAATGGTTTGAACAATCTCGCAGCTCTCGTGATAATCCATACCGAGATTACTATCATTGGTGGCCAGCAGAAAAAGGAGAGCCCCCTTTTAGATGGAGCTACTTTGATGAAAAAGGTGACGCGTGGCAGTACGACAAACAAACAGACGCCTATTATTTGCATTATTTCACCACTAAACAACCGGATTTGAACTGGGAAAACCCAAAGGTGCGTCAAGAAGTTTTTGACATAATGAAGTTTTGGGCAAACAAAGGCGTCGACGGTTTTCGCTTGGATGCGTTTCAGTTTGTTTCAAAAGACATTCCTTACCCTGATTATGGCGAAGAGCATCGCAGCGACATTAAACATATTATTAAGTATCAAGGAATGGGGCCCAATATTCATGAGTATTTGCGCGAAATGTATGATGAAGTGTTAAGCCAATATGATGTGTTTGCGGTTAGCGAAGGCGTGGGTTCAAGCTTTGAAGATGCGCACAATTTAGTCGATGAAGACCGAAAGGAGCTGCAAATGGCTTATCACTTTGAATGTGTTGATATGGGCAAAGACGTTGACAACTTGTATAAGTTAAAAGATTTTAAAGCATTGCACACGCGCTGGGATGCGTCGTTTGCACAAAAGGGTTGGATTTCAATATTTTTAGCCAACCACGATTTGCCTCGCATGGTTTCTAAATTTGGCGACGACCGAGAAGCCTTTAGGGCACAATCTGCAAAAATGCTGAACACGTTTTTATTGACAATGCGGGGCACGCCTTATTGCTATTTTGGTGACGAACTAGGCATGTCAAATATTAACTTTACCCATATTGAACATTACCAAGACGTAGCAGCCAGAAACGCTTACAAAAAGGCGCAAAGTAATGGCGAAGATATGCAAAAGTTTATGCAAAACTTAACCGCGTTTTCGCGCGACAATAGCCGTACACCGTTGCATTTGAGTAATAGCAAAAACGCCGGGTTTACCCATGCCGAAAGTGCGCCTTGGCTAACTATTAATGATAACTATGTGTCTGTAAATGTAAAAGAGCAAGAAAAGGACTCTGCGTCAGTATTGAATCACTTTAAAGCGCTGACGCAGAGTCCTTTTCTTCTG
>CAZXTD010000249.1:0-4710 GCA_964643575.1 uncultured Glaciecola sp. | reverse complement strand
ACCGACCAATTATCTCAGTCGCTCCTTAACTACGCGTCTCTTAATCAAATCTTATTTGGTTTTGAGTTTGGCCATGCTTTTTATACCATCTTAGAATCAATCAATCTATTTACTTTTTGGAGCATTGCCTTAGCCGCAGTCGGCTTAAAGTGCTGGACCAACTTCTCAATGAATAAGGCCATTCTTTTTGGCGCTTTACCTTATATTGTTATATTTGGTATTTGGGCAATTATCATACTAGTCTAGTTAGCCGCTATCACTTTGCTAACTCAAGAAATAGTTTGAGTATTTGAATATAGGCGAGGCCTGTAATGGCCTCCTTATTGACTCAATAAAATAAGCACAAGCCTCCCATTTAAAAACGAGCTAAAGCATGAAAAAAAGTATCATCATTATCTTAGTTGTTGTTGGTTTTATCGCTTTGCTGGTTACTCGCCAGGTAAATAAAGTAAGCGAAGTACCGCAAATGAACGTGGCAACAGCAGAAGAAGGCGATATAGCAGATTCTATATTGGCCTCTGGCAACTTAGTGTTTAATACTCAAGTTCAATTACGCTCTGAGGTAACCGGGCGTGTAGACAAAGTATTTGTTGAAGAAGGACAAAGTGTTAATCAGGGTGACATTTTAATGCGCCTCGATACCACCGCCTTTGAGTCTGAAGTGACCCGAAACCAAGCAATTTTGCGCTCTACCGAAATTGCCATTAAACAAAGTAAAATCCGCCTTGAAAACCTTGAGCGACAGCTTAAAAGACAAGAAGACTTATACGATGTTGGCTTAGGTAACGAAGAAACGTTTGAAAACTTAAAGAGTTCTCGCGACCTAGCAAAAATCGATATAGAGTCGAGCACTGAGTCATACAATCAAGCCATGGCGTCGCTGCAAATTGCTCAAGACAGGCTCAACAAGAGTGTGTTTTTAGCGCCAATGAGTGGCTTGTTGGCGTCGGTTAACATTAAAGAAGGTGAAACAGTTATAGCCGGTACTACAAATATCATTGGGTCTGACTTAATGTTAGTGGCAGATCCTAGCGCGATTTTAGCTGAATTAAGAGTAGACGAAACCGACATCGCAAGCATCAAGCTAGACCAAAAAGCAGATATTTACGCTGCCGCTTATCCAAATGCGCCCTTTACAGGCACTGTAATTAATATTGGTACATCTGCTAAAAACCAGCCGGGCTCGCAGGGTTTGTCATTTAGAGTAAAAGTATTACTCGACCCAACTGAGCGCCAGTTATATGCCGGTATGAGTTGTCGTGCTGAAATTGCCACAAACGTGGCCGAGAGCAGTTTAAAGCTGCCTATTGAAGCTGTTCAAAAAGACGGTGATCGCACCTTTGTATGGCGTCTTAACAGCGACAACACCGTGACGAGCGTAGATGTAGAAGTAGGTATTTCATCAGACATCGAACAAGCGATTACCTCTGGCCTAGTCAAAGGCGATCAAATTGTGATTGGCCCAGCGCGTCCTATTAGTAAGCTTAAAGACGGTGATGAAGTAGAAGTAAAAGGGCAAGAAGATGAGCAGGAAGCCTCTTAAATGTCGGCCGTTATCAAGCTAGAAAATATTAACAAGCACTACAAAATGGGCGATCAAGTCTTTAAGGCACTTGACGATGTTAATATTCAGATAAATCTCAACGAGTATGTGGCGATAATCGGCCCGTCGGGCTCAGGTAAATCGACACTAATGAATCTTTTAGGTTGCCTAGATACACCAACTAGCGGTGATTATTACCTGAAAGATAAGCTCGTTAAAAAGATGACCGAAACAGAACTTGCGCATCAGCGCAACGAAAGTGTTGGCTTTATTTTTCAGAGCTTTAACCTATTGCCAAGGGCGTCTGCGCTCGAAAATGTCATGCAGCCTTTGGTTTATCGATTTATTCCGGGTAAGCAGCGCAAACAAGACGCCACCGATGCTTTAAATCGTGTGGGTTTAGGCGACAAAATTGAGCATTTATCGAGCCAGTTATCAGGTGGGCAAAGGCAACGTGTCGCAATAGCACGCGCTTTGGTTACAAAACCTCATATACTGCTGGGCGACGAACCAACCGGTAACCTCGACAGCAAAACTACCACCGAAATCATGGCCTTATTTGACGAACTTCATAGCGAGGGGCACACTATTATATTGGTGACTCACGAACAAGAAATTGCCGATCATTGCCATCGCGTTATTCGCTTAGTCGATGGCAAAGTAGTGAGTGACGTGCGCAAAGAAGATGGAGACCGACAACATGTTTAAGTCAGCCCTTGCCATTGTAGAAGGAACAAAAGCAGCATTGTCGGCCATCAGAGCCAACGCTATGCGAAGCGCACTCACGTGCTTAGGCATCATAATTGGTGTGGCGGCGGTAATTACCGTTGTAGCGGTGATGCAAGGTTTCACTAAACAAATTAACGACCAGCTTGCTGATATGTCGCCCGACGTTACTAATATCAAACCCTTCACCAGCAGAGAACAAGAAATGCTGGGCAAGCGCGCAAAACTTACCTACGATGACTTTTTAGTACTCAAAGCTCGGATAAAAGAAGCCGAGACGATGACTGCTTTGATGTTTACATGGCGTTTTTCAGGCGGTGCTGAGTATGGCAACAAAAGTCATTCTTCGCGAGTCATCGGTACTGAACAAGACTATCAAAAAGCTTATCGTACTTATCCAGAACTTGGCCGTTTCATTCGCGCTGAAGACGATGACAAAAGGCGCAGAGTGGCATTTATTGGTCATTCTATTATCGACAAATTAGACCTACCCGAAAACCCAGTGGGTGAGTACATTAAGCTTGGCGGAGAATGGTTTAGAATTATCGGCGTTGCCGAAAAACAAGGTAGTTTATTAGGCTTTGATCAAGACGATTATATTAATATCCCTATAAGTACAATGAGCGCCCTTGAAGGCGCAAGTGCACAAAGTAATGTGCAAATAATGTTTCGCTTGAAAGAAGGCACAAACGAAGAACAAACCATCGCTAAAATGAAGCGTATACTGCGCCAACTGCATAAACTCGAGGCAGATGAGCCCGATGACTTTGAGTTTGAAACCGCCGAAAAAGCCCGTGAGCAAATCGATACTTTTACCAATAGCGCAACGGCAATTACTGCGGGTATTGTGGGTATTAGCTTGGTGGTAGGAGGTATAGGCGTTATGAATATTATGCTGGTATCGGTAACCGAGCGTACTCGCGTTATCGGCACACTCAAAGCCTTAGGCGCAACCCCCGGTTTTATTATGCTGCAATTTTTGGTTGAAGCCGTGGTGCTGTCTTTGTTTGGCGGCCTGATTGGCCTTGCCATTGGTTATGGCTTATCGGGCCTAGTGTCGGTGTTAGTGCCGGGCATGCCAGGGGCATACATTCCGGCTTGGGCGGTGATGTTATCGTTTGGATTTACCTCATTAATCGGCATTGTGTTTGGACTTGCGCCCGCTATTAAAGCTGCCCGCTTAAACCCAATTGACGCTTTGCGCTACGAGTAGCCTCTAGAAAACACTAGATAGCGGCGGCGAGTTCAGCACCTTGTCTAATTGCGCGCTTAGCATCGAGCTCTGCGGCAACATCTGCACCGCCAATAACATGCACTTGCATGCCGGCGTCTTGAAGACTCTCTTGTAGCTCTCTTAAGGGCTCTTGGCCAGCACATACTATGATATTGTCGACGTCTAACACTTTAGGCTTGTCGCCTATGCTAATGTGCAAACCTTCGTCGTCAATCTTATGGTAGCTCACGCCGTTTATCATTTGCACTTTGTGGTTGGCCAGCGAGTTACGATGAATCCAGCCAGTGGTTTTACCTAAGCCTTTCCCTACCTTAGAGGTTTTGCGCTGTAAAAGGTAAACCTCTCTTTCAGGCGTCACATCTTGCTTGTCGGTTAAAGCGCCGGGCTTGCTAAAGGTTTTATCAATGCCCCAGTGCGCGAGCCATTTCGGTAAGTCGGTGGTCAGATTTTCTCGCTCTACCAAATATTCTGACACGTCAAAACCAATGCCGCCAGCACCAATAACAGCGACCTTTTTACCTACGGGTTTATGGTCTCTGAGCACTTCTATATAGCTCATCACTTTAGGATGACTAGCGCCTTCAATAGTGAGTTTCCGTGGTTTAATGCCGGTTGCCATCACTACCTCAGTAAAGCCCTTTTCTCTTAGAAGCTTTGCATCTACTCGCGTATTTAAATGCAAGTTAACACCCGTCAACTCTATCTGCTTGGCATAATAACGAAGTGTTTCGTAAAACTCTTCCTTGCCCGGTACTTGTTTAGCGTAGTTAAATTGGCCACCAATCTCACCCGCTTGGTCGAATAAATGTACCTCATGCCCACGCTCAGCTGCGTAGGTCGAAAAGGCAAGTCCAGCAGGGCCTGCGCCAACTACTGCAAGCCTTTTAGGTGCAGCGACGGTTTTAAAAATGAGTTCTGTTTCGTAACAAGCCTGAGGGTTAACTAAGCAGCTTGCCCGTTTTTGTTCAAAAGCATGGTCGAGACATGCTTGATTGCAGGCAATGCAGGTGTTGATTCGGTCAGAATGATTTTGCGCGGCTTTGGCAACAAAATGTGGGTCAGCTAAAAACGGGCGAGCCATCGACACCATATCGGCGTGGCCATCAGCTAATACTTTTTCGGCGACCTCGGGCGTATTAATGCGGTTAGTCGTAATTAGCGGTATCGCCACCTCAGCTTTCATACGCTGGGTAATCCAAGTAAATGC
>CAZXTD010000248.1:0-4766 GCA_964643575.1 uncultured Glaciecola sp. | reverse complement strand
AATTGATTATGATAAAGTAGAAGAACTTGCCCTTGAGCACAAGCCAAAGCTAATCATTGGTGGCTTCTCAGCCTATTCAGGTATTGTCGATTGGGCACGTTTTAGAGAAATCGCAGATAAAGTCGGCGCCTATTTATTAGTTGATATGGCACACGTTGCAGGTTTAGTGGCCGCGGGTATTTACCCAAGCCCTATCAAGCACGCACACGTTGTGACCACGACTACTCACAAAACACTAGCTGGCCCACGAGGTGGTTTAATACTGTCAGCATGTGGCGACGAAGCTATCTATAAAAAACTGAATAGTTCGGTGTTCCCAGGTAATCAAGGTGGCCCTTTGTGTCACGTGATTGCTGCTAAAGCTGTTGCATTTAAAGAGGCGCTAGAGCCCGAATTTAAGGGTTATCAAGAGCAAGTGCTGAAAAATGCTAAGACTATGTGCGCAGTTTTGCAAAAGCGCGGGTATAAAGTGGTGTCTAACGGTACAGAGAACCATTTGTTCTTACTCGACCTAATTGATAAAGACATCACGGGCAAAGAAGCAGACGCTGCACTGGGTAACGCTAATATCACAGTAAACAAAAACTCTGTGCCAAATGACCCACGTTCGCCTTTTGTAACCAGTGGCCTGCGCATTGGTACGCCCGCGATTACACGCAGAGGCTTTAAAGAAGCTGAAGCCGAGCACGTTGCTAATTGGATATGCGATGTACTTGATAATATCGATAGCCAAGAAGTGAATGATAAAGTGCGTGCACAAGTGGTGAGTCTGTGTGAGAAATTTCCAGTTTATGGCTAATCTGTTCATACTCTAAATTTCCAAATGGTGCGGGTAACAGCGCACCAAACGTCTCTTAGTGTTTTATAGTTGCAATAATTAATGCACTTTGTTTCAAATAAAGGAAACCAACACTATGTTTTGCCCATTTTGCAGCGCCCAAGAAACCAAAGTGATCGACTCAAGGTTAGTATCGGGCGGCGAGCAAATAAGGCGCAGACGCCAGTGTTTAGAGTGTTCAGAGCGTTTTACCACCTTTGAAGCAGCCGAGCTTGTGATGCCTAAAGTCATTAAACGCGACAACACGCGCGAGCCATTTAACGAAGACAAACTCGTCGCCGGCTTAACTAGAGCCACTGAAAAGCGCCCCGTTAGTATCGAATCAATCCATCAAACCATCGCACAAATCAAATCAGAGTTGCGCGCCACGGGCGAACGAGAAGTGAAAAGTGAATTTATTGGTGAGTTAATAATGAAGGCACTTAAGAAACTCGACAAAGTCGCTTATGTGCGTTTTGCCTCTGTTTATCGCTCTTTTGAGGATGTGAAAGAATTTGGCGAAGAAATCGCTCGCCTATCAGACGATTAATTATGCCGACCCATTTTGATTCTGGTTCAGAGCCTAAAATAAAAGCAAGCTATGAATTCACTGCTTTTGAAAAGCAAATGATGGCGCTTGCCATTGAGCTTGCTTCTAAAGGTCAGTATTCCACTACGCCTAATCCTATCGTAGGCTGCGTGATAGTAGATGACAATCAAACTATTGTTGGGCAGGGTTTTCATCAACGAGCTGGCGAGGCGCATGCTGAAGTGAATGCACTTGCCCAAGCAGGTGAATTAGCCCATGGCACGACTGCTTTTGTCACACTCGAACCATGCGCGCACACTGGCAGAACTGGTCCATGCGCACTTGCCCTAGTTGAAGCTGGTGTATCCGAAGTTGTTGTCGCGTGTACCGACCCAAACCCTCTGGTTGCAGGCAAAGGTATAGCAATTTTAAAAAACGCCAATATCAAAGTGCGCCTTGGTTTGCTCGAATTAGAAGCCCAAACCCTCAATCGCTACTTTTTTCATCGACTAAACCACAAGCGACCTTTTGTGACTATAAAACTAGCAGCAAGCATTGATGGCAAAACGGCGCTTGAAAATGGGGAAAGCAAATGGATAACAGGCCCAGATGCGAGAGCCGATGTGCAGATAGAGCGCGCAAGAGCCTGCGCGATTTTAAGTGGTGCAGACACCGTTTTACATGACAATCCGCAGCTTAATGTACGCCCTGAGACTTTGCCAATAGATGTGGCTCAAGGTTTTGCTTTGCGCCAAAAACAGCCCTTGCGCGTTATAGTAGATGGCCAAAATAGACTCAATTCAAGGTTTCAAGTGTTAAATGATGGTCATGCCACAGTGGTCTATAATCATGTCTTTAACGTTAATATCCAAGACTCAACAAGTACGCAGGTACAGTTGCTCTCAGATGACACAGCTGCTGATACCCAAGATGCTAGACAGACGACAATTGGTTCGGATAAAGGCCATGTCAGCCTTAAATTATTATTAAACGATTTAGCTGATAAAAATATAAATTATGTTTGGGTGGAAGCCGGTGCAAATTTAACGGGTGCTCTGTTTGATGCTGGGCTAGTGGATCGCGTTATTTTGTATCAAGCACCTAAACTATTAGGCAGCAGTGCAAGAGGGTTAACGCATTGTGAATCACCCAGCGTATTAGCCAAAGCGATGACTGGAAAAGTTACAAGCCTTGAGTTGATTGGTCAAGACGTAAAGATGACAGTCGATTTTTAGTAGGCTGATTTCGATTAAAACTGCAATGTCACCCATGTGACCACTACCTAATAAAACGATAAAGAGGATAAACTTAGCACCATGTTTACTGGAATTATTGAAGCAACTGGCACTATTACGCAACTCAAAGATTTAGGCGACAATTTTCGTTTGCAAGTGAATACGGGCAAGTTAGACATGTCCGATGTACAGCTTGGTGACAGTATTGCCACTAGTGGGGTTTGTTTGACCGTTGTCGACTTTGGCACAGATTATTACGCTGCTGATGTGTCGGCAGAAACAATCAAATTGACCGGTTTTGCTCAATACAAAGTAGGTGATAAAGTAAACCTTGAAAAAGCCATGCGAGCCGATAGTCGATTTGGCGGGCATATCGTGAGCGGTCACGTTGACGGCATTGGCACGGTTCAAGCCATTAATAAGCATAGCAATTATGTTGAAATTTGGGTGAAAGCGCCTGACGAGCTAGCAAAATACATAGCGCACAAAGGCTCAATTACCACTGACGGTGTCAGCTTAACGGTAAACGAAGTAGACGGTGCGTCGTTTATGCTTTGGCTTATTCCGCATACATTGCAAGAAACTGTAATAGGCCATTATAAAATAGGCACAAAAATCAATTTAGAGGTTGACCTCGTTGCACGATACCTTGAGCGCCTGCTCATGGGCGATAAAGCGGCTGAACCGGCAAAAAAAGATATTAGCATGGGCTTTTTAGCAGAAAATGGCTACTTGAAGTAAGTCGTTTGCGCGTTTAACGACCTTAATCGGACTTATTGGGGCCACCGGCACGGTAATTTATGTTAATATCCGGCCGCAAAATTGCTGAAGGCTACAGCGACACAAAACAAAGAGATATTCATGGCACTAAACACAACAGCAGAAATTATTGAAGACATCAAGCTTGGCAAAATGGTCATATTGATGGACGATGAAGACCGTGAAAACGAGGGCGACCTCATCATGGCAGCAGAGCACGTTACTCCCGAAGCTATCAACTTTATGGTAACCCATGCGAGAGGTTTGGTGTGTTTGCCGATGACACAAGATCGCTGCAAAATGCTTAAGTTACCGCTAATGGTCGATAAAAATAGCGCCCAATTTTCGACAAATTTTACGGTGTCTATTGAAGCTGCTGAAGGCGTTACAACGGGTATTTCGGCTACTGATCGAGCTCGAACTATCCTTGCCGCCGTCAACAAAGACGCAACCAGCGATGACATTGTACAACCGGGTCACATTTTTCCGCTAATCGCAAAAGAGGGCGGTGTACTTAACCGAGCAGGTCATACCGAAGCAGGTGTAGATTTAGCGCGCTTAGCCGGCTGCGAGCCAGCGAGTGTTATTGTTGAAATACTCAATCCTGATGGCAGTATGGCGCGTCGCCCCGAGCTTGAAGTATTTGCCAAAGAACACGATTTGAAAATTGGTACAATTGCCGACCTTATCGAGTATCGTAACCTAAACGAAACCACTATCGAAAAAGTGGCAACCTGCGCGTTGCCTACAATGCATGGTGATTTTGAGCTAATCACGTACAAAGATGTCATAGACGAGCAAATTCATTTTGTACTTAAAAAGGGCGAGATATCTGAAGATAAAGCCACGCTAGTTAGAGTACATTTACATAATACTTTGAGTGATCTACTGGGTTCAACACGTGCTATAAACCGGTCGATGCCGTTAGATAAAGCAATGCAGCGGATAAATGCAGACGGCGGCGTGATTGTGCTTTTAGGCAAAAAAGAAGACTTAGAATCTCAAGTTAAACAATTTGAAGCAGAAGACAATAATGAAGTTGCTAAAGGTAAAACTTGGCAAGGGTCGTCTCGTACCGTGGGTGTGGGCAGTCAAATACTGGCAGACTTGGGCATTAAAAAAATGCGCTTGTTAAGTAAACCCGTAAAGTATTCAGCGTTATCTGGTTTTGGACTTGAAGTGGTTGAATATATATACGAAGAAAGTGAATAGCTATTACTGCGTATAAAAGCTAGAGGCTGCTTGCTTAAAAAAGACAAGTAATCTAGTGCCTATATGCTATAATTCGCGCCGATTTTTATAGGAGCAGATACAGATGCAAGTCATTGAAGGTAATATCCGTGCCACCGGCAAAAAGTTTGCCGTTTTAGTTTCTCGATTCAACAGCTTTGTAGTAGAAAGTCTGCTCGACGGCGCCCTTGACACC
>CAZXTD010000247.1:0-4842 GCA_964643575.1 uncultured Glaciecola sp. | reverse complement strand
CGTTTTCAAAACCAGACTCACCCGTTTCTTCACGCCACTTGAGTAGGTTGGCATCACCATTTGCCCAATCTTCCATCATGGTTTTTGAGAATTCACCCGACAAAATATCGTCTTGGTGCTTTTCAAACAATGGGCGCATAAGGCTTGTTAATTCTTCAGATAGTTCGTATGCCGCTACTTTGGCAGGGTTAGACAGCCTATCCATCATGTTGGTAACGCCGCCCATTTTAAGGGCTTCAGTGATGGCTTCTAAACCGTATTGAATGAGTGCACCTGCGTATGCTGCATCAACGCCTTCTGCTACCATTTTTTCATAAGCTAAAATGGCACCGGCTTGTTGCATACCGCATAAAATAGTTTGCTCACCCATAAGGTCAGATTTTACTTCAGCAACAAAACTACTTTCGAGTACGCCGGCACGGTCGCCGCCAGTTGCGCTTGCTAATGCTTTGGCAATGGCCCAACCTTTGTTTTCTGGGTCGTTCTCTGGGTGAACAGCAATCAAAGTAGGCACACCAAACCCGCGCTTGTATTCTTCACGCACTTCGGTACCTGGGCACTTAGGTGCGCACATGACTACAGTAATATCTTCACGTATTTGTTGGCCTTCTTCTACGATATTAAAACCGTGAGAGTATGACAACGTTGCGCCTTTTTTCATTAAAGGCATAACCGCTTCAACTACGCTTGAATGCTGTTTGTCGGGCGTGAGGTTATAAACCAAATCCGCTTTAGGGATAAGGTCTTGATAAGTACCTACTGTAAATCCGTTACCGCTGGCACGCTCAAACGAGTCTCTTTTTTCATCAATTGCTGCTTGGCGAAGTGCATAACTTACGTCTAGGCCAGAGTCGCGCATGTTCAAACCTTGGTTTAAACCTTGTGCACCACAACCCACAATAACAATTGATTTGCCTTTTAATACATCACAACCTTCTGTGAATTCGTCGCGCTGCATAAAGCGGCACTGACCAAGTTGGTCGCGCTGATGTCTAAAAGCTAAGCTGTTAAAATAATTTGCCATGAGTATTTGTATTCCGAGCGATTGGTAGTTTATAAGCTTTCAAAATTAAACTTATAAAGTAACAATCTAAACTAAAAAATGTAGTCTGTGACGACTGTGGGAATGATTATATCTAAGTATATTGTTTTATAAATTGAATTATATGAAATTTAGTGTTTCAATATGTGAAACAATAGGGTTTAAGGCATTGTTGTAGCAAGAGTTACTTTAGCAATGTTTATAGATATAAGCATTAAAACGTAAGGTACACCACAAGCATCAATGGATATCAGAAGCCTCAAACAATTTCAGCACCTGGCTACAAGCTTGAGTTTTACGCAAACGGCAGCGGCGATGTTTGTATCACCTCCCACACTTACTCGCATTATCATTCGCTTAGAAGAAGAGCTAAACGTCGCGCTGTTCATTCGTAATAATCGTAATGTGAGACTCACGCCAGCAGGCCGTAAATTGCTCGCATTTACTGATGAAACGCTGCTTCAGTATCATCAATTAAAAAGTGATATCGCTAAACAAAAAGAAGTGTTAAGCGGTGAATTATCTCTGTTTTGTTCGGTAACTGCTGCACAAACTTACCTGCCTAAAGTGCTTGATAAAATGCGAGAGCTATATCCGTCTGTGGATATCAAACTTGATACGGGTGACCATACATTGGCGCTCGACCGGTTACTCGATACCGAACACGGCTTTAAAGCTGATTTAGCGATTGCGATACACACACCTGACTTTCCGGCGAATATTTATTTTCAGCCCATCGACTCGGTGCCTTTAACCTTGATTGTGCCTGCTACCATGGCCGTGACCACGATTAATGAGGTGAAGTGGCAAAACACCAATGTAATTATGCCGGCAAGAGGCCCGTCAAAGCGAATAGTTAACCATTGGTTTGCTGAGCAAAATATAAAACCGCGTGTTTATGCAAGAGTGTCGGGCAACGAAGCGATTGTGAGTATGGTTGCTTTGGGACTTGGCATTGGGTTTGTGCCCCGAATAGTCCTTGAAAACTCTACTGCAAAGAGCAAGGTGCAAAGTATTGCGGTAGATAATATTGAAGCGTACAGACTTGGCCTGTGTTATCTCAAAGAGCGTGCTAATGAAGCGCTTATTCGAAGTTTTGGGCAGTTATTTTCCAGTTAAACTCTTATGCCCCTGTTAATTGTTTTAATAATTGGTCAAAACTTCTATACGACATTGCTTGCGCAATATGGCGTTTTTCTACCGTTTCACTTTGTTGTAAGTCAGCAATAGTGCGTGCGACTTTTAGGGTGCGATGAAAAGCGCGCATAGACAATCCTAATTTATCAATTGCGTCTGTAATAAATGTTTGGTTTGCCTGACTAAGCCCTGCAACCTTATCGAGTTCTTTGTTGTTTAACGCAGAGTTTAGTTTTGCTTGGCGCGCAAATTGTCGCTGCTGTGCTTGGCTTACTCGCGCTTTAACTGTTTCAGAGCTTTCGGCGTTGTTTAGGCTTTGTTGAGGTTGCTCGGATGCACTTTTACTATCGCCTTGCTTGTTGTAATTCTCGCCATCGTTACTAATATAATCAGGCTTTTCAGGGGGCGGATTACTTGCGCTTTGCGCCTGTACTCTTTGCGAGAACGCTCTACTGATATCAACACGAGGCACATGCACCTGCAGGTCGATTCGATCGAGTAGCGGCCCCGATAGTTTGTTTAAGTAACGAAGTATTTGGTCATTATTACACCGCATATCATCTATATCACCCGTTGGACTTGGGTTCATCGCTGCTACCAGCTGAAAGTCAGCCGGGTAAGTGGCCTTATGTTTAGCGCGAGATAGATTTATTTCGCCGGTTTCCAGTGGTTCACGCAGCACATCAAGCACATGTCGGCCAAACTCAGGCAACTCGTCTAAGAACAATACACCCTTATGCGCTAGTGTGATTTCGCCGGGCATAGGATAGCTGCCACCGCCAACAAGTGCTGCCGCTGAGCTTGAGTGGTGTGGTTGCCGAAAAGGCCTCTGCCGCCAGTTGGCCGGATTAATTTTTTCACCCACTATTGAACGTACTGAGGCCACGGTAAGCGCATCTTGCTCGGGTAGTTCAGGCAATATCGATAATAGTCGATTGGCAAGCATGCTTTTTCCGGTGCCAGCTGGCCCGAAAAGCAATAAATTATGCCCACCTGCAGCACAAATCTCTAATGCTTGTTTAGCATGAATTTGTTCAATTATGTCGCTGAGGTCGCCATAAGTATTGTGCTCAGACAAGCCCTGTTCAAACTCTGCTTGGGGTAAAAACTGTTTGTCGATTAAATGCAGATACACATCCCATAGGCTTTTTGCCGACAGTACATGTGCCGTGCTAACTAATGCGGCTTCTTGCGCGTTAACTTCGGGTAAAATGAGTTTACGCATCGATTTGGCTGCAGCAAATGCCATAGGTAAAGCGCCTTGTACAGAGCGTAAATCACCAGACAAAGCAAGCTCACCCACAAATTCGTATTCTTCTAAACAACCTGCGCCTATGCCTTCGGTCGCGCATATAATGCCAACGGCAATGGCTAGGTCGAAGCGGCCGCCGCCTTTAGGTAAGTCGGCCGGTGCCATATTTACAGTGATTCGTTTGTTTGGAAACTCAAAACCCGCGTTTATCATGGCGCTGCGCACTCTGTCGCGCGACTCTTTTACGGTTGTTTCGGGCAATCCCACTAAATGAAATCCAGGCAAACCATTGCTTAAATGCACCTCAATGGTGACTAAAGGCGCGTCGATGCCTAAATTGGCGCGCGTATACACAACTGCTAATTCCATTTATATCTTTATCCTATACCCGCTTGAGCCAGCTTATATACAATGACGATTATTAGGCGCATTGGCTACTGTACTTCAGACCAGTTTTAGAACGTGGCTGTACATCTACTCATTAAGTTTTCACCTGAAATGCTTGCGCGAAGCCTTCAATAAAGGCAAACTGCACGAGTGACGACAATTTACTGTATTTCGAGCATCATTTGTTTTGATTTCTCATTTTCGCTAGCGGAGCATCCGCAGCTATCGGGAACAAAACCGTACGAGTGGTGTTGACCTGTGCCTAGGCACAAATCAAAACCCTCCCGTGCGAGGGTTTTTTTGTATGTGTTTTTTTAGTAAACGAGCGCTAGTCAAAATTACTTTCCCCGCACTGAGGTTCACCGCTTCAACTTAATTGATAGTCATGCTTGCTATAAAAAAGGCCATGCCTGACACAAAAAACTTGTGATTGTTATACTGACTCACAATACAGCGAATATAAAAAGGAGAAAGCAATGCCAAAATTACGTTCTGCCACCACTACACATGGTCGCAATATGGCAGGTGCTCGCGCACTATGGCGAGCCACCGGTATGAAAGACAATGACTTTGGGAAACCCATCATTGCAATTGCCAACTCTTTTACCCAGTTTGTGCCCGGGCACGTGCATTTAAAAGACCTTGGCCAACTTGTTGCTCGCAGCATCGAAGAAGCCGGCGCCGTTGCCAAAGAATTTAATACGATTGCTGTAGACGACGGAATCGCCATGGGCCACAGCGGCATGCTATACAGCTTGCCATCGCGCGAAATTATTGCCGATGGCGTTGAATATATGGTTAACGCTCACTGCGCAGACGCCATTGTGTGTATTTCAAACTGCGATAAAATTACCCCTGGCATGTTAATGGCCGCCATGCGCTTAAATGTGCCCGTTGTGTTTGTATCGGGTGGGCCAATGGAAGCGGGTAAAACCAAGCTTTCTGACCAAATCATCAAACTCGACTTAGTCGATGCAATGGTGGCCGCTGCCGACCCTAGCGTAAGCGATGAAGACTCTGAAAG
>CAZXTD010000246.1:0-4857 GCA_964643575.1 uncultured Glaciecola sp. | reverse complement strand
GTCTCGGTTGGTAGAAATGGGTGGAAAGGAATGGGGACGGCAATAACGACTTACGGTAAGGTACTTATTTACATATATCTTTGTTCAAGTAATTGTCTGAGAAGAATGGCTGAAAGTGCAAAACTGTTAGTTGATGATGTATTACTTGGCTATCCAATCCACCAGTTGGTTTAGATTTCTTGATGTACGATAATAACTTTGAGTTTGAACAAGTAGTAGAAGGTGATGGACCTTTCAACGATGGCGATATATCCGTTGAATCATCTGATGCGACCGGCATTGCGTTAACTGCTGCCACTGGCTACGAGTTTCGTTTTGGCGAAAACGAATCCGCTTCTGCAAGCGTTCAAGGTGGATTTACTGCAATGCTCAGCTTTCTAACAGTCATTCTATCGGTCTTAATTATTCACCTCAGCCTTTTGAGGTGAATACTTTGCAACAGACTGATGAGCATATACCCACAGGTTTATAGTAAAGCGCTACCGAAGATTGAATTCAACAATTAGTGGCGCACGATCAGAACCCACGTTTTCGGAAATCCTTTAAGGGAGCTACTAATATGGATTCTACCTCGTTAAAAATTGTGTTTGTCAAAACAACAACCAATTGGGACGAGTAGTTATAAAGGTGAAATTGTTCAATCATCTAGTTGCCCAATAGGCTCAGACAAAGTTCCCTGTTTAAGGATCTCTTGGTTTAGTATGCTGCTTGGTTTCAATATTGTATGTTAATAAATTACTCGAACTTGGGCTAACATGATAAACATCTTCATTCGTCTAGAGTATTTGGCAAGTTAACACTTTAGACTAGCCTCTGCTCGAGCTTCATTTAGGGATAATATTGCAATTATCTATTTGCTTTTCATCACCCCATTCATGACTTTCTGCGACAGTTGTCGCAATTCAACTTGACAAAATGCGACAGCTGTCGCACCATCATCAAGGTTGCCAACACTTTCTTATGAAGAGGTTTATTTGAACATCCCGAATGCAAGCGAGTTAGCCCTGCTAAAAAGCTTATGGAAGCACCACCCTAAAACAGCGCGAGAACTTCATAACGATATAGGTGAAAAATTGACATGGAGTTATTCAACAACTCGCAAAGTGTTAGAGCGAATGGGCGAAAAAGATTTAGTTGCTATAAGTAATTTGGGGAACAAAAAAATTTACAGAGCATTAGCAGAAAAAGTGCCTACACTGGCCTACTTTGCGAAAGACTTCGCTAGTCGCGTGCTAGAACTAGACGAACCAATCCCTGCAACCTTTTTTGGTAGTAGCCAAATAGTTGATGACGACGAAATTGCAGAGCTAGAAGCTCTTTTACATCAACGTAATGACATAAACTAAGATGACTAGTTTCTTTTTTTCATATTTGTTGTCTTTGGGTGTTAGTGCTTTGCTTTTTTTGATGATGATGGTAGCTGAAAAACGTGAACTCATTATTACAAGCTATTCTGGCGTTTGGTTGGTTTGCATTGCGGCCAGCATTATGCCTTTTTTACCTATCGTAAATTTTCTGCCTGAACTATCAAATTCCGCATCTCATTTTGTTTGGTTGAGTGAGCAACAAACTCATTTAAGCGAGTACTATTTACAAGCTCAAACACTGTTAACGCCCACCATTGAAAAAGCGCCGTCACACTATGCTATTGCGCTTATATGCTTAACGCTAATTTTGTGTAGTGGTATTAATGTGTGCCGGTTTGCGTATACCGCTGTCAAGCTTCATTTGTTTATTGCTCGCTTAAAATCCTTACCCGTAGAATCGGCTCTTTTTAAGCCACATCAAGATATGTTGAAAACGCGAAATATCAGAATAAAACTCACTAAGCAAAAAACTGCGCCATTTGTATGCGGTGTTTGGCATCCAATTATAGTGATACCAGAATTTCTCGACAGTTTGCCGCCCATGCAACAACAAGCAATAATTGAGCATGAACTTATGCATATTAAACGCAATGATCACCGAATTACATGGGCTGTGATGTGTGTGAGTGCATTGTTTTGCATCAATCCTTTTATTCGTCGGTTTGCTAACAATTATATTGTGGCGATGGAATTCAATTGTGACGCAGATGTATTGCAAAATACCAATACATGCAAAAAGGAATATGCAGCCTCATTCTTAGCCTGCCTAAAATTAGGAAAACCGACATTTTCGGGCTTGGGAGTAGCTGGATTTGGCGATCAACACAAAAAGTCCAATAATAGCAAAAGCACCGTAAACAAAGCCCGTTTACAGCTTATTTTAGCAGGTAAAAACAAGCAAACTGCTGTTGCTCAATACATTTTTATTTTCACAGTTTTATGTGTATCTATACTGACCAATATAGCGTTTGCGTCGTTAGATTCGACTAAAAGCAATAACTCAGACTGGTTGGCACCATTGGCACAGTACAAAATTACGTCGACATTTGGCGTTAGCCACGTCTCTACTGCACATATCAAGCATGCTGGCATTGATTTATTGGCGCCTCACGGTACCAACGTGACAGCAGCCAATGCTGGAACCATCGTTTTAGCAGATAGTACTACCCTAAATAGCAGCTATGGCAAGGTTGTAATTATTGAACACAGCAATGGTTACTCAAGCATGTATGCACATTTGAGTGCAATTAGTGTCGCGGTGGGCGACAGTATTAAACTAGGTGAAAGTTTAGGTGAAGTTGGCTCTAGTGGTGCAAGTAGGAGATCCCATTTGCATTTTGAGCTACGCAAAGACGGCATGCCAACTGACCCAACTACACTAATTGAATTTCATCAACACGCTGATTAACAGTAGCGATATGAAAACGAGTGTCTATTATGATAACTAGCGATAAAATGCTTAGCCGTGCTATTAAAAACTGTTCTGACCTTAATTCCTTAGCATATCTCATTTGTATTATGCTTATTTTCTTAAGCGTTAAACCTTTGTTGGCTAACACATCTGATGTCGAGATAACCTTAGTAAAAGGCGATAAAAATACAATTATAAACACGGCCGAACTTTCTATTCGGTGGCAACCAGCGGCAAGCGCTAGCACAACAACGACTAGCACCTCGGGAAATAGCATTACAGCCAATACCGGAAATCTATTAATAAATGGTAAAAAGCAAAAATCAGTTAATATAATTCAACAAAGTAAAAACCAAGCAAAATGGTCTCTTTATCCCAGTAATATCAATGTAAAGGCTGTGCTTACCGACACACTAACCCTAAGTTTTGATGCTTCGGATCTGCCACAAATAACTCGAAACAAACCTATTATGCTGCAATGGTTCGACTTAGCGCATGTAGCCACTACCGAATTACTGCTACCTTTTAGCGAAGGCATGCGAATACCAACAAATAACACTAGTTGGATAGACTATTTGGAGAATACCCACACTGGCGCAAACACGACACATAACCTAAAAATGCCTTTTTGGTCATTTAAGCAAAATAATCAGTTTGTTACCGCTATGTTGATGACTCCCACCAACAATCAATTGCAATTTAAAGGTCAAAATAACAAGCTCGACATGTTAGCAAAGCATCTTTTTACACCGCTTAATCAGTCGCAAGCTTTTGTTGTCGAATTGAGTGTAAATGACCACATACTAGACGGTGCAAAACGATATCGACAATGGCGCATTCAACAGGGTTTTGCTGAACCACTAACAGTAAAAATCAAACGCAATAAATCAATAAAACGCCTAATTGGTGCAGCACAAATCTATTTATTTGGCACTAGCAGCATTAGCGTGCAAGATGTGAAGGACTGGTGGGGCTTTAAAGATTGGTATTTCAACAAATCAAATCTACATATTTCAGTGCAGGCTCGTGAGCAACTGCATTCTCTAAGCAAAGGCAATGACTGGTTAAGTAATTACCACAAACAGCTTCTAGTCGACAGTCTGCACACCTCACTTATCGATAAGTTTCCATCATCTAGCGTCAGCCTGTCGGATAACTCCATTGCTTCACAATTTACCAATATACAAAAACGTAAAAAGTGGCTAATAGAGCACGCCAATGATTTTCTAGTGAATAACGAAAAATGGGGCCAAGCCCTAAGCGCAGATATGCTATCAAGCTTTAAACAGTCTGGATTGACTAAACTTTGGTTGGGCATGGATAACTGGAAGCCCGCTTTTTTTCAGCCCGAATTAGTTGATAAAGCAATAGAGATGGGATTTTTAGTGGCAACTTATGATTCGTACAACACGGCGATTGCGCTAGGCGTTAACGATACGTGGCTGACCGCGCAGTTACCAAATGAAATGAGGCAACAATGCGCAATAGAAAACGCAGATGGCTCTAAAAAGAAAGGATTCAGAAATAACGGTTATTACCTTAACCCAAGTTGTCATTTACCTTACGTGCAAGAGAGAATACAAGACATTGTCAAGTATGGCCGCTTTAACAGCATATTTTTAGACGTTGATGGCACCGCTATGGCACGTGAAGACTACAATACTAAAGATAACGAATCGCAAATGTTAGACGCGTTTAATGCGCGAATGAACTGGATTGCTACTCACACAAATACTTTGTTGGCCACCGAAGACGGCAATAGCTTAACCACACAGGGCGTTGCTTTAGCTCATGGCTTAGAAACGATCGGATTTGGTTGGACCGATCAAGAAATGAAAAGAAATAAAAAGTCACCATATTACCTAGGTAGGTGGTATCCCAATCACAAACCCGATTTCTTTTTTAAACCCGCTAAGGTCAAAGAGCCATATAAAACGCTTTTGTTCTCACCTCAATATCGTTTACCGCTATACCAAACCGTGTTTCATGATGAAATCATCAATAGCCATCACTGGCATAGTGACAGCCTGAAGTTTAGCAATGTCAAAACTAAGAGAGACTTAATTTCCATGCTATATG
>CAZXTD010000245.1:800-4870 GCA_964643575.1 uncultured Glaciecola sp. | reverse complement strand
TAGAGCCGCGAAAGGACGACCACGGCAGGCTTGTTAATCAAGCTGGGTTATTTACCTTTTCACCATACGATTCAACCATTGAAAACGCGCTAACCGATACGCTGGCAAGTGAAGATTTCCCTGATGCTGACTTAAAAGCCGCCTCTGAAGACGAAGAGGCGGGCATTATTGCGCGTTATATTTGCAAAATATATATCAAAAATGAGGACCGAGAGGGGTGCATGCGCCAATTGCGGCGTATGAATGTGCATCATGCTAGTTTGTTTCCTGATGTGTTAGGTGCCTCTGAGTATTGCAACCTCGTGGTAGCAGAAGAACATCGTGAATATGAATTAGATCAAGCGGCGCTTCGCATGCAAAAGCAGATCGCTTCATTAGATGATGAGGTCGAAGATACCCCTATTCATATGTTTGTTGCTGATGATAAAGACTCACCGGTGATTGCGACAATTTTGCATTCGGGAGCTTCTGATCAAGTTGAGCCTGGCCGCATTCAGTTTATAGCAGAGAAACTAGCTAAAGATTTGCACGCACAAAAAACTGTGGATTGGCAAACAAGAGATAATATTCAATCTCAAATGCGCGCAAGCATGCGTATTACGTTACGCAAACTTGGCTATCCAGTAAATCAACGAGATAGCGCAATTACTGAAATTATGGAATACCTAGTTGCTGAAGAGCAAAAGGTAGAACAAGAATGAAAACAAAAAACAAAACATTGAATTAGCGCTGACTACAACACGCGTGTTGTAGTCGTAATTATTGGCGAAATCTTATATTTGGATAATGCATGGCTAGCTTTGAAATAAACACATTAGATGATATTGCTGTTTTGAAGGAATCATCGTCGCTTGAATGTAAACAGGCGTCAGGTAGAGACGGCAACGGCGCTGTACCTAATGATATGTGGGAAAGCTATAGTGCGTTTGCCAATACCGATGGCGGTATTATTATTCTGGGCCTGAGTGAAAAGAAAGGGAGTTTTACTCTTAATGGCATTAAGAACGTGGCGAGAGTTAAAAAAGACTTATTCGACACCGCTAATAACCCTAATAAGGTCAGTGCCAATTTATTAACCAATGACGCTGTTAGAGAAGTAGATATTAATGGAAGTACTCTACTCGTTATTACAGTTAGAAGAGCAAAGCGCGAAGAGCGGCCTATATTTTTGAACAAAAACCCACTCGAATTTGCTTATTGTAGAAAACATGAAGCAGATCAAAAGCTGACTGTTGAGCAAGTAAAGCGCTTGATGGCCGAGCAAATTGAAGAGTCACGAGATAACGAAATTTTAACTAATTTTGGTATCGAAGATTTAGATTTAGAGACACTGCGTGTCTATCGACAAAACTACGCAAATTTAAACCCGTCTCACCCTTGGAATGAGCTAGATAACACTAATTTTTTAAAAAGAATTGGTGGCTGGAGGGTTAATAGGGATACAGGGCAGGCAGGCTTAACTGTTGCTGGCTTATTGATGTTTGGTACCCATCCAGTTATACAAGAAAAATTCCCTTATTATATCTTGGATTATCAAGAACGACCTGAAGCCAAAACAGAAAAACGTTGGGTTGATCGTTTAACGCTTGATGGCACGTGGTCTGGTAATCTATATGATTTTTCGCGGAAGGTTTATCGTAAATTAGTAGAAGATTTAAAGATTCCTTTCAAGCTAGATGGTGGGGTTCGTCAAGACGATACCCCTGTCCATGTTGCGCTGCGTGAATCATTAGCAAATGTAATTATTCATGCAGATTACACTGGTAGGGCATCGGTGTTAGTTGTAAAGCGCCCTGATATGTATGGATTCCGTAATCCTGGTTTAATGCGTGTGCCCATTGCAGTTGCGATGCAAGGTGGTGAACCCGATTGCCGCAATCGACTTTTAGCGCAGATGTTTAGATATGTGAATTTTGGTGAGCAAGCTGGATCGGGTATCCCAAATATTCTAAACGGCTGGAAAAGCCAACATTGGAAAGTTCCACTGTTACGCGAAGTAGTAGAGCCATACGAGCAAACACTTTTAGAACTGAGGATGATTGACCTATACCCGCCAGAGGTGATCAATGAGCTGCAGGAGAGTTTTGGCAATAAATTTGAAAAGTTATCTGAGCTAGAACGTACTTTAACGATTACCATTTATTCTGACGTGTACTTGTCGCATCAGCAGCTCTGCTCGCAAGTTTCTGCCCATACTAGAGAGGTTACTTTAGCATTGGTTAAGCTTGAAAAAGCAGGAGTGATATCTTCAACGGGTGAGCATAAAGGTAAGGTTTATCATAAACCAAATGTTGAAATTCCGACTCCGGACAATGCGACTGGGCAGTTTCTTGCAGAGCATAGCTTTGTGAATAAACCTGCTGTTTCTGCTGAGCTAGAGAAAAGTCCGGAGCTCGATCCGGAGTTAGGTCCGGACTTAGCTCCGGACGCGGAACTAGATGATTCACAATGGAAAGAGTTAGAGCAAATTGCGCAGCTAGCTAAAGGTGGCAACAGCCGCAAAAGCAAAGACATCATTAATCAAGTGATAATACAACTTTGTAACGCTCGCTTTATTACGCTCAATGACTTATCTGCTTTATTGGACAAAAAGCCAGACACCTTAAGGAAAAACTACCTTAATCCATTAGTTGCTAATGAGAAATTACGTTTGGCTTTCCCCACTAAACGTAACCACCCTAAACAAGCATATACTTCCAATTTAGGCGAACAAGAATGATCACGGAAGACCAACTAGAACAACTCTGCCTCGACTGGTTCCAATCAATCGGATATGACTACATTTGTGGTTATGACATAGCGCCAGATGGTGTTAGCCCAGAGCGAAGTGATTATCATCAGATTGTGTTGAGTGCTCGTTTGTTAAGTTGTCTTAGTAAAATTAATCCACATATCCCTGCGGCAACACTAGAACAAGTTGTGTTTCAAGTTGCAAAGCCTGAAACACCTATATTGATAAAAAACAACAAAGCCTTTCATCAGATGTTGTTGGAGGGTGTCAAAGTTGATTTTAAAGATGACAATGGTGAAGAGAAGCATGATTATGCTCGTTTAATCGATTTTGACAACCCAAGTAACAACCAATTCTTGGTCGTCAACCAGTTCACACTTATTGGAAATAAAGGCAATCGCCGTCCTGACGTAATTGTTTTCATCAATGGCTTACCAGTTTCACTACTAGAGCTTAAAAACCCAGCCGACAGCAAAGCGGATATATGGTCGGCCTATCAACAGATACAAACTTATAAAGAACAAATTCCCGACCTCTTTGCGTTTAACGAAGCATTGGTAGTTAGCGATGGCCTTAATGCCCGTGTGGGCTCATTAACAGCGAATAAAGAACGCTTTATGGCGTGGCGAACGGTTAGCAATGAGCATGATAGGCCGTTGTTTGAATATGCGTTAGAAACTTTGGTTAAGGGCTTTTATAAACCAGAATTATTTTTAGATTACATTCGCCACTTTATTTTGTTTGAGCAATCGGGTGATGCGACGATCAAGAAGATTGCGGGTTATCACCAGTTTCATGCTGTGCGTGAAGCAGTTAGAGCTACTGTCACTGCCTCACAAGATGAATGTCGTGTTACTGAACCGCGTGCAAATTATGCTGATAGAGTCGTTCCAGGCTCAGGTAAAGCCGGAGTTGTTTGGCATACACAAGGTTCGGGTAAATCTATCTCAATGGTGTGTTATGCCGGTAAATTACTGGCGCAGCCAGAAATGAACAACCCGACCATTGTGGTTGTAACCGATCGTAATGATTTGGATGGACAGCTTTTTGATACCTTTGGCATGGCAGCAGAAACACTCAAACAAACTCCTGTTCAAGCGGAAGACAGGGATGATTTGCGTGAAATATTATCCTCACGTCAATCGGGTGGTATCGTTTTTACTACTGTTCAGAAGTTTGCCTTGCTTGGGGGGGAAACTGCCCACCCGGTTTTAAGTGAACGTAAAAACATTGTGGTTGTGAGCGATGAAGCTCACCGCAGTCAGTACGGTGATAAGGCCAAGTTTAATACCAAAACAGGTAAATATACCTTTGGTTACTCAAAACACATGCGCGATGC
>CAZXTD010000245.1:0-790 GCA_964643575.1 uncultured Glaciecola sp. | reverse complement strand
GCATTACCCGCTGCGTCTTTTATCGGTTTTACCGGTACTCCAATAGATTCGGCGGATAAAGATACCCGAGCGGTATTTGGAGATTACGTTTCCATTTACGATATTCAGGATGCCGTTGATGATGGCGCAACAGTGCCTATTTATTATGAGTCACGCTTAGCTAAGTTGAATATTAACGAAGCGGAACTAGAAGCGCTGAATGATGAAATTGATGAAGTCATCGAAGATGAAGAAAATACCGCAGTTAGAGAAAGTACCAAATCTAAATGGGCGGCCTTAGAAAAGCTAGTTGGCAGTGAGCCTCGAGTTGCGCTTGTGGGCAATGATTTGGTTGAGCATTTCGAAAGCCGAATTGAAACGATGCCCGGCAAGGCGATGGCCGTATGTATGAGTCGTGAAATATGCGTCGATTTATACAACGCCATAGTCGCCATTAAGCCAGACTGGCATGACCCAGACGCAACCAAGGGTGCTATCAAAGTGGTAATGACGGGCGCAGCCTCAGATAAAACCAAGTTGCAACCGCACATTTACAACAAGGAAACCAAGAAGCTTTTCGAGAAGCGTTTCAAGGATGTTAACGATCCCCTGCAAGTAGTAATTGTGCGTGATATGTGGTTACCCGGTTTTGATGCACCTAATTGTCATACAATGTATATAGATAAGCCGATGAAAGGCCACAACCTAATGCAAGCGATTGCAAGAGTAAATCGGGTATTTAAAGATAAGCCCGGTGGTCTGGTGGTGGATTACATCGGCATTGCCAATGAATTGAAACAAGCCTTAAAAA
>CAZXTD010000244.1:0-4886 GCA_964643575.1 uncultured Glaciecola sp. | reverse complement strand
GCCTTACACGAAGCAGAAAATACGCTCAAAGCTGAGCAAATTGAATTGCAGAAATCGTTGGCTATTTTACAAGTGCTACCGCAGATTGTAGCCAATGCTGTTAAGCCACTTGAGAATATCGACGGTATTAAAATACTCCAGGGTTACGGTACCAATGGTATCAGCAATGGCGGTACTACTTTAAGCAACGCTGGCGGCGGCAAAGGCAGTATTGCCGAGCAAGTTACCGAAGCTGCGCTTAACTACAGAGCAAACGCTCCAGTAGTCGACTCATTGCTGCAAGAGCTTGGTTTAGTTGAAGGTGAAGCAGGCGGTTTGAGTGACTTAGTTAAAGGCAACAGCCCATTGCTATCAAGCGCATCCAGCAAAACGGAAACTAACGTGACACCAAATGACCTTGTTGCAAAAGCGGCAGAATCTGCAAAAGCGAAATCATCAAAGCCAGCAAAAGGCGGTGATTCTGCTTAGTTAATTTAGGTTACAGTACGACTAACAAAGGGCAGCCCTAAAAAGCTGCCCTTTTCTATTTTTCAGCTAAACGTAAATAGACCTCACTAAATTAGCCGACTTCGCGGTAGCAAAAATTAGTAATAAGCCTTGAAATAATTAATTCTTGGCCTCTGGCGTGAAAAGCAACATGCCATTTTCATGGAGATGCTTGTACGATGTTTTTGGGAATACCTTTGGTAAACGAAAAGCCGGCTAACGATTTTGTGTCAATATTGCTTCTCAATCAGTAAATTTTGAATCTTGACTGTGATTAGTTGACTAAAATGATATAAATACCGAACAACCATAGCAATAATCAATAGGTCAAAATGAAAACTACTGCATCACGCGCATCTTCGGTGGCAGCCATCGCCGCTCTATCGTCTTTCGTTTTATTCACAACGTCTGGGTGCACATCACCACAAGCATCATCAACAGATGTTAAAAAGAGCACTGATTTGGCGGTACCCGGCGCTTATTTCGATTTGACTCAGTGGAATATTACACTGCCAATTGATGCTAACAACGACAACAAACCCGACATGGTAAAAGTCAAAGACATCCAAACCTACAGTCACCCTGAGTTCTTCTATTTGAACAACAATAAAGAGCTTGTGTTTACCAGCCCTAATGTAGGCGTGACAACAGCAAACTCAACCAACGCACGAAGCGAGCTGCGTCATATGTCTAGAGGGCTTAATACTAAAATAAAGACCAAAGCACCGGGGAATAATTTTGCATTAGCAGCACACGAAAATGCCAATGCATTTGCTGCTATTGGCGGCAGAATGGAAGCCACCTTAAGGGTTGACCATGTTGCCTTAAATAGTGACCGACCTGAAAAGTATCCAAGCTACTCGGTGGTGGTTGGCCAGATACATGCTGGTAATGATCCCGACCGTTCAAAAGGCTTTGGTTATGGCAACGAGCCACTTAAGATATTTTATAAAAAATTCCCTGGCCACCACACCGGCTCAGTATTTTGGACCTACGAACGAAACCTACCTAAAGAGCACCCCGATAGAACCGATATTGCTTATCCTGTTTGGGGCAATACTTGGGAAAACACCTCTGCACCTGGTGATGAAGGTATTAAGTTGGGAGAAGAGTTTTGTTACCTTGTTAATGTTTACGAAGACACTATGCACCTTATATTCAGTGCACCAAACAAGGAAACGGTTCAATATTCAATTAACCTGGCAGATAACGTAGATGCCTATGGCAATGTGGATGAAAATGACTTTGAACAAGGCTATGCTGGCGACTGGCACTACTTTAAAGCCGGCGCATATAGCCAGTGTAATGGCGGCACAAGCAACCCTTTTTGGGGAACAGCTTGCGGCGGCACTGGCGACTGGCAAATCGATAAAGCGAATGGCGATTATACGCAAGTTAGGTTTTCAAAATTAGTGTTAGGCGAAGGTCAAAACATGGCCTCTGACGCACTCTCTTTGACGAAATAAGAAACACAAGTTTAAACATGAAAATAAGCGACCTCACTACCCCTTGTTTATTGATAGAACAAAGCACTATGCGGGCGAATATCGCCCGCTTAACCGAACATATTCAGGATATAAACTGTCGTTTAAGGCCCCATGTAAAAACCCATAAGTCAGTGGATATCACTAAAGAAATTGAAACGCTCAGCCCGATGTCGGGGATTACAGTATCGACGATAGCGGAAGCGAGGCATTTTTTTGATGCTGGTTACAGCGATATCTTATATGCCGTTGGCATTGTCAATAATAAGTATTCGCACATCCGCGAACTTATGGACAATGGGTGCGACATAAAGCTAATTGTTGACAGCGTAGAGGCCGCTCTGCAACTTTCGAAAGACGGAGAATTTGAACGTTGTTGCTATAAAGTATTGATAGAAATTGACGTAGATGGTCATAGAGCGGGCATTAAGCCCCTTGACCCTGATTTGTTATCTATAGCAAAGACTTTGCACACCAGTGAGGGGTGTAAACTCATGGGTGTAATGACTCATGCTGGCGGGTCCTATACTTGTGATACGCCAGAAACTCAATTAGCCATGGCTCGCCAAGAACGAGATTTGGCTTTACTGGCAGCCAATCGCCTTAAAGAGTCAAATTTGCCATGCCCAATTGTGTCAATAGGCTCCACTCCTACTGCATTTGCAATTGATGATCTCAAAGGGATTACCGAAGTCAGAGCCGGCGTATATGTGCTATTTGATTTAGTCATGGCAGGTTTGCAAGTATGTGATACTCAAGATATCGCAATTAGTGTTTTAAGCAGTATCACTGGCTTTCAAAAAGACAAGAATCTTGCTATTTGCGATGCGGGGTGGATGGCAATGTCTCGAGATAGAGGCACCTCAGTTCAAAAGATTGACCAGGGTTATGGTCTTGTTTGTGATGTACATTGCTCACCCATCAGTAACCTAATTATGACTTCTGCCAATCAAGAACATGGGATTGTGAGTACGCGGTCAGCAAAACAGCGATTCCCATTTGAGGATCATGCCATTAGTGACTTGTTGCGAATATTACCTAATCATGCCTGCTCCACCGCTGCGCAATTTCCTTACTATTATCTTGTTGATGGGCAAGATGTAGTACGCCAATTATTTATTGCCAAAGGTTGGTAGTGTTTATCAACCAGCCTTTAATACAACACTCAATCCGAGGCGTTAGAAGCGAACTAAAATAAGTGAGATAACTTACTCTTGTCTTATAGCAATTAGCACTTTAGATAAGCATGAATCAGCCGATAAAAAGCCAATGACAATTGTATTCATTAAAGTCTTTTAAGCGCCCAACGAGTCTTACCATACCTTAAAAGCATTTATTGAGTTAACACTTATTGATATCTAAAAACGCTGCAAGAGCGGTTTAGTCAAAGGTTTATTCAAATGAAACTACAGCAAAAATTCTTTTACTCAGTGACCTCTGTTATTGCAGTTATGGCAATAGGCATGGCAGTACTTAGCGCAGTCAAAACAGCATCTTATACTGAACAAAAAATTGATACAGAAATTGAACAGCAGACAAAGCATATCGTTGACGTATTAAATACAACAGACGAGATTATGGCCAGCCGTGTCCAAAATAGTATGCGTTTACTTAAAAAAATGGGCGCAGAAATGGGCGCAGCTACACAACAAGGCAGTGTTGTAGTTAACGGCGTAACTGCAAACAATATAGTAATGGGCAATGCCACTATTGGCAATAACTTCACCTTAGTCGACGGCCTCACCGAAATCATGGATGGCACAGCGACCATATTTAGTAAAACTGGCGCTGACTATATTCGTATATCGACCAATGTCATTAAAAACGACAAGCGCGCAATCGGAACAAAATTAAGCCCTTCTGGTAAAGCCATCAAACAAATCAACAAAGGCCAGGCTTACTATGGTGAAGTTGATATATTAGGTAGCCCATACCTGACCGGTTATGCTCCACTAACAAACGCTAGTGGCGAAACAATCGGCATCTGGTATGTTGGATATAGCGCAAATTTAGCGTCAATCATCGAGACAATCGCTGAATCTAGAATATTAGAAAATGGCTTTATTGCTTTGCAAGATGAAAAAGGTAACTTTGTAGCGGTGTCTGACAATATCTCTGCACAAGAGGCCGGCACAGCTGTGGCAAATGCAGACACTTGGGATATCAAAGAACTTAACTACGATAAATGGGGATACAAGATTATTCTCGCCGCGAACAAAGCAGAAGTCAGTGCTATCACAACACAAAGCGTTATTGGTGCCATTGTTCAAGAACTGATAGCCGGTTTATTGGTATTAGCAACTATTTACTATTTATTACAAAATATTGTAGGCAAGCGCATTAACGAATATCTATCTTCAATTAATAATATCGCCTCGGGAAATAGTGACCTATCAGTTAGGTTTGATGAATCAACCAGCGATGAATTTGGCGATATGGCGAAAGGTTTAAACCGTCTTTTCTCGAAAGTACAAGATACCGTAGACGACGTTAAATCAACGGCAAACGAACTCATCGAAAAAACCCTGTCACTGAATGAAATTGCCGCAACAACGCAAACATCGGTACAAAAGCTTTCTGAAGAAATGAGTGTAATGGCAAATGCTGCTTCACAATTAGAAGAAAAAGCATCGGCAGTTGAAGAAAATACCAACAAAGCGAATGATGCTGCAATGAATGCTGGGCAAGAGACAGACTTGAGTGTGAGCACACTTAACCAAACCATTGTTGACATTAAGACTCAAGCGACTAACACCGAAAGCTCTGTTTCGGTTATTGAAGAATTAGCGAAATCGAGTGAAGAAATTAGCGGTGTGATGGAAGTCATTAGAAATATCGCTGAGCAAACCAATTTACTTGCTTTAAATGCAGCAATAGAAGCAGCAAGAGCAGGTGAGCAAGGCAGGGGCTTCGCAG
>CAZXTD010000243.1:0-4942 GCA_964643575.1 uncultured Glaciecola sp. | reverse complement strand
GTCAAGGCCAAGATTAAGGTGACTAATAAAATCTTTAATTTCATTAAGGTTACTCTCTTGTTTTTGGTTATATCTTTCAAATTGTAGACGTTTAAAATTATTTGCTAATTAGCGAGGCAATAAAGGAGATTCCCTCGCTCATTAAAAAGTTGTTAGAAATTTTTTGAACCGTTGCTAATGTAATCGGTACGTTTTACACCGTCAGTGCCGCGTTTTTTAACGGTATCGCTGCGCTGTTCTTCGTATTGATCAATATAATCGTTAGTTTTTTCTCTCAAAGTGTTAAGTACACTTTGATGTGACGCAGACGTTGCTAGGTTAGTAGACTCTTGCGAGTCTTTTTTTACGTTGTAAAGTTGTTCGAAGTTATTTTTATAAAAACGAACGTATTTCCACTCTTGGGTACGAACACCAACTGTGGGTGGAATATCAGCACGAGCTGAGTGATACATGTGCTCAAAGAAAAACTCGTCACGCCATGGTTCTGTGCCACCAGCAACAATCTTGGTGAGCGATTTTCCTTGATAGCGTTTAGGGATCTCAACACCAGCCATATCTAATATGGTTGGCGCAATATCAATATTTAATGCCACTTCGTCACGCACTTGTGCTTTTTTCTGACGCGGATCAAAAATAATTAACGGTACTTGTAGGTCTTCATCCCAACCAAACCATTTAACCGCGAGTTGACGCTCATTCATCGAATAACCGTTATCGCCGGTATAAATAATAATGGTATTTTCATCCATACCCGTTTCAACGAGTTTGTCGTAGATCATACCAACAGCACGGTCGACGGCTGTAATAGCACGGTAATGACGTTTAGCCATTTTTTGATAAATTGCTTCACTACCAAAACGGTAGTGCCAGCGTTCGCGGGCGATGGACTTTTTAAGAAAGTCTGGTAATGCGGCAAAATCTTCATTTGACGAAAATTTAGCTGACGGGATTGTGACATCTTGATAGAGGCTTTCTAGCTCTGCCGGATAATGATATTGGTCTTCATGATCTTTATCGTGGGCATGTGGGTTTCTAAAGCTAATTGAGATGGTCCACGGTTTATCAGTGTTTTTATTCTGTTCAATAAAGTCTTTGGCAAGCTCCGCCATATAATAGGTTTGCGGTATGGTTTTGCCATTACGAACGCCGGTTTTTGAGATAGGCAAGCGTTTAATGTAATCGAAATGTTCTGACAGGTCCCCTGAAAGCGCCATACCATATTTACCAATAAATGCAGAATTATAGCCACTCTCTTTTAACAATTTAGGATAAGTGATGGCCGTATCTTCTGGTGACACATCTGGACGTAAGAAAGTATAGTCATGGGTGCGCTCGGTAAGCCCAGTGACAAAACTTACCCGACTGGCGGCACAAATAGGTGTGGTGACAAAAGCGTTACTAAAAAAAGTGCCTTTATCTGCCAATTGATCAAGGTTGGGAGTTTTAATAATCGGGTGTATTTTGCCAATTAAGTCCCAGCGGTGAACATCCGCTAACAGAAATAATATATTAGGTTTTTTTTCAAAGGTAGCCTGTTCTGTACTTGGCTTAACGTCGTATTGGCCACTGTCATTTTGATCTGTCGTGTCAATAAAACTACAAGCTGATGTTAATGAGAGCAATGAGAACGCTGATATAACAATGCCACGTCTAAAAAGAGCGGAGCCGCCAGCTAAGGGGGCAACTGTCGTTATTTTTTTTAATAAACTATTCATAACACTTCCAAGTTGATTGATTTTTTGATTGTTGGTTATTAAATAGATCTTGCTAAGCTCGATATCGAGGTTTTATGCTGATGGCTTACCTCAATAGGCTTGGTAATCCCTAATTGGGCCAATAATGCCTTGTTGTTGTGGTAAGGCTTCTTTCATTTTTTTGGTTTTTTTCGTCCACTTTGCCGCAGTTTTGCTGGTATTTTTCATGGCAATTATTTCGTTTATTAAGGTCGAGGTATAGACGATTTTCAGTTGGCTCGGCTTGTTATCATAAGCGTTAGCAATTTTATAACGGTGGCTGCCGTATCAACGGTTACCTAATTTCTCACCGTTTAGGCAAACTTCCGAAATACCACCACTGAAGTCGTTAAAGTCAGAGTATAAGTAAAACAAACGCTATATGCTATCCTTCGTTACAACTGGCTTTTAGTGTGGCTAGATGTCCGTTACGAAGATGGTTTAGGCATTTGGGTTAATTGCACAGTTTTCATTGTTTGATCTTTTCAAGTCTTTGGTACAGCAATAGTGAAAATTGAGTGCAGGCTGCCCTACCAAAAGAATCTATGTCTTAGTATCTTATTTTGCTTATTGTCTACGCCCCAAAGTTAAAGTCGCGTTGAATATTGAAGTCGTGCTCTTCTTCAGGTGGTGCACGCAAAGGGGGTAATAGCGTTGTTTGTGAAGAAGTAGGGTATTTTTTATCTAAATGCTTCAATATTTTTTGAATAACGTGGCTATCTATAATGCAAGCAATTATGGTGACAGCGTGCTTTTGGCATTTCTCGCACTCGGTAATATCAATGTTGAATACACGTTCTTACTCGCCGGCTACGGACTCTGTGCAGTCCCTGCTAGCCATGACATCGCCTTAGCGTGATAAGGCTTGTCTGATGGCTTATCGTCTTCTTTGGCAAGTCTAGCGCTGTTTTTTCCTCGTTGTGATGCAGTAACTTGTGCGCGCAGGTTGCTGTTAGGTGCGAAAACCCCGAAAAACCGGGTAAGGCTCACCCTTGATTGCACTATTTGGGTGTTAGGATGGCAAACGTTGGTGACGTTTTCGACTGGTCAATAGGTGGTTTTTGCTTGTGGAAGAGGTAATTCGCTTATGGCCGTTTTACGGCATCCAGCCGAAAAACAACAATTTGACTAGTGATAATAAGTCTAGTCAAGATTAACTACACTTTGTTGAGACTGTCTGCCATTCCCTTAAACCCGCCTGTCAGCTTATTAGGTAAGGCTGAGTTTCAAGTATTAATTCGTCGTATTTTTATAAAGTTGAAACTTCGGCTCTTCCTAGTTACAAACATTACATAATTTTGGCAAAAACTAAATACACAAAATCGTGGGTTTCAAGAGATTTCAGTTTCAGACATTAATACACTCGCACATCTAAAACAAGAGGCCTTAAATAAATATCTAAAAACAGCAGCTCAACTTACTTCTTGACTCTATACTCTTCTAGTTCGGCATTTAACTCACCTGCAATAGCTTGAAGTTTAGGCATCAACCCCATGACCATTTGCTGATACATAGTGTCGATCATTTTGTCTGCGTGCATCGCTTCAAATAGTTCATCAACGGGCTCTTTGTCTTGGGCGAAGCCGAAAAAAGAAAAGGTTGTAGATAGTAAAATAGCGAATATGAGTTATTTAATTAGGTCTTCCTTGATTAGTAAATTGAGTCTTTGTCTTACCAGCAACAAAAGTAACCGGATGTCACGTTACGCCAACCAGCATTACCTTTAGCCAGATCAACTTCTACTGAACTCAAAGCCGTTCATATCTGTAACCAGTGACATTGCTTTGGTACCCAAATTTATGTTGGTTGCGGAGCCGTTTATGGCTTTTTTAGTATCATCAACAAGCGTCTGGATATTCTCTTCTACTTGGGTTAAGTTTTCGGTTTCATTTATCAAGGCATCAGAAATGCTTTTGAGGCTCTCATTAACCTGCTCAGAAGAGTTTTGAACTTGGTCTATCGACAAGTGTATCCCTTGGTCACTTTCAGTAATCAATTTATATGCCTGTAGCATCGCTATGTTCAATTGCTCAAATGCAGTATCAAGACTTACTTGACGCTTTTCGATTGATTTTAAGTGTCGGTCTATTTTTATTGCATTCTTTTTAGTTTGTGAGGCAAGTCCTTTTACTTCGTCGGCAACAACGGCAAAACCTCTCCCTGCCTCGCCAGCCCTTGCCGCTTCAATTGCCGCGTTCAATGCTAGTAAATTAGTTTGGTCCGAAATGGAAGTTATACCTCCGGCAAGGCTAGTTATACTCTCAAACTCGCTTAGAAATACTTTTAATTCTTCTGACAAGCCTGATGAAGCGCTGATGGCTGTTGTCATATTAGATGCTAAGTTACTAATGTGTTCACACACTTTACTAAAGGCCTCGTTTACTTCACTAATTTGATTCAAGCTATCGTTGGCTTTGTTGGACAGTGCTCGATTAGTGCCGACTGCGTGCGTTGTGGTATTAGCGACGTCTTCGATAAAATTTACGCGTTGCTTGGTAGCCGAATTCACATTTTTAGCATTTTGTGTAATGTTGCTGATAATTTCTTGTAATGCTAAAAGAGCCTGTTTCGTCGTTTCTTGAACCGAAGTATCAGAACCGATTGGCCCTTCTTTTTTTAGTGCCTTCAAATGCGAAAGCGTTGACATACTGCCAGAGAACGCAGACACAAAATATGGCACCATATAGGTGAGTATAAGACTTGTAATGTTAATATCTTGGGGTCCAAAAATAGCGCTAAATTGATTGATTAAGTTGAGTACACTGCCCACAAATAAGGAGGTAAGTATTGAACGCTTAGTAATGTTCGAAGAAGTGACTACATTGAAGAAGCTCGGAGCTTCGATAAAATCGGACTGAGTACTCATAAAATCGGATACCTAAGTAAAGTTGGTGTTTTTAATAACCTGTACTGACATGAAAAACTATAGGCAAGAATGACACCATCTTTTGTTTTATACTCGTTTTAAATTTACATAGTCACTTAACACCCATAGTATTTTGAGGCTTGGACGAAATTTTATAGCACGCAAAGGAGTAGTTGAATGAGATTGTCGAAGCGTTCAAAGGTAGACCCTTTTATCGTGATGGACGTAATGGAGGCGGCACGCCAAGCAGAAGCTATGGGCCGTCATATTGTCCATATGGAAGTCGGCCAGCCGGGTTCAGGTGCGCCAGGTGCTGCCACACTCGCTGTAATGCAAGAAATGA
>CAZXTD010000242.1:0-4943 GCA_964643575.1 uncultured Glaciecola sp. | reverse complement strand
GCCGATGGCTTTGGTGTATGGGGTCTTAAAAAATTTATGGGCAAAGAATACGATGGTATCCATCGCTTAAGCTTTTTAATTAACGGCAACGGAATAGTTGAAACCGTGTTTGATAAGTTTAAGACTAAAGACCATCACGAAGTAGTATTAAGTTCACTATAGGTAGGCTAATTAAACCGAATCTCGTCATTCCTGAGTCATCAGGAATCTACTTGGAATCTCGTGGACTTATTTTAAGCTATCGTTTTTATTATACATACCCATACTCCAAAGAGGTCCCGTCTTTTGACGGGATGACGAATGTTGTACAGTAGAGCTAACTGCTTTAACTTACTTTATCGTCCAAAACAGGCGTCTCGATGGGCGTAGACCATGCCGTCAATAGTGCTTTAACTAAAGTCGCCAACGGTATTGCAAAAAACACTCCCCAAAAGCCCCATAAGCCACCAAATAGTAGCACCGCAACAATGATGTAAAGTGGATGCAAACTCACCGCTTCTGAAAATAGTAGGGGCACAAGTAAATTGCCGTCTAATGCCTGAATAATAAAATAGACCACAATAAGATAGCCAAAATCGCTAGTGAAACCAAATTGGAACAGCCCTACTACTGCAACAGGAATGGTTACGACAGCCGCGCCAATATAGGGTATCAGGACCGAAAACCCAACTAGCACACCTAACAAAACGGCAAAACGTAAATCTAATATGCTAAATGCGATGCTCGTTACTGCACCAACAATCACAATTTCAATTACTTTACCGCGAATGTAGTTGGCAATTTGCGTGTTCATCTCCTCACCTACTTGTGTGATCAGTCTCCGTTCTTTTGGCAAAATAGCCGATATACTCTGCAAAAACACTGACTTATCATTAAGCATAAAAAATACCATTAGCGGCACGAGTATCATGTAAATCAAAATAGCCGCTATGTTCCCTAGGGAGCTAAAAGAAGCAGATAAGATCTGTTCTCCAAAGCCAACTATTTTTTCGTTAACACCTGCCATAGCGGGCTGCAAGTACTCAACCTGTATTAACGAGGGATATTGTTGTGGCAAGCTCACTATCCAAGCCTGAGTAGAGTCCCATATTAAGGGTATTTCTTTAATTAAGTTCACGCTTTGTTTCGAGATAATCGGAATTAAACTTACGGCTAAAACAAAACAAATAACAAAAAACACAACAAGGGTAAAACTTGTTGCAAGCCAGCGCCTGGCGCCCATTTTCTCCATACGGCTAACAGGAACATCAAGCAGATAAGCGATAACAATAGCGATAAGCACGGGCATCAAAATACCGCCGAATATATATAACACTAAAGCACTTATCAGTATAAGTAACAACAGCATTAGGGCATTAGGGTCAGAAAATTTCCGCTTATACCAGGTCTCAAAAACACCGAACATTTGTTATCCTTTTTGTGGAGACAACCAAAGCACTTTGCTATGGTATTAGACCTTAGATAGATCTAAAACTGAATTGGCAGTAGTATAACTTGGTAGCATTCACGAATAACAGATAAACTTTAAAATATGTATATGCTTAAAACCAATGGCTTATGCTCGGGCTTGTACGTTAAGAGCAGCTGAACTTAGCGTAAAGATAAATGTCTGACTATTTGCTTAGAAGCAAAGAGTTTATTAAGCGCTAATTTAAAATAAAATTGAATGGATGTTAGTATTTTCATGAAGCATGTTTGTAAATCGCTTGGTCAACGACTGTTCAGCAGTCTGAGTATAGTTAGCTTGTGTTTGGTCGTAAGTATCGGCACAAGTAGCGCACAAACGCGGCTTCAAGGCTTGCCTTCACAAAATGCCGACGATAATCGTAATCAACTACCCGAAATTGGTGTCGTTGCTTCTGATGTGCTTACAATTGATAAAGAGAAACTTATTGGCGAAGCAATAATGCGCCAACTGCGGGGCCAAGCGCCGCTTGTAGCCGACCCAGTGTTACAAGAGTATGTGCAAGGTATTGGCAATCGCTTGGTGATTCAAGCCGACAACGCAAAATTCCCTTTCAAATTCTTTATGATCAACAACCCTGTAATTAATGCTTTTGCTTTTTACGGCGGTCATATTGGTATTCATACGGGCTTAATTGCGCAAGCTTCTACCGAAAGCGAACTCGCGTCAGTACTTGCCCACGAAGTTGCTCACGTAACCCAACGACATTTAGCGCGCCGTGTTCAAAGTCAAAAGCGTTCAGCTCCTTTACAAATTGCGTCTTTGATTGGCGGTATCTTGTTGGCCTTAGTTGACAGTGAAGCGGGCATGGCTGCAATTCAAACTGGCATCGCTGGCGGTCAACAAGCTAATATTAACTTTACCCGTAACAATGAAGAAGAAGCCGACGCAATTGGTATAAACATTTTATACAAGGCCGGTTTTGACCCGCAAGGTGCCCCCGGCTTTTTTGGTAAGCTCGCTGAGCAGCGTCGCGGCCAATCAAACCAGCTGGCATTTTTACAAACTCACCCCCTACCCGCAGACAGGGTCGCCCAAACAATTACGCGTGCAAGAGCCTACGGTCAAAGAAATATTAGACCCAGCCTCGATTTTAACTTAGCTAAAGCACGTATATTGGCTCGTTATATGGGCAACGCCAAACGTAACGTCGCTTATTTTCAGAATCAAATTAACAAGACCACTGGCGTGGCGCAAAAAGGCGCATATTATGGCTTAGCCATTAGTCTTTTCGAAAATGAACAGTATGATGATGCTCAAACATTAGTTGAAGAGTTATTGCGTACAGACTCCGAAAATTTGTTTTATCTCGACCTACTTACCGACGTTTTTATTCAGCAAGAGCAACCCGGAAGAGCCATTAGTCTATTGTCACCGCTTTGGCAGCTTAAGCCACAAAACACAACGCTGACACTAAATTTAGCCAATGCTTATATCTATGCTCAAAATTACGAGCCGGCGATCGAAATTTTACGTGATTTATTGTTAGTCGATAATGAAAACTTTTTGGCTTATCAATTATTAAACGACGCATATAACCGTAGCCAACAGAAAAAAGAAGCGCATATGGCTCAAGCCGAAATATATGCGCTTATTTCGGCCTACCCATTAGCAATAGATGAGCTGCAATTTGCTTACAACCAAGTCGGGCCCGATCCGCTTGAAAAGCAACGCATCAAAGGGCGCATTGCTCAGCTTCGCCAAGCACAAGAAGCAATGATGCGATTAAGCATTTAGATGGTTTTTCAGTAAAGTCTCGTTAATCAAGCTTAATTGTTCAACCATGGAGAAGTCGCCTCGTTTAAGCTAATGACAGTTTGCTCTCCGAGCAACTGACCTGCAAGTCTTCCGTCTGGTTTAATAATAAACGTAGCCGGCAAATACGAAGGTTTTTCCAAATTAAAAGGCTCTTTTATCTCACTTACAAGTGGAAACTCAATATTGTACTTTGATTTAATTTGGGCGAGTTTTTCATTGCTTAAATTGTCGTAACTTATGGCAAACAGCACAATGTCTTTCGGCATTTGATGATAAAATTCATTTAGCTCAGGAATTTCGCGCAAGCATGGTGCACACCACTCAGCAAAATAATTCACGACCACTACTTTGCCAAGCAAAGATTGATGTTGATAAGATTGTCCCGAAACTGTTTTAAAATCGTATTGTTTATGCGTATATAACCAAACCCCCGACAACATAGAAATGATTAACGCAGTAATGGATAAAAGCTTTAATTTCATTAAGATAAGGCTACCATAGTAAAATAACGTGACCATTAAAAGGAACCTAATAATGCCTAAAGCTGTCTTTTATCACAACCCTAGATGTTCTAAAAGCCGCCAAGCATTGCAGTATCTGCAAGCGCAAAATATTGAAATGAAGGTAGTGGAATATTTAAAAGAGGGTCTAAAAATAGATGAAGTAAAGGCTCTGCATGAGGCGCTTAACGTAGACGATGCGTCTCTTATGATTAGACACAAAGAAGCAGAATACAAACTAGCTGAACTAAATAAGCAGTCGACAACGCAAGACATATTGCAAGCATTAGTCGACTACCCAAAGTTACTCGAAAGACCCATTTTATTAGTGGGTAACAAGGCTGCTATAGGCAGGCCACTTGAGAATATTCAGGCGATTGTCAATGACTAATATTTTGGTTCTATATTACTCAAAGCATGGTAGTACCCAAAAATTAGCCGAAAAAATTGCGTTGGGTATTGAGCAAGAAGGCGCAAACGCAATATTAAGGACGGTGCCCGAACTCACTACAAAGCTAAATGATAAGTCGCAGTCGCTTGTGCCTGAAGAGGGGCACATCTATGCCAGTAAAAAAGATATTATGAGCTGTGACGGACTTGCCATGGGAAGCCCAACTCATTTTGGCAATATGGCATCACCGCTCAAGTATTTTATTGACTCATTGACCGATTGCTGGCTAAAAGGCAGCCTTGTCGATAAACCCGCTTGCGTATTTACCAGCAGTTCAAGTATGCACGGTGGTCAAGAAACTACCCTACTCTCCATGATGCTTCCGCTGCTTCATCACGGCATGTGTATACTAGGATTGCCATACAGCGTTCCCGAATTACACAGCACGCGCTCTGGCTGTAGTCCTTACGGCGTATCTAGCGTACAAAACAATGACGATATCAAATCAATTACTGAAGAAGAAGCGTTAATGTCAATTGAAATGGGCAAACGATTAGCAAACGCAGCTAGGAAACTTAATGTCGAATAATGAACAAGTTGTGACTGGACCAAAAGATTACAAAACCACACCTATGTCAAAACGCGTATCGTACTACCGTTATTTGGCGTTGTTTGGTCATATTGGATTATTGGCGTGGATGAGCATTTGGTATTTAGGTTTAAGCACTGCCCAAGACTACTCTTTAACCTTTGTCATTGTTATATATTTGTTACCTTTGACATATCGCCAGAAAAACTGAAACTGTAGGTCACTGCCAAAATCAGACCG
>CAZXTD010000241.1:0-4965 GCA_964643575.1 uncultured Glaciecola sp. | reverse complement strand
CGCCAGAAACACTGCAAATACCTTAGGTGATTGTCCTAACTTACTTCTGCAAGCTAGCTCGTAAATGGCCATACCACCGAAGATATAAAGCAAGCCGTAACTAATTGCTTCAAAAGGTGTGAGCGCTTTTACACTTGGGTCAATTAAATACGCAGATGCACCGTAATAATAAACAATAATTAGCAAGGCCATACCGCTTAGCCAAGTAGAGTAGGCTTCCCACTTAAACCAATGCAAGGTGCTTGGCATTTCTTCGGGGCCGTAGCTGTACTTTGCGACTTCATAAAAGCCGCCGCCGTGTACTGCCCATAAATCGCCTTTAATACCTTTTTCTTGTTTCCATTTAGGCGGTGAACGTAAACTGTTATCTAGCCAAATAAAGTAAAAAGAGGCGCCTATCCACGCCACGCCTGCAATCACATGAAACCATCTTACAAATAATGAAATCCACTCAAGCCATGGCATACCTTTGCTCCTTTAATGTTTGTTTAAGGTCTTTGCCTGCCACATAGGTGGCTTCAACCGCCCTGTCGTCACCAATAAAGCTCAATGCAAAAAGCATATCTTCACTTAAGGCTTGGCCTTCAGTTGCGCTTAGCGCCGTCGTTCTATCTTTTTTATTCAGACTCTCAAAACGCAGCTCGCCAATTGCATCAAAATGCGGGTTGAGCACAACAAAGTCTGCGTATGTTCCCGGGTTTAAATTACCAATTTCGCTATCTAAGCCATAAGCACTTGCTGGGCCTTGCGTCATCATATACAAACCTTGTAGCGCACTAACAGAAAACTGCTGCAGCTGACTAATTTTGTAGGCATCACCAAAGGTTCGAAGCAAACTAAAACTAGTGCCTGCGCCTACATCGGTGGCAAGCGCAACATTGACTTTATGCTTTTGTGCTTGCTCTAGAGAGAATAACCCGCTGCCTAAAAAGAGATTTGAACTCGGGCAAAATATCGCATTTGCCCCGGCGTCGGCCAAACGCGCCCACTCTTGCTCATGCAAATGTAAACAGTGACCAAATAAGGCTCGTGAATGCACCATGTTGTAGTGGTCATACACATCTAAATATGTGTCGTGTTGAGGAAATAGCTTTTTCACCCATTCTATTTCACCGTGGTTTTCAGACAAATGAGTTTGCATGAAAACACTAGGGTGTTGCTGAGCAAGTTCACCTAACAATCTCAGCTGTTTGTCGGTGCTGGTGGGCGCAAAGCGCGGCGTAAGCGCATATAAATTACGACCCTTTTCATGCCATTTTTCAATCAGTTCATGGCTTTGTTGCTGGGCCGTTTCAGGCGTGTCTTGCAAATAATCGGGGCAATGCCTATCCATGCACACCTTTCCGCTTACCATCGACATATTGTATTGTGATGCTTGGCTAAACAAAGCATCAACCGACTGCTTATGCACGGTAGGAAATGCAAAAGCCGTAGTAGTGCCATTATTGATAAGTTGAGCAATAAAATGCTGGGCGATAAATTCGCAATAAGCAGGGTCATCAAATTTGTTTTCAGTTGGGAAAGTGTAGGCTTCAAGCCAAGACAAAAGCTGCTCACCATATTTAGCAATCATTTCGGTTTGCGGAAAATGCAAATGGCTGTCGATGAGGCCAGGTATAATCAATTTACCGCTAAAATCATGCTCGACGCTTTTACTATATTGTTCTTTTAAGCTTAGATAATGCCCAACAGCAACAATGCGCTCCCCTTTAATAACGAGTGCGCCGTCATGAAAGTAGTCTGTATGAATGTTAGGGTCGTCGGTACGCTGCGGAAAATGCAGAATACTAGCCCTAAACATTACAAAGTCAGCGCTCACTAGCTGCCTCGGTAGCTGTTATAGCCATACGGCGAAATAAGTAAAGGCACATGGTAATGCCCACCGTTTTCTTTGATTTCAAAGTTAATATCAACAAATGGGTAAAAACTTTCTCCATGAGTCGCTTCTAAATATTCTTTGCAATGAAAGCGTAAACAATATATACCCGCGGTAAAGATGGTTTCGCCCCAGTCTTTGCAACGTCCGTCTGCGTCTGTTTCACTTTCTACTTGCCCTGAACTTGACGTAATAAGAGTAATCTTCATCTTGCTTGCAGGTTTACCCGATGTGGTGTCGAGTACGTGGCTCGATAAACTATTCATGGATGTTCCTTTTGTTTTATTTAGACTTGCTGCGCTGCTATCAAGCGCTTTATTGATGCGCAGTAGCGTTATTTTAAGTTGCTCTTTTGCAGCGTTTATTTCTTCATCACTAGTAGTATTGACGACTCTGTCATTTAAGGCAGTCAACATAGTCTCTGCCGATAAACCGCTGGCGCAAATGATGAATATAAAGCCGTGTTTATCCAAATAGTCTGCGTTCGCTTTTTGTAGCGCTTTTAAAACAGCATCACTTGCAACTGCAGTGCCCGATTGTTCGTTTCCTGCTAGTGCTTTGGTAGCGGCATATTTTTCACGTAAAGAATTGATATCACCTATCATCGGATGACCATCGAAGGCTTCAAGATAGTCTGTGCTTTGCATCTTACTCCACTGTTGTTTAGCACATTCAATAAGCTGTTCAATAGAGCCATACGGACGAGATTGTGACATTAACTGACACCAGCGCGTGGCCGTGCATGTTTGCATAAACCAGTCGTAGGCATCCCGCATACTCATGTTATTAAGCTGTTCAATATTGCTCACTGACTCTCCTGGGAGGTGTTTTTTAATGCTTTAGTTTGCAAAGAAAGAGACTTACTTTCGGCCTTTGTATTTAAGATGTTGATAAGCTGCGCACTAATCGATACGGCAACTTCAATGGGGCGTTTGCCAGTAATACTTAGCTCGCCAATAGGGCTGACGAGGCTTGACATTTGTTCAGCTGAAAATCCGCGGTAATTCAGTTTGGTCTGAAAACGTTTTGCTTTAGTCGACGAGCCAATCATGCCGATATAATTTAGGTTTTTATGCTTTAAGGCAGCTTCAACCAGTTCATAGTCGAGCTGATGATTGTGGGTTAGGATAATAATCCAAGCACCCACTGGCAACGCTTTAATAACACCAACAGGCGCGTCATCAGCGATGGTTTTTACGTTTGAAAAAGACGCCGCAATTTGGCGTGCTTTCTCTGAGAAATCGTTGATGCTTGTTTGCTCGGTGTGTTCTTGCTCGGTGTCTTTTTGCTCAGTGCTGGGGCCAAATATACCTTCACGACTATCTATCCAACTAATTTGTAGCGGTAACTGAGCTAGTATAGGGACAAGCGCCTGCGCCACGTGCCCTGCACCAAAAATAGCAACTTGCTGGTGATGACAGGCCATTACTTCATACAATATTTTTACAGCGCCGCCACAGCACTGCCCCAGCTTACTCGACAATGGAAAAGACTCCATCTCTTGACAGCTTTCGCCCATGGCCAAGAGCTCCCTGCCCTTTTTAATCGCTTTATATTCAAGATGACCACCGCCAATGGTGTCGTATTGGCTGTCGCCGGTAATCAGCATTTTAGTACCAGCATCACGAGGGGTTGAGCCTGCGCTTTGCCATACGGTGATCAGCACATAGGCAAGGCCTTGCTTTTCGCACGCAGCAATTGCCTCATGCCAAGTATTTACTCGCATGACTTACCTCTTTTTTGTGAAGCGTTTAAGGCCTTTTGCAGCTTATTAATTGCATTCATCACTCGCTCTGGCGTTGCAGGCGTGTCGAGCTCTGGGTCACTTTGGTAATTATCTAGGCTCGCTATTGCATCTTTTATTGCGCACCAAACTGATATTGCGAGCATAAACGGTGGTTCGCCCACCGCTTTTGAATGGTAAATGCTGTCTTCGGCATTGGCGCGGTCAAACAATTCAACATTAAAGATTTCTGGCGTATCGCCAATTGCGGGTATTTTGTATGTCGCGAGGTTGTTACTGCTTAATCTACCTTTGTCGTCCCATAGTAAATCTTCTGTGGTTAGCCAGCCCATACCTTGAATAAATCCGCCCTCTATTTGCCCAATATCGATTGCGGGGTTAATACTAGTGCCGACATCGTGCAGTATTTCTACTCGGGTTACTTTATTCTCGCCCGTTAGGGTGTCGACTTTAACCTCACTTACCGCAGCGCCATAAGCAAAATAGAAAAACGGACGCCCTTTGGCAGTATCTCGGTTGTAATTAAGCTTAGGCGTTTTGTAAAAGCCGTTGGCCGACAAACTCACCCGCGCCATATAAGCTTGTTGAATAAGCTCGGCCCAAGGCAGAGAATGCTCACCGCAATATATATGGTTATTGGCTAAATAAGCGTCACTTGATAAGCCACCCACTTGCTCGGCGTAAAAATCGAGTAGGCGCTGTTTGATAGCTATGCAAGCATTTTGCGCCGCCTTGCCGTTTAAGTCGGTGCCACTTGATGCCGCCGTTGGCGAAGTATTGGGTACTTTATCAGTGCGTGTAGAAGTAATGTCGATTTCATCCACGCTAACACCAAATTCTCGCGCCACAATTTGGCTTATTTTAGTATGCAGGCCTTGTCCCATTTCGGTGCCGCCGTGGTTGGCTTGTATGCTGCCATCGGTGTACACATGCACAAGCGCACCCGCCTGATTCAAATGCTTTGCCGTAAACGATATACCAAACTTTACTGGGGTAAGCGCCAAGCCTTTTTTGATGATTGGGCTTCTTGCATTGAACGCTTGAATCTCTTCTCGTCTTTGCCAATAGTCGCTGCTCTTGGCAAGCTGCGTCATAATTTCAGGTAAGAGGTTATGTTCAACTTCCATCCCATAAGGTGTAGTTGTATTATTTTTGCTGACGTTTTCAGCACCATATAGATTAAGCATTCGCACAGTTAAAGGGTCTTGCCCCGTCGCGCGGGCAATTTTGTCGAGCATTGCTTCTGCAATAATCATCCCTTGCGGGCCGCCAAAGCCGCGAAAAGCAGTGTGCGAAACTTGATGCGTCTTTAAACGGTGCCCGTTAATTTCGCAGTTTTTCAGAT
>CAZXTD010000240.1:0-5008 GCA_964643575.1 uncultured Glaciecola sp. | reverse complement strand
GAAACGTTCCCAGGTGTTAAGTTCAATAAGCTCTCCGTCTATTTTGATGTAGCCTTTTCCTTCGCTCACTATCCCAAAAAAGAAGCTGCCTTGGGTGCGAGTAAAAGTTTGATTTACCTGTGCACGTTTAACGGTGAAACAGTCTGTTTGCTGAGGCCCAATCAGTAACTCTAATGTGTTTTCAGATGAATCTTTATGCTCTGTGCGAGGAATGCATCTAAACTCATCATCAATAGCATGGGGCGGCACTTCGTCAAAGTTAAATGAGTCGAGTGCTGTCTCAATGCCTCGGTTCATAAAGCGCGCAGCTTCAGGTATCACATAACCACAGCGCTCAAATTCAAAGCGCACGGCTAAATCTGAAGGCTCCATAATTTCTAACATCAAAATACCCTCGCCAAGTGCGTGAGGGCGGCCGCCTGGTAGTAAAAATACGTCGCCGGGTTTTACTGGTATTCGGTCAAAACACGCTTCAATTGCAGCAATATTTTGCTCTTCAATCCATCCCTTTAAGACCTCACGGCTAGGCGAACGCTGAAACCCGGCATAAATGTAGGGTTCGGTAACATCGTCTCGAATCGCTAAAATCACATAAGCTTCGGTTTTACCGCGAGGCAAACCTAACCGTTGCTGCGCAAATTCGCGAGTAGGATGGGCCTGAAAGTGCAAACGTGTGGCACTATCTAGGTACTTCACTAGTGGAATATCGTCGAGGGTTCTGAGCTTGTCGCCTTGTTTTCCTAAATAGAACTCAATGTCCTGGGAAATTAAATCACGAAATGGAATGCTTGTTCCATCGGCTTGTTTAACTATGGCTAAACCTTCGCTTATCTCCTCTCTTCCAACATTGCGAGCCTGTACCGTTGACCCAATCCAGTCTTCAGGAAAGCTCGAATCTATTGGATGAGCTTTACCTTCAATTTCATCCAATAGCTTACCGCCTTGATAAGTTCGCCATACGCGATTAGAGGTAAACTTAATAATCATTGCAGAGACCTTGATTGAGAAAGATCATGCTAAACGCTTATTCATCTTTAAGCGACAAAGCACGGATGACCCCGCGCACCTCAGCAAGTCCTTTCATACGGCCTATACCTGAATAACCTGGGTTCACTGTTTTTCCGATATCATCCATCATTTGATGACCGTGGTCGGGGCGAATAAATATTTCTTCTGACGTTTCGTCTTTAGTTTCGGCCTTACGTCGTCTTTCTTCATTTATCAGCGCTTGAATCACTCTGACCATGTCCACATCGCTGTCGAGGTGGCTCGCTTCATAAAATGAACGTTGGTCGGCAGGGTCTCTGGTGACGCCGCGTAAGTGAGAAAAATGAATGCGCGAGCCAAATTGTTTCGCCATTGCAGGTAGGTCGTTATCAGGGCGGCTGCTGTACGTGCCTACACAAAGCGTAATACCATTTGCTGGGCTAGGCAGCCGATTAAAAAACAACTCTAAATCGTCTGCGGTACAAATGATGCGCGGCAGGCCCAGCATGTCGCGGGGTGGATCGTCTGGATGAATCGCTAGTTTTACCCCAAGCGCTTCTGCTCGGGGTAAAACTTGCTCTAAAAATGAAAATAAATTGGCCCGCAAACTGTCATGGGTCATGTCACTATAATTAGCTAACATGTCGCGAAAATTATCAAGATTGTAGGCATCGGTCATTTTGCCAGGCAAACCTGCGATTATGTTATTCGTGAGTGATTGGCGCTCTTGCTCAGACATACTGTTAAAGCATGTTTTAGCCTCTTCAAGCTCTTTAGCGGTGTAATCACTTTCTGCGTTTTGTCGCTTTAAAATAAACAAATCGAAAGCCGCAAATTTTGTTTGATCGAATTTTAGCGCATATGCGCCGTTCGGCAGTTTGTAGTTGAGGTCGGTGCGCGTCCAATCAATCACCGGCATAAAGTTATAGCATATTGTTTTAATGCCGCATTCTGCTAAATTCTGCATCGATTGTATCCAATTATCGATGTAAATTTGTTTGCCTTCACGGTTTAGCTTTATGTCTTCGTGAACAGGAATACTCTCTACAACGCTCCAAGTAAGCGCCTGCATACCCTCTTCACATTGCTCAATTAAGGCCTGATGTGCCTGTATTGCCTGACTCGACCACACTTCGCCAGCAGGGATATTATGAAGCGCGCTAACAATGTCTGTAGCGCCTGTTTGCCTGATATCATTTATCGTTACGGGGTCGTTAGGACCAAACCAACGCCAAGATTCGCGCACTTTGATTACTCTTTAATTTATTGTGTTAACCGAATATTAACAAAGTACACTTTGCATACCAATTTTTCAACTTTTAATTACCTCAGCACAACAAGCAATTATTACCAATTACAATATTGGCAATATTTATTGGAAAGAATAGGAACAACAACTTAACAAACTGTCCCTTAAAAAGGCTGACATTGGCCTACTAGAGGTTTACAATTGCGCCTTCAAAGCACTTAACACAATCGGTAATTAATGAATCAAGCACAGTCATTTCATGTAGGACAACGTTTTATCAGCAATAGTGAGTCAAACCTAGGCTTAGGCGTAGTAATGGCGGCAGATGCACGCAGTGTAAAAATATTGTTCCCTGCGGTTGAAGACGAACGCACATACGCAAAATCAAACGCTCATGTCACCCGCTTAGTGCTGAGCCCTGGTGAAACCGTCAAGCATATCGATGGCTGGGAAATGACCATTGAAGAAGTGATTGAGCAAGATAATTTACTGACCTATGTGGGTAGTCGCAGTGACAACAATCAGCAGGCTCATATAGTAGAAGTGGCGCTTGACCCTAAAGTAAAACTCAATCAGCCCGAAAAGCGTTTATTTCACGGCCAATTTGATGACCCACAGTGGTTTGAAACACGCTACAAGTGTTGGGAAAAACAAAACGAATTTGCCAACTCTGGTGTGGTGGGCCTAATAGGTGCCCGTGTCGATTTAATACCCCATCAAATTCATATTGCAAACCAGGTCGGTAATCGTTTTGCTCCCCGCGTATTGCTTGCAGATGAAGTGGGCCTAGGTAAAACTATTGAAGCTGCGTTAATTATTCATATGCAGCTAATTACAGGCCGCGCACAACGTGTGCTTATTGTTGTTCCTGATTCGTTAGTTCACCAGTGGTTAGTTGAAATGCTGCGCAGAGTGAATCTCGCGTTCTCAGTGTTTGACGACGAGCGCATAGAAGCCGTTAAAGAAAGTGGTGAAAACCCTTTTGAGCAGGAGCAGCTTGTATTGTGCAGCCAAAGCTTTATCAAACAAACCAAAGTACTCGAGCAAGCTTGCAACAGCCAATGGGACATTTTAGTTGTTGATGAAGCCCACCACTTGCATTGGTCGCAAGATGATGTATCTGAAGACTATACCGCTATCGACAAGCTCAGCCAAATTGCCAAGTCGGTACTTTTGCTCACAGCAACCCCCGATCAACTTGGGCATCAAAGCCATTTTGCTCGCCTTCGCCTGCTCGACCCGGCTCGTTTTTACGACTACGAAGAGTTTTTAGAGCAAGAACGTCATTACAGTGAACTTGCCGAGGCAGTTACGCCACTCATAGAAGATAAAACCCCAACGACTACCGAAATCACAATACTAAAGAGCGTTGTGCCTAGCGTCGATTTCTCTGAATTTGATTTGACATCGAGCGAAGACCGCAAACACCTTGTAAATCGATTGGTTGACCAGCATGGCACAGGCCGATTATTGTTTAGAAACAGACGCTCAGCTATTACCGGTTTTCCAAAGCGTATTTGCCACGGTGTTAAACTACGTTTACCCAAAGAATATGCATTAAGCATGCTGGAGCAAGATGATATTAGCCATGCTCTGCACCCTGAACGCACTTTAATGCTAGACGAGTCGTGGCCGAGCTACGATTCACGCGTGGGCTTTTTAATTGAATGGCTTGAAGCCAACAAAGACGAAAAAGCACTCGTAATATGCGCCCATGCAAGCACCGCTTTGCAAATTGCAGAATACATGCGCAGCAAAACCGCTATTCGCCATACCGTATTTCACGAAGGTATGAGCATAGTAGAGCGCGATAAAGCAGCACACTTTTTTGCACAAAGTACCGACTCGAGTGATTCCAGCAAGGGTGCACAGGTGATGTTGTGTAGCGAAATTGGCAGTGAAGGTCGTAACTTCCAATTTTCGAGACATTTGATTTTATTTGACCTACCGCTTAACCCTGATTTATTAGAACAACGCATTGGTCGACTCGACCGTATTGGGCAAAAATTTGATATCAATATACATGTGCCCTATTTTGAAAACACCGCACAGGAAGTGCTCTTTACTTGGTATCAACAAGGCTTGGGCGCATTTGATGCAACCTGCCCAGTTGGCTCTGATGTATATAAACGCCTCAAGTCTGATTTACATCACGCTTTATCGACACCCGAAGACACCGAAAACTGGCAGGATGTTGTAGTTCAAGGCTCGATCGTGACCGACAAGCTCAAGGCACGTATTGAAGAAGGCCGCGACCGCCTGCTAGAGATTAACGCAAAAGGCAACGACCAAAGCGAAGAAGTGCTCGAGTCGATTGTATACGCTGAAAACCCCGTCGAAATAATGAAGTTTATGTCGCGTTTATTTGATGCTATTGGCATTGTGCAAGAAGAAAAAGACGCCCATAGTTTTATCTTAAAACAGTCTGAAAATGCGATGTTTCCGATAAGCAGTATTTCAGATGAAGGGATAGAAGTTACGTACAAACGTGAAACCGCAACACAGCTTGAGCACCTTAGCTTTTTAACCCCCGACAGTAGCATTGTGACCCAGTGCATTGACTCGGTACTCACCGACGTGATTGGCAAAAGCAGCTTATGCTTTGTGAATCAGCCTGATGTGCCTGTAGGCGCGTACTTTGTTGAAATTATTGCCGTACTAAATCCAATTGCACCGCCCGACTTGCAACTATTCAGATACTTACCAGCAACACCGCTGCGTATTTGTTTAGATGCTAAAGGCAACATATACGACAAAGATTTTACAGCGGTA
>CAZXTD010000239.1:0-5059 GCA_964643575.1 uncultured Glaciecola sp. | reverse complement strand
AAGGCGGCGAGCGCTCAGTTGTTGATGTTAGCTTCCCAGAAATTGAAAAGTTTGACCGTTTACCAGAACCCCGCGCCGAGGGTCCAACGGCATTTGTTTCGATAATGGAAGGCTGTTCAAAATACTGCAGTTTTTGCGTAGTGCCATACACTCGTGGTGAAGAAGTGAGCCGACCGGTGGATGATGTAATACTTGAGGTTGCCCAACTTGCGGCACAAGGTGTGCGAGAAGTGAATCTGCTAGGCCAAAATGTGAATGCATTTAGAGGCGAGCAACACGACGGCAGCATTTGTCGTTTTGCTGAGTTGCTTGAGCTTGTGGCCAGTATCGACGGTATCGATAGAATTCGTTACACTACTTCGCACCCGGTTGAATTTACTGATGATATCATTGAGGCATACGCCAATATTCCTGAACTTGTCGACCACCTCCATTTACCTGTGCAATCGGGTTCTGACCGCATCTTAAACATGATGAAGCGTGGACACACGGCTATTGAATATAAATCAACAATTCGTAAATTGAAAAAAGTTCGTCCTAACCTTGCCATGTCATCTGATTTCATAATTGGATTCCCTGGTGAGAGCGACGACGACTTTGAAGCGACCATGAACTTAATCAAGCACGTGGGGTATGACATGAGCTTTAGCTTCATCTATAGCGCGCGCCCAGGTACACCTGCAGCAGACGCAGTAGACGATGTTACTGAAGCAACCAAAAAGCAGCGCTTACAAATTTTGCAGCAGCGTATTAATCAAAATGCCCAGCAAATTGCCAGAAATATGCTCGGCACGCAGCAACGTATATTAGTTGAAGGGCCATCCAAAAAAGACCCTCAAGAACTCACCGGCCGTACCGAAAATAACCGAGTGGTTAACTTTGCAGGCGACCACGACATGATAGGCGAATTTGTCGATATCGAGGTTACATCGGTATTTAGCAACTCTTTGCGAGGCGAAGTCATTAGACGTGAAGCTGACATGGGCTTACGCGTTGCCGTATCGCCACAGAGTATTATGGCAAAACAGCCACAGGTGAGCCCCTCTGGTGTTATTCAAGTTATGCCTGCATAAGGACTTGATTTAGGTGAGTACACACCCTATTTATTTAGGTAGAAGAATTAACATTGATAAAAAGGTTGCGCCCAGCGTCTTACGGCATGCTCTGGCAAAGCTCGGCATAGTGCTTTACAGCGCAACCAACAATAGGAATCGCATTGAGTAAAATAGTAAATAACAAGGTTGTATTAGAGCCGCAAGACAGTAAACGATTAGCCAGTTTATGTGGCCCGTTTGACGATAATATTAAACAAATTGAACGCAGACTCGGTGTCGAAATTACCTATCGCAATAACGAATTTAGCGTTCATGGTGACCCTCAGCAAGCTAACGGTGCGAGTGAACTATTGCGTTTACTTTATATCGAAACCCAAGCGGTCAAGGGCAGTATACCTGTGCTTGAGCCTAACCAAGTGCACCTTGCCATTCAAGAAGCAAAATGTCTTGAGCGAGCTGAGGCCGGTGATTATGGCAAAGAAGTTCACATTAAAACCAAACGTGGCGTAATAAAACCACGCAATCCCAATCAGTCTAAGTACGTCAGTAATGTCGTAACTCACGATATCACCTTTGGTATTGGGCCTGCCGGTACCGGAAAAACCTATTTAGCAGTAGCTTGCGCCGTCGACGCCTTAGAGCGACAAGAAGTACGACGTATTTTGCTCACTCGCCCTGCTGTTGAAGCCGGAGAAAAACTGGGCTTTTTACCCGGTGATTTATCGCAAAAAGTCGACCCTTATTTAAGACCACTTTACGATGCATTATTTGAAATGCTAGGTTTTGAAAAAGTCGAAAAGCTTATTGAACGCAATGTAATTGAAGTGGCTCCCCTCGCCTACATGCGAGGACGCACCCTCAACGATGCGTTCATTATTTTAGATGAAGCCCAAAACACGACTGTTGAACAAATGAAAATGTTTTTAACGCGCATAGGTTTCAACTCTCAAGCAGTTATCACCGGCGATGTAACACAAGTAGACTTGCCAAGAGGCGCACGTTCAGGCTTAAAACATGCTATAAACGTACTAGGCGATGTAAGTGATATCTCATTTAACTTTTTCACCGCTAGCGATGTGGTCAGACACCCTGTTGTTGCTCGAATTGTGCAAGCTTATGAAGATTTTGAAGCTAACCAAGAACTCGAAAAAAAAGCACAAAAGCAATTGCATATCAATGCTACTCAAGCATCAACAAATAATACGAGCCAACAAAACACTGAGGATTCATTAAAACCTGAGCAGCAAAAAAGCGACGGCATCAATAAGTCATCTGATACAAATGAGTAATCTTAGCGTCGACTATCAACTTGCCGAGGATTTGCAGCCTCCTCAGGTTTTAGCGAGTGATTCCTTACCGAGTGAAAGCGACGTAACAAAATGGTTAGAAACCGCATTTTTACACCTAGCGCTTCAAAATGAAATAGCGCTTTGTGTGCGTGTTGTCAGCCATCACGAATCCCAAAACCTCAACAATACTTACCGCGGCAAAGATTACGCAACGAATGTGTTGTCGTTCGAGAGCGAGATACCTGATTTTGTGGAAAGTCCGTTTATTGGTGATCTAGTGATATGTGCAAGCATTGTTGAAAAAGAAGCACTTGCACAAAACAAAGATGCCTTATCACATTGGGCACACATGTGTATTCATGGGTTCTTGCATTTGTTAGGTTACGACCATATAAAAGAAACAGACGCGCAGGAGATGGAAACATTGGAAATCGCTATTTTAGAGGATTTAGAAATCGATAATCCTTATGTCATAAAATAGTTATTGACCCTGTTTGCCGATACCGTTAACTTAAGACCTAATTGGCCGGTGCGTTTTGCAGCCTTGCCATCACAAAAACTTAACCGAAAAGTGTTTATAAATTAAATGAGCGACGACAACCCCCACTCTAGTAACGGTTCTTCTAGTAATAAAAGCTGGCTAAGCAAATTAGTCCAGAACTTTAAAGGAGAACCGCAAAACAAAGAAGAATTATCAGACCTAATCTCAGACGCGCAAGAACGTGAATTGATTGACCCTCAAACTAAAGAGATGATTGAAGGCGTAATGATCGTTAGCGAAATGAAAGTACGCGACATCATGATACCGCGTGCACAAATGATTACCATCGACATCGAACAAACAGTTGATCAATTTTTGCCCCTTGTACTCGACTCCGCTCACTCTCGATTTCCTGTTATCAGTGAAGACAAAGACCATATCGAAGGTATTTTGCTCGCAAAAGACTTGCTTGCCTACGCCTTTAATGACGAAAAACACTTTATTTTAAAAGACGTAATACGCGAAGCGATTATTGTACCTGAAAGCAAACGTGTTGACGTATTGCTTAAAGAATTCAGACAGCAGCGCTATCATATGGCGATTGTGGTAGACGAATATGGCGGCGTATCAGGCCTTGTTACCATCGAAGATATTCTCGAACTGATTGTGGGTGAAATTGAAGACGAATACGATGATGAAGTCGATGAAAACGATAACATTCGGCCCTTGAACAAATCTACCTACTCAGTAAAAGCGCTTACCCCGGTCGACGATTTTAATAAATTTTTTGAATCTAGCTTTAATGAAGAAGAGTCCGACACTATTGGCGGGGTTGTTTTACGTGCCTTTGGGCACATGCCTGAAACTGGTGAAAAAGTGCAAGTGGACAACATTCAGTTTGAAGTTACAAACTCAGATAAGCGTCGCTTAGTTCAGCTTAAAGTATTTTTACCCGACTTGGAGACAAAAGCCTGAGCCCCAAACTCATCAATGTCTTACTAGCCTCATTGGGCGCAAGCCTGACTTTCGCATTTGCGCCCTTTGGTTATTGGCTTCTTCCATTTCTAGTCTTACCCATAAGCTTTTATCTGCTAGCATACAAAAGCAAAAGCACAACGTGGTCGGCTTGGTGGTTTGGTCTGGGCTATTTTGGCGCTGGCATTTCGTGGGTTCATGTAAGTATTGCCGAGTTTGGAGGCGTACCTCTGGTCGTTTCTGTTTTGTTGGTGCTATTTCTATGCAGTTACTTGGCATTATTTCCTGCACTTGCGTTTAAGTTGCTTTCCCGTTTTTTTAAAACACAACATTGGCCATTGGCGATCGGCTTTGTTTGGTTAGCAATGGAGTTTTTGCGCGCTCGCGCACTAACAGGTTTTCCTTGGCTGTCTATTGCTTATTCCCAAACTAACAGCCCACTTGATTCATTGTATCCTTTGATTGGAGAAATTGGCTTAAGTGCTTTTATTGTGCTGGTGAGCATGAGCCTCGCGATCGCTCTTAAGAACAAGCGTTACTTGCAAGCAACATTGCCCATTTTAGTCTTATTTGTAACGAGTATCGTGCTATCAAACGTGCAGTGGAGCCAGAGCACACAAGATGCTCGCAGCGTTGCTCTCGTGCAAGGAAACATTCCTCAGTCTATGCGTTTTGTACCAGAACAAGATAAAGCCACGATGAAAAAGTACGTCAAGCTAACTGAAAACCTGTGGGATCACGACATTATTGTGTGGCCTGAGGCTGCCGTGCCACAATTGGAAATAATGTCGGTGGACTATCTTTCTATGCTCGACGACAAGGCGACTAACACCAACACTGGCTTTATTACAGGCGTTGTTGACTATGACCTGCAAACAAGTATTGCGCAAAACGCCTTGCTTGCATTAGGCATAGATAAAAATATTAATTCTGAACCTTACGACTACCAGCACGATAAACGATTTGCAAAACACCACTTATTACCTATAGGCGAATTTGTTCCATTTGAGGGTCTTTTGCGCCCTCTTGCGCCTATTTTTGATTTGCCGATGTCATCGTTTAGTCGAGGAAATTATGTGCAAGACAACTTAGTTGCGGGAAATACGCATTTAGCGCCTGCGATATGCTTTGAAATTGCTTTCCCTAAACAAATTGCCGCTAACTTGACGCCGCAAACAAACATGATTATTACTGTGAGCAACGACGCATGGTTTGGAGATTCGCACGGACCTCACCAACATTTGCAAGAACTTGGTGGC
>CAZXTD010000238.1:0-5114 GCA_964643575.1 uncultured Glaciecola sp. | reverse complement strand
CTATTTCACCATGGTCTACGGCTTCAACAGTAATATTACGCTGAACTAATTGATAACTCCAACCACCAGGACATGCCCCTAAATCAACGGCTCGCATTCCTTTCATAAAGAGTGCTGTTTCTTGGCGACGGTTAAAAAAGGTTTTGATGGCTTCTTCTAACTTCAAGGTAGAACGACTTGGCGCGTCGCTCGGCATTTTTAGCCTCAAAACACCTTGCGGATACTGACTCCTATCGTTGGCAAAATTGACGCCAACACTGCAACGCTCGCTGCTCGAGAATATAATGTGCAGAAACGCTTTATCACGAGTTTGCCTCGTATTCATCGCGTTTGATTTTGTGACTAACAGCGATTGTTTGCGTAAAGCTTGACGCAGCGGAACACTGAATTTTTTACAAAATTTAGCAATGGGTTTATCTTCTTCGGTATCGAAGTATTCGACGACTACATCAGAAAAAAAAGCTGAAGATAAGCGCGTGCTTTTATTAGCTTCAGCAGAACTACCTTTTAGCAGGGCTTGCAAAAACATCACTATTTCAGAAATTCTATCTGAACTCGAAAATTCAAGTTCGCCCAGTATAAGCATTTTTTGACGTGCAAAAATTAATGATGATAGTGCTGGTGTTTGCGCATAAACTTCACACCACTTTTGAGCGTCGCTCGGCAAGCTTAAAGCTGGCATGCTAAAAATTAAGTTAGCACTATTTTTCTTGAAAGTGGCATATCCATATTGCCCTAATTCTGCATTCGCTTTATCAAGCTCAGCTAGTAGGTCTGCCTCGTAACCCGCCCTGCAATGAAACATTAACTGCATAAGAGTGCTCGACTTCTCAGAAAAATAATCAAAAGATACACCCAAGCCGTTAAAAGGAAAATACCGCCAATAGGTGTAACAAAAGCGAAAGTTTTAATACCGGTAAAAGCAAGCAAATAGAGGCTTCCACTAAACAGTAGAATTCCAGATGTAAATAAAGCGGCGACGCGGGTAAACTGCTTTTGAATGTTATGCATTGTATTTGCTACTTGAGCATCTGTGGCCTTATATGCACTACCTTGAACGCTCAATTCATTTTTAAAATAGTCCTGTAAACCTAGCAAACCGATCATGCATGCAGCTACTAGAAGCATTGCCAATGCATGGTACATCTGATATCTGGCGGCAGTGTCGATAATACCCAATTGATAGTCGCTCATGCTGGCTTTCAAGCCATGCGCTGCAAATGCGCCAATAGCAACACTCAACATTGCAATTAACGACCCGCACGCTCCCCAGATAAAAGCGCGGTTTATTGTTTGTTTAGTCATACTCAGGTTCAAGCGTTTATCACCTTCATTCTTTTTTTAGCTTATATTCGGCTCTGTATCAGACTCGTTTTTACTTGCTCTAACATCCAATCACTGAATACTTGAATTTTACTCTGTTCGGCTTGTGATTCTTTGCATACCAAATAATGACTCAGCTTAGATTCTATCGTCTCGTCGAAAGGACACACCAAGCGGCCACTATCGATGTCTGGTTTGGCCAACACAATATCAGATAAGGCAACACCTTGTCCGATGCATGCCGCCTGTAATACCAACATAGTATGACTAAAAATAGGACCTTGATTCACATTTATGTTTTTAACACCGAAGGTTTGCAGCCAACTTTTCCATGCAGAGCGTGTATTGTCGTGTAGTAAAGTATGATTCGACAAATCAGACAAACTTCTGAGTGGTTTATTGGTTTGCAACAGTAAGGGCGAACACATTGGCGTGAGGTACTCAGATAAAAGCTTTACGCTGTGTAAGCCTGGCCAAGTGCCTCTGCCGTAATAAACGGCAATATCTATTGAGTCATCCAAAAAACCATCATCTAAGTCTACCGCTTTAATCCTCACATCAATATCACTATTAAGTGCAGAGAACTGATGCAATCGCGGCACTAACCACTGGCTCGCAAAGCTCGGTGGCGTAGCAACAGTAATTGCGCCTTTTGCACCCATCGCGGTTAAACGCTCTGTGGCCTCTTGCATATGCAAAAATATATCACGTAAGTCTTGAAAGTAAGCTTGTCCTTCTTCGGTCAATAGGAGCGAACGATTTTTGCGATGAAACAATTTTATCGATAAATAATTTTCTAGGCTTTTTATTTGATGACTAACGGCGGCTTGGGTCACAAATAATTCGTCGGCCGCTTTAGTAAAACTAAGGTGGCGCGCAGCAGATTCGAAGGCTTTTAAAGCGTTAAGTGGTGGAAGTCGCTTGAGCATACAAATAAATACCTAAGTTTGAATCCGCATACATTAGTTATTTTTATCCGAAAGGTCAATTTTTGTCGTTTATCTTTTTCACAAATGCGCCGTAATATACTCTGCATGTTTTAAATTTTTATATTTATATCAACATGTTAACGGAATTTAATGTTTTACATTACATTCATAACAATTAATTAACTATTTTAATCAATTTTAACGAGAAAACCATGAAAAAAGTAATCGCCATCGCGGCGCTAATTGTGAGTTTTGCGATTTTAGCAAGCTCTAAAGTTTCAGCTACAACATTAGAATCTTCTGCTAACGAAGTAAAGCAACTAACCAAGCAAGAGCTAGTGAATATTATTAGTGAAAATCACGCTGAAAATCTTAGTATCGACCTAGCACCTATCGTGTTAGACATCTTACCAGAAAAAAGAGATGTCATGATGGCAGAAAGCAAAGATGCTAAAGCGCAGCGCACTACCATGACCACTAAACCTGTAAATGCAGATGAGTAGCCCGAACACGAATGCGGTAGTCGAAGTCAGCCTGTTGGCCTAAACGTCTACCGCACTTATAATTCGATAACTTCCTTGTCAACCACACGACATTTCTATTGCTAAATAAGCTCCGCTAAAGCCTCGATTGGATGTTGCGGTCGACTTCCTTCAAACCGTTTCACCTGACTTCTACATGAATAACCTGTCACTAATATTTGCTTATCGTTAGCCTCTGCTAGACTATTAGTTTGACTGTTATCAACGCTGCTCTTAGCTTGACTATGTTGCGCCCAACTTAGCTCATAAATCCCTTTTGATTCTTCATAATGACTTGATTCATGACCAAATGTGCCTGCCATACCACAGCAGCCAACAGGGACAATTTGCAAATTAAGGCCTGCATGCTTAAACATTGTCTGCCAGGTTTTTTCGGTTTCAGGAATCGCTGTTTTCTCTGAGCAATGCGCCAAAAGCTTAAAAGTCGTTTGGTTTTTATTATGTGCGCTTACTGAGGCAAAACGTTCTTGCAAAAATTCGGCAATGCTAGCTAACCATTCGCTTATTGTTAGTACAGTAAAATTAGTGTTTTGAGCGCCAAGCAACTTCGTATATTCGTCTCGATAGCATAACACCAGTGATGCATCAGCGCCCACCATGGGTATTGATAACTGAGCTACTTCTGTCAAAAAACGGCTCGTTTGCTTGGCTGTTTTTTCAAATTGTTGTAAAAAACCTTTGACGTGCTGGGGCTTACCGTTAGGTGAAAACGGCAATAGTACCGGCGTTTTGCCAATTTTATTGATAAACAGGGCTAGCTTTTCTACAGTGTCAGCGTCGTAAAACGAGGTAAAGGGATCTTGCACAATTAGCACATGATTTGCCTTTTCTTGCTGAGTGAGCGTTTGTAATTCATTTAAGTCGTTTTTACTTTTAAGTACCTTAGCATAAGCGCCTACCCTATCGCTTATTACCGGATACGAGTGGGCTGGTGTGTCGACGTAACCCACAAACTTCTTAAGAAGCCATGCACTGGGTGCAGATTGAACAAAGGCATTGAAGACTCGAGGAGCCTTCGCCATCATGGGCGCTAGCAACTCCACTTGCGCGACAAAATAGTCTTTTATAGGGCGCATATAACGAGTGTAATAAATAGACAAAAATTTGGCTCTAAAGTTGGGCACGTCTACGCCAATAGGACATTGGCTAGAGCACGACTTGCAGGCCAAACAAGCGTCCATCGATTCAAAAACCTCATGACTGTAATCGTCTTTATTATCACCAAGTGTATTTGATATACGCGAAAACAAGCTCGGCTTAAATGTGCTTGGCGACAATGCGGTTTCGTTCACACCTTGTTTGTTCAGTAGATATAACCATTCTCTGATTAATCCCGCACGGCCCTTGGGGCTGTGGCGCCGGTCTTGTGTAATTTTACTCGAAGGACACATAGGTGATGTCGTGTCATAGTTAAAACAAAGCCCGTTTCCATTGCAGCTCATTGCGGGTTCGTATTCTTGTTTGATGCTAATCGGGATTTCTCGGTCGTAGCTTGCGCGCTTTGTGTCGCTTACTTTTACCAAGCTGTGTTCAGATTGATATGGCGTACAAATTTTACCCGGATTCATTTTATTTAACGGGTCAAAGGCGGCTTTTACCTTACATAACTCGTCATACAGCGTTTCGCCAAAAAATGCAGGTGCATATTGGCTTCGATATCCCTTACCATGCTCTCCCCACATTAATCCACCGTACTTGGCCACCAAGGCAACCACTTGGTCTGATAGCACGTTGACGAGCTTTTCTTGCTCAGGGTCGCACAAATCAAGAGCAGGCCTAACGTGCAGTACACCAGCGTCTACATGTCCAAACATGCCGTATTGCAAGCCATGAGAGTCGAGCAGGTCTCTAAACTCCATGATGAAGTCGGCAAGATTTTCAGGTGGCACTGCAGTGTCTTCGGCAAACGCTATTGGCTTTTGCGCCCCTTTTGCTTTGCCTAACAAGCCTACCGCTTTTTTGCGCATGGCATATACTTTAGCGATTTCGGGCCTTTCACTGGTTAGTTGGTAAGCAATAACGCCGTTTTCGTTGTTGTTAGCAATTTCTTTGTCTAAGCGCTCTTTGAGCAGTGTAATTTTGTGATTTATTTCGGCCTGATCATCACTGTTGTATTCGACCATGTTAAGACCATCAATTTCTTTATTTGGCACCTCACTGATTAAGTCTGAGACGGTGTGCCAAACAATATCTTGGCGAGCAAGGTTTAGTACTTTACTGTCGACAGTCTCAACCGAAGTCGCATTTGCTTTTATCATACTCGGCGCATGACGCAAAGCAGACTCAAAGCTGTTGTATTTAATGTTTACCAAGGTAGTGT
>CAZXTD010000237.1:1844-5157 GCA_964643575.1 uncultured Glaciecola sp. | reverse complement strand
GAGATTTAAGTTCGTAAGCTGGGTGAAAAACACTTTAATTGTTACAAGGTTTTTCAATTTTGCAGATTTTTAGATTAGATCTTCTCGCGTTAAGCGTATTAGCTCAACTGGAGGTCAACAAATTCTTTGTACACCGGGCTACTTTTTAACAGCGATTCATGCTTACCTTGCGCGATTAAACGCCCATGCTCTAAAACGATGATATTGTCGGCATTGATAACGGTAGAGAGTCGATGAGCAATAATAATCGTGGTAGTTTGGTTCATTAAGGTATCGAGCGCTTGCTTCACATATTTTTCACTGCTGGCGTCTAGTGCACTAGTAGCCTCATCTAACAGCAGAATAGGGCGATTTGCAGCTATTGCTCTGGCTATCGCGATTCGTTGTTTTTGACCGCCACTTAGCTTAACACCGCGTTCTCCTAGTTCACTATCATAGCCTTGCGGTAGGTTTAATATAAATTCTTCAGCGTGCGCCAGCTTAGCCGCGTTGCGTATGTCTTGTTCACTTGCGTTAGGGTTAGAAAACCCAATATTTTGGCTAACGCTACCTGCAAAAATAACGGCATCTTGCGGCACTAAAGCGAATTGGGCGCGTAAGTTATCGAGTTCAATTGAAGAAATGGAGTGCCCAAATAAGGCAATGGAACCTGTTTGTGCTTCATAAAACCGTTGAAGTAGTTGGAATAGCGTCGACTTACCCGCGCCGCTATGACCCACAATAGCAACCCTTTCACCCGTTTTAACGTTAAAGCTTAAGTCATTAATAACCTTAGTTGATGGAAGATTAGCTTTATTGTTTTTGTCAGTTGATTGATTTATAGAATGCATTCGCTCTTCGTCATTAAGCTTAATCGTTGTAGGATATGCAAACATTATGTGACTAAGCTCGAGCGCAGTGTCTGTCTTTTCAATATCGGTTGTGTTGATAATATAAGTGCCCGTATCCTGAATATCTGGAACCTGCTGCATCAACTCCACAATCCGCTCCGACGCCCCAGCCGCTTTCTGCAATTCCCCAATCACTTCACTTATAGTCGCAACCGCGCCCCCTGCAAGCACTGCATAAAAAACAAATGCTGTTAGCTCACCCACGCTTATTTGGTCTTTAATCACCATTAACGCGCCGGTATAGGTCACGATAAAAATTGCCGCTAAGCTAATAATCATCACAATGGCTATTAATAAAGCTCTAAAATGAATACGCTTTTTGGCTTGATTCATCACGCCTTCAACGCGCTGGGCAAAAAGCCCGCTGCTAATCGATTGATGGTTGTATGCTTGTACGGTATGAATTTCGTGAAGGCTTTCGTCAATCATGCCGCCTACTTGAGCGACTTTATCCTGGCTTAATTTACTATGAATGCGCACTTTGTTGCCTAGTACCTTGATAGGCACTAGCATAAGGGGGACTGCAACAAACACCATTAAAGTGAGTTGCAATGAGGTGATTGCCATTAGCACAAGTGCGCCAATAAACATCACTGTTGAGCGCAGTGCCATACTCACGCCTGTGCCCACTACTGATTGTAAAAGGGTGGTATCGCTGGTAAACCGAGAGATAATCTCACCGGTTCGGGTGTTTTCAAAAAAGCTCGGCGTGAGGGTCACTAAGTGAGTAAACAAAGCTTTTCTAATATCTGCACACACGCGCTCGCCTAGCCAAACCATCCAATAAAAACGGAAGTAAGTGGCAATACTGCCAAACACCACTACGCCTAATACACCAGCAAGTGACTGCTTTAAAGCGCCAGCATTTTGTGCAACAAACCCTTGGTCGATAACATATTTAATACCTTGCCCTAATAACAGCCATGCGAGCGAGCTTAGCATAAGAGCTGTTAGTGCAATAATCACCTGCTTCTTGTAGGGCAATAGGTGGCGAAATAACCACTTGATTATACTGCGGCTCGATGCGCTCTCACCTTGTGATGTGTCGTCGTTTGATGCCGGCTTTTGGGTGTTATTGTTAAAAGAGGTATCTGTTGAGATAGAAATAGCGTATCGCCTTAAAGTGCATGTTGAGACTAGTTATGTGGTCATCGAAACGTTTTAAAAGCCTATTTGTATTTTTTCCAGTCAATTTCGGTAGAAAGTAAAAGCTCACGTAGCGACAAAGCACGAGGAAGTGTTTTTCCACTGGCACTCCACCGGTGGCCCGCGCAAGCTGCACTCAAAATACTTTTTGTGGGCTTTAAGAGTAAATATTTCGCTTGCTTGGGCACGATATCAAAGTATTCCCCCGTTTTTGAAAACCAGCCAAATTTATTAAGATGCAATCGGTCGGCAGCCATTATGTCGACACAATCAAGCTCAATGTGTTGCTCGCCTAATTCTTCCACGTAAACAGGCACAATATGGCCTTGTTTTACACTGTGTGTATACCACTGCAAAGTTTTGTCGGGCGTTTGTGAACTTAAGGGGCATTTACTATTTTGCTTAGACTGCCAACTACCATTGTGCACGTCAACGTGAATGGGGGCAGTCCCTTCTAACAAATGCATCGTCGCGTTTTTTATGTGATGAGTCAGTCCTTTGAGCTTTCTTTTTAACAAAGTAGGGTCGGTAATGGTGCTGTTTGCAAGTACCTGTAACTCTCGCTCGTAGAGTGCATTACTTAATTCAGCAAAATTAGGGTATTTGCTGCTTAGCGCAAAAATATCTTCTTGTTGTTTAGACTCTTCGACTGTCATGTATGTGTTTATTCTCGGGAAGATGTAAATAAATCTTATATTGTCATGTTATTAACTATGACGATCTAGTTGCAATAATAACACTCTTCCATGAATCTAGTCACATACCGCGGCAAATATTCATGCTGATATCGCAAAGTCTGTAAAGATTATTCAGAATAATCAATAAAAAACAGTCATATAGATGAGTATCATATCTATCATAATAATGACGTATAGAAATTCAGACCATTATTACTGTCACATCATTTATATTCTTTCACCACGTTGGCTTCGTGCCGTTTTTTGACAAATCACATATTAATAAGTGGTGAACTATGGAATCTTCAGAGCACGAGCAGGTTATGCGAAAATGTGACCTAGTGGCGCTCACGAGGCTCTACAACAGTACTCCTTTGCTAACGCTCACCAATATTTCTGCAGCAACAGTATTGAGCTTGATAGCGTACAGTAGTGTTGGCTTAGACTTAGTACTCGATTGGGCAGGCGTGTTCCTTGGTTTAATTTTAATAACGCTATTTGCTTGGACCATCTATAATCGTAAATATCAAGCCAAAGAAATTCGTGGCACAAGCTCGTGGGTGGTATACTTCACAGCATCCAACCTAGTGGTCAGTGCTT
>CAZXTD010000237.1:0-1789 GCA_964643575.1 uncultured Glaciecola sp. | reverse complement strand
CTGTTACATCATTTTACAGCCCCAAACAACTTTAACGCCTTTAATACCCTTTATTGCATTGTTGTTTATAGTCCAATACTTCTGCCTAACTTTTTTACAGAGTGTTAATCGAATAGCGACTACTTGTTTCGCGGTTTTTGGTGTCGCTCCTGTTGGCATTGCCTTAGCGTTGTCATCTATTACCAATGGATTATTTTATTTTATAGCCATTGGTATTGCGTCGGCTGTCTCTTTTTTGATTGCTACAGCAAATAATAAACAACAGCTTGCATTGATAAAGCGCACAATGGAGTGTGAATACATGCAACGTTTAAACGCTAATACCCAAAAACGTATGGCGCAAACAACAATCGAAGACTCGCTAACACAAATATATAATAGGCGGTTTTACGAATTAATGATTGATACAGAAATCCGTAGAGCTAGACGCGCAAACACAAGTTTAAGTGTAGCGATTATTCAAATAGATTGTTTTGACGAATATAAAGAGCTTTATGGTAAAACGCCTGCAGACAAGTGCATTCGTTCCGTCGCTCAAATACTTTCAAATGCGACCTCTAGAGGTGGCGAGTTTGTGTCTCGATTCGGTGAGTCATCATTCGCTTTGCTTGCACCTAACGTTGTAAAAGAAGAGGCAGTTGCGTTTGCGTCGAAAATGCAATCACTTGTTGCACAAGCAGAAATACCTCATAACGCAACGTCTAATGCATATCATAAATCGGTTACTATAAGCGTGGGTATTTCAGAATTGTCTGTAGGAAGCATTGTTGATGTAAAAGGGCTTATAGAACAAGCATCCATCGCATTGAAAACAGCAAATACAATGGGAACCAATAATATTCAGGTTTTTGCACAAAATGTAATATCTACAGATCAACTATTTACGAAGCCTGCCGATAACGCTAATGAAGCAACAACTCACAATAATCAAACTAATTTGGCATCCGTGGAGCTGTTTAAGTCGACAAGTGACATCAAGACTCACGCTTAAAACAATGATTTAAATAAAAGGCATGGTCACCGTTTAGTCGTGAGCTCGTTTAACACCTGTTTATTCGCGAATGCTTATTAATAAGCACTTAATTTGGAGCTTATTCATTTTATGCTCAACTCATTTTTGTACGAAAACCTTTTACTAGAAATTCAGGCAACAACGCATAAGCATAACAGAATAAATGAAGCCTTTGAGCATCTTGAAGCACTAATCTTAAATGCGTTTACGTGCAAACGCATGTCGATATATCAGCGGCGCTCGCATCACAAAGACCTCATTGCTCGCTACAAGACCGGGACAGAGTCCCGCGAAATGAAAGTCGCGATTAATACTCAGTCTATCGTTGGTTACGTCGCAATGGCGCAGCAAGCCACTATTATTAACAACGTAAGTGACGCTCAAGAGCTGGCCGCAATTCACCATAAATTAAGATTTGATCCTAGGTTTGACCGTTTAGGAAATTTTAAAACGAAAAACGTGTTGTGTGTGCCTATTAAACACAATGGTTTATTTGTTGGGGTACTTGAGTTACTCAACACCGAAGACCCAGGTTTTAGCCAAGAAGAAGCAAAGCTTGCTACCGATATCGCAAACCTTATTGCCCAAGCATACAAACATGAACTAGGAGGGACATCTCGTCCGTTCTCTTATTTAATTCATACCAATAAAATTGAAGAAGAAGCTCTTAAAAATTTTACAAGCCATTCAAGCATTAACCAAGGCATGAAATTTTTGCTATCTGAGTATAAACTGCCGCTTGACGACATTGGGGAGGCGCTAGCTGTGTATTATCAA
>CAZXTD010000236.1:0-5336 GCA_964643575.1 uncultured Glaciecola sp. | reverse complement strand
ATTTTTAACTAATGTGGTGACGACTTCTTCGTGAGTAGGACCGAGCACAAAATCTCGGGCTTGGCGGTCTTTAATTCGAAGAAGTTCTGGGCCATAGTCTTCCCAACGTCCCGACTCTTGCCATAAATCGGCAGGCTGTACTACCGGCATATTGATTTCTATAGCGCCGGCTTTGTTCATTTCGTCACGTACAATATGTGCTACTTTGTTTAGCACTCGCAAGCCAGTGGGTAACCAATTGTACAAACCTGATGCAACTTTGCGCACCATACCAGCACGCAACATCAATTGATGGCTAACGACCTCGGCTTCGCTTGGAACTTCTTTTTGAGTAGCTAATAAGTATTGTGATGTACGCATATTTTTAATTTTGAAAACAATAAGATAAAAGTGCCGTGATTTTAGCAGTCGATTGCTTGAGACTAAAGCTAAATCTAGCTTTAATATATTATCCGTAACGCGCAAGCACTTGCTTATTTAGTTTGATACTCTGTTAGCGTTAATCACAAGTATGCCTTTGTCGACTATTTGCCAAGCAATGTCGAGATCGTACAAACTGACATGGTAAATTTTATCGTCATCGCTTTGTTTTTTGTAAGCTGGGCGTGGGTCTTGTGAAAGTATGCTCTCGAGCAGAGTTATAAGGTCAGAGTATTGCCCTTGCATCTTGCTTAATGTCGATTGAGCGTTTTGTGAATATGTAATAGTCAATATTGCTGGTGGTTTGTCTTCTGCAAACCCAGCGTGCGCATTTTCTTGAATGTCGGCGTAAGGTAAGTAAGGTTTTATATCGATGATGGGCGTATTATTAAGCAAATCGACACCGCCCACTTTAAGGGTTTTGTTGTCGATACCGAGGTTTTGCATAACAGACATGCCAATACCGTTTGGCCTAAAGCTGCTGCGACTGGCAAATACTCCCACTTTTTTATTTCCGCCTAAGCGAGGTGGGCGCACCATGTCTTTGTAACCTTGGGCAAGGTTTTGATGAAATAAAAATAATACCCACACGTGTGAAAATTCTTCTATCCCTTGCAGGGCTTGTTCGGCATTAACATGCGGTTCAAAATGAATTGTGCCCCTAGCGATACTTAAATTATTGCCTTGACGGGGTATCGCGAACTTTTGCTGAAAAGGCGTCTCTATATAGCCTATTGGCTTAATTGTGTGATTCAAAATAAATCCCATTTTTTATCTTAAACAGTGCTTGAAAATGGAGGAATCAACCTCACAACTTAGAGCAGTTACGATACACTAGTGTTGGCGTTGCATGGGAGCAAATTAAAGTCCAGGCTATTGGCCAATACTGAAAAGTACAATAAACATAATAAATATAAGCGTATCAAAGTAAAAGGAAACTTATGATTTCGGTCAATAATCTGTCTAGACTATTTGGCAAACATAAAGCCGTTGACAATCTTTCATTTGAAATAAAAGCGGGCGACGTTGTTGGTTTTTTAGGCCCTAATGGCGCTGGTAAATCGACTACCATGAAAATGCTGACGGGGTTTTTACCGACCAGCGGCGGTAGCATAAGTATTGATGGCATGAACTACAAGCGACATGCCAATCAGATTAAGAAAATAATTGGTTATTTGCCAGAGGGTGCGCCTGCTTATGCCGATATGAGCGTGTATCAATTTTTGAACTTCATTGCGCAAATTCGTCAAATTCCAAAAGCGAAAAGGGCAGAAGCTATCGCTCGTGTTAGTGAGCAAGTTGTGCTAAATGATGTGCTCGACAAACCTATCGAAAATTTATCAAAAGGCTATAAACGTCGCGTAGGGCTTGCCCAAGCAATCATTCATGACCCCAAAATTTTGATTTTAGATGAGCCTACCGATGGCCTCGACCCCAATCAAAAACATCAAGTGCGTAAGCTCATTCAAAACTTATCAAAAGACAAAATAGTGATTATTTCTACGCATATTTTGGAAGAGGTTAGTGCCTTGTGCAACCGAGTAATGATTATAAGTGATGGTCAAAAACGATTCGACGATACCCCAGAGGCTTTGCAGCAGTGCTCTGCCTATTATAATGCAATCACTATCAAGCTAAGCTATTTGTCAGATATTTCTGGCTTATTAGAACTCCCTGGTGTTGCTGACTTAAAGCACGATCCTGAAACAAAGCGTGTGACGATATTTCCTGAGCCCGGTGCTGATATCTTAGGCACGGTGATGTCTCATATTCAAGAAAGCAGAATGCCGGTAGATATGGTGTTTCCTGAAACGGGGCGTTTGGACGAGGTCTTCCGCGAAATTACCGCAAAAGACTATGTAATGAAAAACATAGAAAGTGGTGGTGATAAAAATGAACAAGGAGAGGCTTACCTCGCCACCACGAGCACCGAGGAGAGTGCAGCTAAAGCAGATACATCAAATACGGATATAAGCGAACTCGGCGAAACGAAAGACAGTGCAGATAAGGAGGTAAAAAAATGAGCCCCACTTGGATAATTTTCAAACGAGAATTCGCTAGTTTTTTTGCTACGCCTGTTGCCTACATATTCATCCTTATATTTTTGGTGATGTCGGGTGTTTTCACGTTTATGTTTGGCAGCTTTTATGAACGAGGACAAGCGGACCTATTGAGCTTTTTTAATTTTCATCCTTGGTTGTATTTGTTCTTGGTTCCGGCCATCGCCATGCGGTCTTGGTCGGAAGAGCGTAAAAGCGGCAGCATAGAACTAATTATGACTCTACCTGTTAATACCATGCAGGTCATGTTAGGAAAATTTTTAGCGGCATGGACTGTCTTGGGATTATGTTTATTGCTGACGTTCCCACTTTGGATAAGCGTCAACTATTTAGGCCAACCCGACAACGGTATTATCTTAGCTGCGTATTTAGGTAGTTGGTTGATGTCAGGTGCATTTTTAGCGGTGGGTGTTTGTATGTCGGCCACGACCAAAAACCAAGTTATCGCATTTATACTGGCTATTGTAGTGTGTTTTTTATTCGTGTTAGCGGGTTCTCCTGTGGTCATAGAAATGTTTCAGTCTTGGGCGCCTAATAGCGTAATAGACACAATTGCCGCGTTAAGTTTCTTAACGCACTTTCAGAATATGGCAAAAGGTGTTATCGCTTTAAACGACGTGTTGTTTTATTTGCTCAGCATTTTTGTATGGCTGTTAGCTGGGTATATTGTTGTAGAACAAAAGAAGGCAGACTAATATGAAAAATAAACTGACCTTAGGTATCTCTAATACTTTTATTTTTAGCGTGTTGGCTGTGGTGTTTTTTGCTTCGGTACTTTTAATCAACACATATTTAAAGGGCTATAATGCTGACTTAAGTGAAGACCAAGTGTATTCGCTGTCGCCAGGCAGTGAAAAAATACTTTCCGAGCTTAAAGAGCCAATCAAGCTGTATTACTTCTTTTCAGATGAAACCTCTACCGGAATGACCACAATTCGTGATTATGCGGTGAGAGTGCAAAGCCTGTTAGAAGAATACGAGCGCAAGTCGAACGGCAAAATAACCTTAGAGCTCATTGACCCAGAACCGTTTTCAGAAGATGAGGACAGAGCAGCAAGTTTTGGCTTAACTGCAGCATCGACAGGTTTTGCGCAAGACTCAGTGTATTTTGGTCTTGCTGGTACAAATAGCCTCGATGACAGCATGATTATTGGCTTTTTTGACCCGCAAAAAGAATCGTTTTTAGAATACGACATTAGTAATTTGGTTTATCAATTGAGCCAGCCAGAAGCTGTTAAGGTTACTTTATTAACTGACTTGCAGGTTGCTGGCGGTCAAAACCCGCTTACAGGGCAGTCTTTGCCGCCTAATGTGTTGTATCAACAATTAACTGAGTTTTTTGACGTTACGCTTATTAGCTCATCAGATGCTGAGTTGCCCGAACAGACGCAAGTATTGTTAATTTTGCATCCGCAAAATGTAAACGATGAACTACTTAAATCGATTGATCAGTTTTTGCTCAATGACGGCAAGGCGCTCGTTTTCATGGCCCCGCACTATGAGTCAGACCCAATGGCGCAAATGGGGTCGGTGGGCGCAAATAGCTCTGTATTCCCCTTGCTTGAACATTATGGTGTACAAACAATTACTAACCAAGTTGTACTCGACGCGCAAACGGGATTAGAGGTCCGCGGTAACAACAATCAAATAATTCGTCACCTAGGGTTTTTGGGCCTTGGCCAAGCACAAATCAACGATGAAGATATTACTAGTGCCGATTTAGATACTCTAAATGGCGCATCGTTTGGTAAATTGCAGTTAACTGACAATAGCGGCTTGAGTCAGATTGTATTGTTGAGTTCGTCAGAAAATAGCGGCTTGATGGGCGCGCCAGACTATGCAGCGGTATCTGACCCCAACCAATTTGGTGCTGCTTTTAACAATGACGAAAAGTCTTTTGTATTAGCTGCAAGATATACCGGTTCTGCGACTACCTACTTTACTCAAGAACGTTTAAAGGCATTAAAAGAGCAAGCTAGTGTTGATGCTCCTTCAGTAAGCGATGCTCTTGTAGATAGTGACGGCAACCCCGTTGACTCAGGCGAAGAGACACTCAACGAGCTTGAAAACGAAATTGACGCACCATTGAGTGATTCCACAGAGGAATTTGTCGAAGAAGAAGGTACTCTGACTAGCGAAACCCTTGAAAGTAAAGCAAGCGAGCAAACTTTTGAAGAGGCGCTGATTACCCAAAGCGATAACATGAATATTGTGGTTATTGCAGACGCCGACTTTACCGCCGACCGTTTTTGGGTACAGCGAAGTAACTTTTTCGGCCAAACGGTATTTTCACCTTTTGCCAACAATGGTGATTTTGTTATCAATTTAGTTGAAAACTTAGGAGGCAGCGAAGGTTTAATTGGTATCCGAAGCCGAGGCACTTTTGCTCGTCCGTTTACTCGTGTGCAAGATATAAGAGTAAAAGCTGAGCAAAAATTTAGGGAACAAGAGCAGCGTTTACAGCAACAATTAGAAGAAACCGAAGCACAATTAGCAGAGCTGCAAGGGCAAGGCGATACGTTGACTTTAGACGCTGCACAACAAACTGCTATCGATAACTTTACTCAACAACGTATTGATATTCGCAAGTCTTTGCGCGAGGTCCAGTTTCAGTTAGACAAAGACATAGACGAACTCGGCAATTGGCTAAAGCTTATTAACATTGTTTTTGCGCCGGTGGTTTTGGTGCTAGTTCTGTTGTTGTTTACCAAAGCACTGCGCCGCAAAGCGCCTAAATAAACGTGATTCTCGCCTTTGCGTAATGCCGTTAGGTTAAGCCAAATACCAAATAGCGTCATTCCCGCGAAGGCGGGAACCTCCTTGGAACCCGAGAAATTGTATTTAAACAGTTGTTTT
>CAZXTD010000235.1:0-5378 GCA_964643575.1 uncultured Glaciecola sp. | reverse complement strand
TCATTGCTAATTAAGTCTTAGTGCTCAGTTGAATTTTTGCAAGCGAGTGACCGCAATTGGATGTTTCTTGTCACACGCATATAAATAAGTCACAAAAGCAAATTATTGCTAATGTTATAAATATGTGAAGTCCAATGTGTAAAAATTTTCATGCGAGCCAATTGATTTTAGCCTAAAAACTATGTGTCCGCTCTTCACCTTCACGAAGCTTCCCTCTAACATTAACATCAACAAAGTTTGCGCCTACTTTGACCTCTCCTTTAACTCGATAGGTGCAAATCTGGTCGGTGCCACCAAAATCACAAACCACCGTCACTTTTCGTGGAACAGTATCATCATTAGGCGCACTCAAGCCTGTGCCGTCCCACCACATTGTCACTGCGGGTAATGGATTGTTTTGGAGCAGTGGAAGACTCAATATTCTATTGTTTTGACTGATAAATTCGCCAGCATCGTTCTCGATTATAGCTCGCATGGCGTCATCAATCTTTGCCCCCGAATCATATAGAGCAATAAGAGATGCATCTTGTGAAATAACATTGACAGCGCCGCTAAGTGCTCCTTTAGTCACATCATCAGGCACTTCTATGTTTAGCGAAGGGTCAGAGGTTTCTAACACCAATTTGTAAAGCCCCAGTGGCAATTGTGAAGACGTTCTAAATTTGATTTTTTTGTCTGTTGCCGTCTGATTGTATATATTTAAGCTTTAGGTCGCTTCTATTAGAGAATGATTGTAGATTTTCACCCAGCAGCGTGAGCAGCCGACCTCGTCGAATATTTTGAGGCGTCGCTTTAAATAATTTTGGCTGTCCTACCCATCGTATATCTCGGCCAGGAAGCGGTAAACCTTCACTAGAAAATTCAGGGTAGGCTTGGTCATCCATAATAATACTCACATTAATAATATCGCCGCGCAGTTTTTTCATTAGCGGCCGCAAATCGCTGACAGGAATGGCGATATCGACCCAAGAGAGGTCTGAAATGTCGACTTTATGCGATTCGTTGAGTTGAAGTGTTTGCTTATTGCCATATTTATCTCGCAGCCTTAGTTTTGGCCAATAATTTTTATTATCTTGTTTTAAATAAACAAATTTTGTGCCGCGAATAAATAATCTATCGTCATCATTAGTGGATAGTAAATCAGGTATATTGTCTGTGCTCGTAGAGCTTGTCATGCGCGTAATTGCGGCTCGTGGTGCCACTGCAAATGTAAACATTTCTGGGGCGGTTGCTGCATTAAATCCTTGGAAGGCTTGAGTTGCAACATTCGCAATTTCAAAGGGAACAGCTAGCTTTTTAGCAAACTTACCCGCCTTATCTTTTAAGCTATCCAGATATTGGCTTTTTGGTCCAGGTAGGCATTTAGGTGGCTTTTCAGATGCCAGCATACTTGCAGCGACATCATACGCGTATTTAAATAAGGTATCTTTCATAATCACCAACACGTCTTCTTGAGTATTGGCGGCGTCTATTTTCTTTTTAAAATCGACGATCATGACGCCATAATCTTTAACGCTGCTAGCACCATTTTTGATAACGAAGTCGGCTAGACACTTGCCTGTAGCAGCATCGACGTTGGCTATGCTCAAACTCCAAGCAATACTAGGAATTACCACCCGCTCAAGCATAGTCCGCCCGAGCACTTTGCTATACACCCTTTGTTGCTGTTTGTTGAGTGAGACGTTTGTACCAATGCCAAGACCGCCGGTGATAAACTCCAATGAACAAGACTGCATATGGCAAAGCGGGTCACCTTTGTCAGATGTCAAATAGCCAATTTCATCGAGTGCCGTTATGCCCCACCCAGATGCGCCTATCGTATTGGGGTCAATCATGTCTTTCACATGGTTTTTAAGCACTTTGCCATCTACCCTGCGCGTGACTTTTACACTGGCAAAATAAACTGCAGAATTACTGACACAAAGGTCTGATGGCCAAATCCCTCTGGGTAAAGTTGGCGTAAGCCCAACACATGTGCTGGCATCGCGGTACATGCCAATGCTCAAATCAGCATAAGTGTTTGAACCCGGCTTTGCGCGCAGGCCTACAATACTGCTGATAGGTTCGTACATCACATTAGTAGCAAAAATTGCCGTAAAGGTGTCATCTAAGTAATCAAACACTGAAGACCCACCAATCGATTGGGTTATATTGTTTAAAAAGCGTTCCGATGAAAATATTCGATTGGTTTGTTCAGACAATGCATGGACTAGCAACTCAATTTGTTGGTTCAGTAATCGCTCGTTCTCAAATTTTGTCGGTGCACTATGCAGCTCGCTAAGTGCGCTTGTAGATGCCTTGCCGGCAGGCGAATCCAATAATTGTGATAATGCTGCTTCAATGCTCAGGCTATCTTGTGCAGCAAAATGTGGTGATAGCTTTTGATGTAGCGCTGTTTTGATAGTGCTTTTAAGCCCTAAGTGTACTTCGCGGGTGTGAGGCCATACCAGCCCTTGTAAATCTCGGTATTCTGGATGGTAAAAACGCAAGGTTTGGACATTACTTGATACGGGTAAGGTAATCTGTACGGGCGCGTAAACGTGATTTCCGATTGGGGTAAGATACTGTTTTCGACTACCCATTGCAAACCAGCGACTTACATCGGGTACTGTTAAATCAGCCTTTACCGTAATGGTGCGCATTAAATTCAATTGACTTGTATAGGTTCTCTTTTCATCTTGCCAAATTAAGCGATTTGATGTGATTTGGTCTGGGATTTTTATGGTCAATGTATCGTTTACAATTGTAAAATCGAGAGATTCATCGCCTAAACTGATATTGGTTATATCTTGTAGGTTTTTCCCTTCTAGGTCCACGTAATCACCGGTATATACCTCACGTCCATTGTGAAAAATACGCGGGGCCAATGCTGCCACTGTATTGATAAGTAAAGGCGTCGATTCAAGGCCTTGGGCACTTACCGTGACACTATTGGCAAATATCTCAGGCGCCTCGGCTTCAAAATCTCCACTTTCATCAGGCGTTATAGGCGTGCTAACGCTGCCTTTTTGACCGTGCCATATCAAGTAAAATGGCGGCGTGAAGGCTTCACTATGTAGCAAGCGTCCCTTAACGACGGCGCCCATCACTATATTCCCATCCGTATTGCTTGCTTCATCGAAGGTCGCGAGAGTTTCGATGGACAGCGCTTGGTCGCCACTTGCTGCAATTAAAGGAGTATCTGGATAAGCATCTATAGCATCTAGCAGTCCATCTTTATCACTATCTAATTGTTGCTCATCGAAGCCTTCATTAACGTAGATAATTTCTGAGCTGCCTTTTTCTGGCGTGGTAGCTTGATTAGGTTCTACTTCTCCTCCAGGTAATGCGCCTTCAATAAATACAGGCTCAGGCTGTTCAATTTGTGACTCACCTGAGCATGACATTAAACCAAGCAGCGCAAAAGGGATTGCTAGAGCAACAATAATGCGCGAACTTCTGCATTTGTGTGTATTGTTCATTAAAAAGCGCATTATTCATCTCCCTGGGTAATATCGATTGTTACCGTTAAATCTACGGCATTGTCATTTTCATCCTTGATGCGGACAACAAATTGCACGCTTGACACCGCTTCGCCACCGTATTTGACAAAGAACTCATTACTAGAGGCCTCTTGGTCAAATTTGGTATACGCCAAGGTATCGCCATATACGAAGCGGCCAAAGCACGACACTTGCTCGAGTTCAGGTGCGCTAGGGTCGCTAATATTGCCGCTCTCATCTAATACAAACCAATTACAAAAAGACAATTCACTGCGCTCACTACTAAACAGAGCGCTATCTCGATAAACATGTAACGACCGCTGGCGTTCAAAATCATCACCAACTTGCTCAAATTCACCAGTCTCCGGATTAACCAAAAATTTCGCATAAGAAGAATCGTCTTTTTTGCCCATCCAAAGGAAATTGTCTCCAAGCACAATGAAATCTTGAAATTCATTTCTAAACACAGACTCTGCCATTACCTGTGGCTCACCAATAGGTAGTAATGCCTCATCGCCTTCAGACCAAGAAAACAACTGCACGCCTTCGTTAAACAAGCCATCTTTTATGGGAAGGACCGTGTAAAAATTATCGCCAAGCCAACGCCCTTGAATACTGTTGAAGTCATCGTCGAAGGTGTACAACAAGCGTCCATTTTCTTGCCCATCAACATGTGCCATGAATTGGTTGATATCATCGTTGTACAAAACGAGCACGTGATTTTCGTTTTGAAAGATTCTATCGATTTGGGTTGAACCTGCGGGTAAAGTAAAGACTGATTCAAAATCAAGGCCGTCTTCAGTGCAAGAAAGGCCATCACCTGTGCTTAAACAAAACTGACCGTCTATTTGCGCCTGACCTGAACTAAATCGGCTACAGGACATGCCCAATCCTTGATTGCCCAATGTAAAAGGATTGTAGTAATGCCACTCATCAGACATACAATGATATAGCTCACCCGTGTCATTATTAACCTGCGCACCGAATAGGCTAGCATTGCCACCTGTATCTAACTGGCCAGCACCATTTGTAGGGGATGTCCACGCAAAGAAGGTATTTCCAGAAAGAGAGTCTCGCCGTGAGTAGAACAGTATTTCCTGCTCTGGGCTTGCTAGCACACCAGAGTAACCAGTATTGTTTTCTTCAACTATCTGCAGGCCAAATTGCGGTGTCCATTCAAACACTTTATATTCGCTCGGATCTACACCGGTATCTGCTGTTCTAAATGCAATACCGCCAGCTCTCCATTGCACTATATCTAAGGGATCGTTTGGCAACTGTTGTACTTGTCGACCACTTCCCTGTTCAGGTGAAAACTCAAAAGACAGGGCGCTGTCTAGCAAAGTACCGCCTTGCGTTACATCCTGCACTAGCTCGGTCACCATCAACACTTCACCATCTGGCTCTGAGACAAAATTCAGCAAATCCGATTTATCTATTATAAGACTTGCGCTGCGTGCCACAGAATAACGCGCTTCGCCGATGAGTACAGGCGGGTCGTCAAGCGGGTTGACAGTAACGGTAAGGTCCTCACTAGCTTGTTCACCTTGCGCATTTTGTGCGGTAACCGAAAATACCAACTGCACTTCACTTTGCACCACTGGCGCAGTAATAGACGGCATTGCCGTCGTCGCATTCGTTAATGCGGCGATTGGCCCTGATACCTGCTGCCAGGTAAACGTTAAGGTGGGGTCGTCAATTCCGCTGTTTGATTCAGAGGCATCAAAACCGAGTAAACCTCGCTCGTCAATACTGTAACTGCTTTGTGCTAGCATGATGTCGGGCAAATTGCCTTGTGTGCGCATAATATTGACAATTTGCACGTTGTCATCTGATGCTAAGCGCGCATTGGTAATATCTTCAATAGTTAAGCGAAACTGGGTATTTTCTGCCATT
>CAZXTD010000234.1:0-5396 GCA_964643575.1 uncultured Glaciecola sp. | reverse complement strand
ACAACGCACAGAGTGGTAAATCCGCAAGGAGCAGATACGACAAAATCGCGTATTTCGTTACCTTTGTTTTTGCACCCCGATCCTAAGGTCGTGCTGTCAGATAAATACACGGCAGGGTCATACCTTCAAGAGCGTCTAAAAGAGCTAGGCGTCGTCTAGTCAGAAACGGGTAATCGGTTTTAAAATTGTAAAGACCGATTATCCTTTTGACCCTCAATAGCATTGGCCATTCCTAGCAAAAGAATTGATGAGATAAAGCCTAGTCATCGACTCGCTAAGATTGATAACTTACTTGAATAGTGCTCGCCCATTTTGTCATCTTCACTGCGAGCTAAGGCATTTTCTAAATACCGGCGAGTGTTTTTAATATCACCTAGAGCCATATAGGTTTTTGCCATACTAAAGTGAAACTCATGGGGGTCGTTATTCAGCCTTATGGCGTTTCGATAATGTTTTAGGGCGTTTTTATAGGCCTCATTCTCAAAAGCAAGATCGCCTAACATTTTATGATAATACGGGTTGCTTTCCCGTTTGTTTTTGAGGCGTGTCGCGATTTTTTTTGCTTGTTCTTCACGGCCTGTTTTACGGTAGAGCACCGCTAGATTTTGCAAGGCAGTGGAATAATTAGACATAGATTCAGTCAACTTATGGTAGGCCGCTTCTGCCTCAGCATAAAAACTGTTTCGACTAAATAGCACGCCTAAATTTAGCCAAGCGCCTTGGTTTCGTTTATTAAATTTAAGCGCAGCTTTTAAGTATCGAAAGGCAAGGTCGCTATTGTTGTCTATCATCGCGTCTACAGCCTTATTAGCATAAAAATTAGATACCATTTGTTTTTGCGTGAGTATGCGCGAGCTAAAACGTTTGCCGTCTTGCAAGGGGTCAAAATCGATAGTGATTGGTCTTTTGCGAAGCAACATATTGTTGTAGGTATTTTGCGGCAAAACTTGCAAGTTAATATGCCCATTTAATAACGTGTTACCTCCTCGACGCGTCCAAAATTCAGGAATATGCACTTCTTGAAACTGCGCCTCAAGTCCAAGAGTTTGCACCATAGAGTAAACCATAATCGTTAATGACAAACAATTTGCAGATGCGTGTTCAAAAGTTTCGCTGGCTGTCGTATTTGCCTGCGCCAAATAATCCATAGACAAATTTGAACGATCAAAAATAGCGCCTACAAGTTGGGTAACTTGTGCTTTTTCAGTCCCGTTGGTATCCACTATTTCATCGACAAAATCGATAGCTTGAGGGCTTAACTTAAAAATGTCTTCGGTAGACTCAATTTGATATTGCGTATGCTTTGGAAAATACTCATTTGACAGTAAGTTAATGTTGTTTGGCGGATTACTTGTTTGTGCGCAAGCTGATAAACCTAGGCCAATAATAACAATGAGGATAATATGACGCTGACTATTGCGCTTAGGAGAACACTGAAGACTCCTTGATAGCTTTATTCTAAGCGCATCAAAACGCTTAACATGAGTCGAAGAAAACCGCGCTAACAAATATGCCAGTTTGCACAAATGCATATACCCTCCAGCTCAATTAACAATTGTTTAACACTAATACAATTATGACAAAAACTCAAACGACATGCTCTAGCTTATTAATGGTTTTGTTTTACCCAGCGTAAAGGTCTTGATTGCGCGTGTATGAGACAAGCTTTTTAGGCTCATATGGCCGCTTTTGTCGAGTTGATAAAACTGTGCATATAACAGTGTTAGGGTCGCTAGGGCGTCGTCGAGAGAGTTGTGTTCAGGAGCAGCTGATAAACCATAATACTCACGAGCACTGCCCAATGTCACTGAACCACTTGGTACAAAGCCATGGGTTTTTTCCATGGTATAGACATGCAATAACATTGTGTCGATAGTTGTGACCGTCACCGGCTCTAAATCGAGCAGCTTCCACATTTTATCAAGCATACGCATATCAAGTGTTGCATTATGAAACACCCAAACATGACTTTGACAATAAGCTTTAAGTATATCTATCTGTTGCTTTATGTGTCTGCCCTTCGCAATATCTTTTGCACATAAACCATGTATTACTGGGCTTTGTTTTAAATCTCCGCTGGCTCTGACAACATCGTAGTGAGCACTGCTAAGATCTACATCAAACATTTTCCCTTCTACCCAGCCAATTGACGTTATTTTTGACTTCTCAATATTAAGATCGGTTAATTCCAGGTCAATCGACATAAGCGGCAACAAACTATATTTACACAAGTAAAACTCGTCCGGAATAGGGTGTTGCCCCCAGAGTACTTTGGCCCAAAATTCAGGGGTAAGTACATTAAGCATTACCCTATTCCTCCCGAAAAGCGCAAGACTACTGCTTGCTGCGACCGATGTATCGCTTGAAATGCAGCTTTAAGCTGATGCTTCTCAATTGATGATAAATCACTTACCCGAACAAAGTTGTCATCTACCTCGTTAGTCAACTGATGGCGCCAGCGCAACCGGTTAAGTAGCAACCAAATATCGCGTAAATTTTGCCTGTCTTTTGGCGACAAACCTGAGTCTGCAGGCAGGTTATTAAGCCGCGCAACCGTGCCTGGCAAAGTCAAGCCGCTTCCAAGCGCATACATCCTTACAATATTATTAATGATGGCGACAGCCGATTTTTTAATATCGATACTATCTTTATACGGCTGCCCTTTCGCGTATACAAACTTTTGGAACATCGACAACGGCACGCTTGCTTCATTTGCGTTGCGCGCTAGTGCAGCTAAAAACATGGCCTGCTTAAATAGCGGTTTTCGATGCTCTTGAAGCTGCTTAAATAATTGATTGTCGCCTGCAACTACACGGACATCCAAAAATATATTAAATTCAAGCATAGCCTCATTGCTTGGATTTCTTACCCATCTTTCAGATTCGGCTTTAGATGCAGCTAACGACAAACGAAGTTTTGGGTTACTTGCCATAATGTTACCGTCGCAAAGTTTTATGCCGCACTTGCCTAATCCTATGCAAACAAAGCTCGCGAGAGCTTCAAAATACTCTGCTTGCTCGGCGTTAGGTTCGTCTGCTAATAGTAATGCGTTATCTTGGTCTGACCCCATTGTTTGGTCTTCGCGGGCTTGTGAGCCATACACTAACCAGCAAAATGCCATAGGGGCTTGGCCATGTTCTTGTTGAAAAAATGAAATAAGTTTGCGGGTCATGATATCGGTAGCTTGAGCCATTACCTTGCCCGCTAAATCAAAGTCACCGGCCCGTTTAGCTGTGCTTGCAAGATATTGTGGTACTTGCCATGCATTGGTCGCAAGCTCTTCAGTGTTTTGAGATTTCGATAAATCACTCACCACAAACAACACGTTTGCGCGCTGTTGACGCGATATATCGGTGTTGGTAATCATGCCAAATGGCATGCCTGTGCGGGCATCTAAAATCGGAAGGTGATGAATCCCCTTTTCGTTCATCACGCAAATAGCATCAAATATGGTTTTATTTTTAGTTAAAAATGCAGGGTTTTCAGTCATTATTTGTTTGACGGGAAGCTGGGTATTAAAACCTTGCGCCACAACCCTATTGCGCAAATCACGGTCGGTCATAACGCCAAGTAAATCATTACCTTGCATAATTAACACCGAAGACGCTTTATTGTCGCTCATAAGTTTGGCGGCACTTTGCACACTTTCACCTGGGCCAATGGTTATTGGCGTATTTTGTACAACCTCAAAAAGCGGCTTATACAGCCACATTGAATTAGAATCGGCAACCGCTTGGTTTTGTAAGGCATCGTTTTTAGACGCGCTAAAAAACAATGCAAAAGCTTGGTGTTCGAGTGCTTGAGCAAAGTATTTTGCATCGATACACACAACAATACCGGGACTGTCCACCACCACTTTAAGCCCATAATCCACTTTATCTAGCAAACTCGGATAACCAAAATAATCACCGTCGCTCAAGTGCTTTATTGGGGATTCACTATCTTTTACCGCAAACTGACCGTTTTGAATGAGATATAAGCAATTTGAATACTCTTTCAACAAGGTGTCTTGGTTTTCTTCGGCTAAATAAATTAGGTGGCTAGTTTGTGCAATCTCGGTGAGTAGTTCAGTGTCGAGCACATCCAAAGGGCTTTCTTGGCTAATAAACTCAAGAATCTGCTGTACAGTTGCCGTCATTAGTATTCCTACGTTAGTAAACGTTTATAGTGTGAATGTATGCATATAGCACAACATCCTAGTAATGTAACATCCTAGCTATTTTGCCAAGGCTTGCACTTGACTTATAACAACAAAAAGCCCAGCAACGCCGGGCTTTACTTTAAAACATCTTTGTAACTACCTATTCTTTAGCTAGGTTTAGCTCACACTTAGTGAGCAGATGCTTCGCCCGCCCCTTTCGGGAAACGGATACTTTCTACTAGGTCTTGGATTTCTTTCGGTGCGTCTTCAGTCATCTTAAATACAACAAGCGCAACTAAGAAGTTAACACACATACCAATTGACCCTATACCTTCAGGAGAGATACCTAAGAACCAATGCTCTGCATTATTAATGTCAGGATTCACAAACTTGAAGTAAATAATGTAAGCCATGGTAAATACGATACCGCTTATCATGCCCGATATTGCCCCTTTGTTATTCATGCGCTTGCTGAATATTCCCATAATGATCACTGGGAAGAAACTTGAAGCCGCTAGGCCAAAGGCAAAGGCAACTACCGCGGCGACGTATCCGGGCGGATGCACCCCAAAGTAGCCGGCAATGCATATTGCAACTGCTGCAGCAATACGCGCGCTTAACAACTCCCCCTTATCGCTAATGTCAGGTACAAAGGTTTTCTTGAGCAAGTCATGCGAGACCGAGGTCGATATCACCAAAAGCAAACCCGCGGATGTGGACAAGGCGGCTGCCACCCCACCTGCTGCAACAAGCGCGATTACCCAAGCTGGTAAGCCTGCAATTTCGGGGTTGGCTAATACCATAATGTCGCGGTCGATAGACATTTCGTTTCGCTCGTCACCCGAGTAGAACATTTTGCCATCGCCATTTTTATCATTATGTGAAATTAGGCCAGTTTGTTCCCAGTTTTTAATCCAAGATGGCGCTGTGGCGTAGTCGGTGCCTGTTTGCTCTGGGCCATTGATGGTCTCAATCATGTTTACGCGAGCAAATGACGCAAGTGCTGGAGCCGTTGTATAAAGCAAAGCGATAAAGGCTAGTGCCCAACCCGCAGATTTACGTGCATCAGACACTTTAGGTACCGTGAAGAAACGAACAATAACGTGAGGTAAACCGGCAGTGCCTACCATAAGCGCAAAAGTAATACAGAATACGTCAATCATACTCTTAGAGCCGGATGTGTATTCATTAAAGCCTAAATCGGTGGATAAATTATCGAGCTTATCAAGCAAGAAGACGCCGGAACCATCAGATA
>CAZXTD010000233.1:0-5471 GCA_964643575.1 uncultured Glaciecola sp. | reverse complement strand
ACTTGGCGCTATGCCTATGCTAATGATAACTGGCCAAAAACCGGTTAAAACCAGCAAGCAAGGCCGCTTTCAGGTCATTGATGTTGTCGACATGATGCGCCCTATTACCAAATACACCACACAAATTGTTAGTGGCGACCGCATTCCTTCAGTTGTTCGCGAAGCATTTAGACTCGCCAGTGAAGAACGCCCGGGCGCTGTGCATATCGAGTTGCCTGAAGATATTGCCGACGAACAAACGAGTGCACCGTTACTGGCACCTAGCACGGTTCGTCGCCCAATTGCAGAGTACAAAGCGATTAAATCTGCAGTAGATATGATAGAAAATGCCAAGTCACCTATCCTATTAATAGGGGCAGGGGCAAACCGCAAGCTAACATCTAAAATGCTGCGTGAGTTTGTAGATAAAACCGGTATTCCTTTTATCACCACTCAAATGGGTAAAGGCGTGCTTGACGAAACAGACGAAAAATTTATGGGCAACACCGCGCTATCATCAGGCGACTTTGTGCATAGAGTAATTTCCCGCGCCGACCTTATTATTAACGTGGGCCACGATGTGGTCGAAAAGCCGCCTTTCTTTATGGAAGCCGGCGGCCAACAGGTAATTCACATTAACTTTGAAACAGCCGCGGTAGACCCTGTTTATTTCCCGCAATTAGAAGTAGTAGGCGACATTGCCAACAGTATTTGGCAAATTAAAGAAGCTATTGATGCGTCTTGTAAATGGCAACTCGACTTTTACAGTGATGTGCACGACGCTTACATTAAGCACCGTAACGAGTCTGAAAAAGACGACCGTTTCCCTATGTTACCCGAAAGAATGGTCAAAGACGTTCGTTCTGCTATGCCAAAGGACGGCATCGTTACTCTCGACAACGGCGTATACAAAATTTGGTTTGCCCGTAACTACCCTGCAGCAATGCGCAATACCCTACTGCTCGACAATGCACTTGCCACAATGGGCGCTGGGCTGCCTTCGGCAATGGCCGCTAAGCTGGTTTACCCTGAACGAGACGTAGTCACAGTATGCGGCGATGGTGGCTTTATGATGAACAGCCAAGAAATAGAAACTGCCGTGCGTTTAGGCCTGCATATTGTGGTTATTATATTACGCGATGATGCGTATGGCATGATCAAATGGAAGCAAAGCAACATGGGCTTTGATAATTACGGCCTCGATTATGGCAACCCCGATTTTGTTAAATATGTAGAAAGCTACGGCGGTAAAGGATGGCGGGTAGACTCTGCTGACCAACTTAAAGGTCTGCTTGAACAATGTTTAGCCGAACCTGCCGTGCACCTTATTGATGTGCCAGTTGACTATAGCCTAAACGATGAGACTTTAAACAAAAGTATTCGCGAAATTAGCGCAAAATTATAAAAAGGGAGACTTTATATGAGTCAAACATTAGCTAAAAGCTATCCTTACTACTTGGCAAACAAAGCGGTTTTTGCCAATACTGACTTAGACGTAACCAACAAATATAGCCAAGAAGTGGCAACAAAAGTGGCCTTGGCCGACGCCAAAGTCATTGACCAAGCCATTGCCGCTGCTGAAAAGGCCCAGCCTGAGCTTAACCGTATGCCCGCATACAAACGCCAGCAAATTCTTGAACACTGCGTAAAACGCTTTCAAGAGCGCTACGACGAGCTCGCCTATTCCCTTTGCATTGAAGCAGGGAAACCCATCAAAGATGCACAAGGCGAAGTCACCCGCTTAATTGATACCTTTAAGGTAGCCGCAGAAGAAGCCGTGCGTATTCAAGGTGAAGTGCTTGAACTACAAATCACCGAGCGTGCAAAGGGTTATTCTGGCATGACTAAACGCGTGCCAATTGGCCCATGCTCGTTTATTTCGCCGTTTAACTTTCCATTAAATTTAGCCGCACATAAAGTGGCACCGGCTATTGCTGCAGGTTGTGCCTTTGTGCTTAAACCCGCTAGCCGCACACCCATTGGCGCATTGATTATTGGCGAAGTACTTGCCGAAACTGATTTGCCTGAAGGTGCTTTTTCGGTGCTGCCATGCAGCCGCGATGGTGCCGATTTATTCACCACCGACGATCGTTTTAAGCTGCTAAGCTTTACCGGTTCACCTGATGTAGGCTGGGCGCTTAAAGCTAAAGCCGGTAAAAAGCCAGTAGTGCTCGAGCTAGGCGGCAATGCGGCCTGTGTGGTTGATAAAGACGCCGACATTAAAGATGCTGTTGAGCGCATCGTATTTGGCGCTTATTACCAAAGCGGACAAAGCTGCATAAGCGTGCAAAGAGTGATTGTGCATAGCGATATTTATGCTGAATTTAAAAAGGCCTATGTGGATAAAGTTGCCAATTTAGTAGAAGGCGACCCGCTTGATAAAAACACTTTTATCGGCCCTATGATTGCCGAGTCAGAAGCCAAACGATTGGAGTCTTGGGTAAATGAAGCAGTTGATGTTGGTGGGTCTTTGCTGTGTGGTGGTAAACGCGATGGCGCGATGCTAAGTGCAACAATACTTGAAAATGTACCCGCAGACTGCGATGTTAATTCTGAAGAAGCATTTGGACCGGTATCAGTATTGAGCCAATTTACCGATTTTGATGAGGCACTAGAATCAGTCAACAACAGCCAATTTGGTTTACAAGCCGGTATTTTTACCCGTGACATATACAAAGCCCACAAGGCTTGGGATGTATTAGATGTAGGCGGCGTGGTAATTGGTGATGTGCCAAGCTGGCGAGTTGATAATATGCCTTATGGCGGGGTAAAAGAGTCTGGATTGGGCCGTGAGGGTATTCGATATGCAATCGAAGATATGACAGAGATTAGATTGATGGTGTTGCGCACGCCTCAATCATAAGCGTAATCGAAAAACTATGTGAAAATTAAAACAGGTACTATTTAAGTACCTGCTTTATATTGTCTTGGATACTTTATGAAATATGTTGTTTTAACGTTTATAGTGGCGTTTTTCACCGAGCAGCTCGCGTAAAACCTCAAAATCAACTTTAGGCAAAGTTTCTAGTTCAGGTCGTGCAAAAAGATAGCCTTGAAAATGCCTGTATCCCATAGCATATAAACATTTAAGCTCTTCTTCAGTTTCAACCCCTTCAATAACGATGCGCTTAACAACAGGTTCAAGCAAGGAAAACACGCCTCTTAAAATACGCTGTCGGCGAGGGTCGTCATTAATATCGATGATAAGCTCTCGGTCAAGCTTCACTACATCTACATCAATCCTCGACAATAAATTTATACCAGAGAAACCCGAACCAAAGTCGTCTATTGCTGTTAAAAACCCTCTTTTTTGGTAATCATGCACGATGCTCAGTAAATGCTCTTTGTCGACAACTTCTTCATTTTCTGTAAATTCAAAAATAATCAAATCGAGCGGAAAATTATTAGCTTTAGCGGCGTTTAAAGTGGTTTGAATACAACGAGTTGGCTCATATACAGCGTTGGGCATAAAGTTAATTGATAGGAAATGCCTTAGGTTGAGCTCTGACGCTATCTCAATGGCCTTTTGTCGACAGTTTTGGTCAAACAAGTAGCGATTATCATCATTTACCTTTTCAAAAATAGACCCTGCCGACTCGCCATTTGGCCCACGAACAAGTGCTTCATATGCATAATAATCAAAGCGATGTAAGTCGACGATTGGTTGAAAAGCCATGCTAATCTCAAAGCCTAGCGGTCTGTTACTTTTGCATTGCTGACAGTTTTTATTCATAAAACACGGCTCAGTTCGACAATGGAGTGCATTAAAGTAGGTACAATTCGAAAACAATAATTACTATTGTTGCTGACATTGCATTTTTGATATATCGGCTGGTTTACTTATTTTATTAGGAGGATTTTTAGGTACCAACTAGACTTTTATCTAGGCCTTAGACTTAATGAACGCAGATAAGACAGGTATTAGTATATCTGTAGAAGTCTTTGCATCTATACCATGTCTTGGGTACCTCGGATTTAGAAGGTCGTTGAATAGGTGCGCGGTTTCCCAACCCTCCGTTAGTTCCAAAAAAGCTTGAGCGCCTTTCAGTCCGTTGGTCTCGTATGCCCCAAGTAAGCAGGTAAAAATGTAACTATAATTAACCGGATACATTTTGTTTGAAGGTTTCTCATCCAGTGTTTCACAGATAAAGATTGAAGTATCATTGATGAGGCTATTTAAGCGTTCGCATTCGCGCAATGATGATGCTTCAAACATAATATCTTGAGGTGATAAAGGCGCAAAACGATAGTCTTGTTCACGCGTTTGAAAGCTCTCATCAAATTCTAATGCTATTAGCTCTGCATTTAAGCTAGCTCCCGCTAAAGGGATGGCGCCCACATAAGTTTGCTGCTCGCCTATCGACCGCGTAATCCAACTTCTTTGCCAGTCGGCTACTCTTACGCCAATACCCTGGGAGTCTATTTGACTGTGATTGCGACGAGAAGCATGATTCAGCAAACTACCATAGCCCGCAATAAGCACCTTGCCCTTCGCGTATTTTACAAACGCTTCAACATCTATCATGACTAAAACTAACAACCTCGCTAATGTGTTTTTTACCGAGTGCAAGCATGATAAGACGGTCGATGCCTAAGGCAATACCCGAGCAAGGAGGTAATCCATGTTGTAATGCGCTAATAAAATGTGCATCAATTTCGATTGCTTGTAAGCCTAAACTCCGCCGCACTCTGTTGTCGTCCTCAAAACGTGTCACTTGCAGTTTAGGGTCGGTAAGCTCGTTAAAGCCATTGGCAAGCTCAATGCCCTTAAAATATATCTCAAACCGGTTTGCCGTCAGTCCATCATCATTTAGTGTCGCTAGGGCAGCCTGAGTCGCAGGAAAGTGCGTGACTACTGTAGGACACTGTTGACCAATTTGGCTTTCAATTTCTTGGTTGAACAAGACCTGTAATAGATTATCTTTGACTATGTCGTTTTGCTCTTGTGATAATGCATTTTGCGTATTTTTAGTCAAAGACTTTACGTAATCATTCAAGCCGTGTTGCTCAGCGAATAATACTAACTCAGTTAAGCTTACAGTTAGTGGATCGAAGCCGCAATATTCTTGAAATAGCGCCTGATAGGTATATTGTTCAACGGCCTCAAGCCCTAATACCATCATTAACATGTCAGCGCTTTCGTCGATAAGCGCCTGCATTGAGTAACCAAGTCGATACCACTCAAGTAAAGTAAACTCCGGGTTATGATGACGGCCGACCTCGTCATCTCTAAAGGCTTTCGTAATTTGAAAAATATCTCCCAACCCAGCTGCAAGTAAACGCTTCATAGCGTATTCGGGTGACGTTTGTAAAAAAAAGCGACTAGCGTGAGCGCTACCGGGCGGCGTATGCAGCGTATTAAGAGCATGCAAGTGTGGGTCGGTAACAGAATATTGTGATAAACAAGGCGTTTCTACTTCCAAGACGTTTCGCTCGGCAAAGAAACGCCGAATGCGCGCAATAATATCGGCACGTTGGCGCAAGGTATCTGC
>CAZXTD010000232.1:0-5476 GCA_964643575.1 uncultured Glaciecola sp. | reverse complement strand
TTTATGCGGCGTTTTTCTCTAAACTCTTGCAAAATTTGTTCAGCGGATTTCGTGGAATAGCCACTTTGTTCACCTATAATTAGCGCCTCTCTGATGACATTAATGTCTTCGTTTCGACGTTGCTCTTTGCGTATTAAGTCTCTCAGTAATTCGCTGTCACTAGCGTATTCGCCGCTTCTTAACTGACTTTGCATCCACTCATTTTGTTTATCAGTCACAGTGATACTTTTTTTAATCATGCTCATAATTCACCTAAAAGCCTCATTAGTAGTATTTAATAGTATTATATATTGCATTTGTATTGCAATCATATTCTTAAAGTTTGCCGTTTATCTGAACTCTGGAGAATACTTATGTACCCAATTGCCGATTATCAGAAAAAAAGAACCTTGGAATAAGGGAAAGCTCGTTGGTCAAAAGTTAGCATTGAAACAAAAGCAAATATGGGCAATTCGAATTGGATTAGAAATTTCAGGAAATGTAAGAGACCTAGCATTATTTAGCCTTGGCCTAGATAGTAAACTCAGGGGTTGCGATTAAGTGTCACTGCGAGTCAGAGATATTGCGCTAGGAATGAATATTCAGTCGCGAGCCAAGATAATTCAGCAGAAAACTGGCAGGCCTGTTCAATTTGAAATTACTGAGCAGACCCGAGCAGCAATAAAGGCATTGATTCAAAAAGATGTGTTTGATAATTCCGACTATCTTTTCAAGTCTCGTATCAAGGATTCACCGCATCTTTCTAAAAGACAATATACCCGAATTGTAGATGGGTGGATAAATTCAATCGGATTAAAAGGGACGCACTATGGCACTCATACAATGCGGCGAACCAAACCTTCTTTGATTTACAAAAAGACTAAAAACATAAGAGCTAGTCAATTGCTCCTCGGTCATTCCAAATTAGAGAGTACGGTTCGATATCTGGGCATTGAAGTAGATGACGCACTAGAGATATCAGAGAGCATCGATATTTGAAGCAATTTTTGGGCATTAACCTACCTGTCTGATAGCAAATGTTGCTAATCCAGGATCAATAACATAAAAACCATCTTCATTTTCAAGTATGAAGTCTTTGTCAATGAGCGCTTTAAGCGTTGCCTGAATAGAAGATGCGGCCATGTTCAATGAACGAACCACATCTTTTCTGGTCATATTTTTAGTAAACCCTTGTGCCTTAATGGTTATCACTCTCATTTCATATAAGGTTAATTCTTTATCTTCATAAGCGCCCTCATGTTTGGCTTTGTAAACAACGTTATCCTGAGCGGTATTGTAATGCCAATCAAATGGTTTAAGCACTGTAAAATAAATACCAGTAGCAACTTTATTTAAGTTGTCATGTTAGCTCCCCATGACCAGTCTGATCCGTTGGTCCAATACCTCTTTACGCACACGGTAGTCAGGGTCGTGGGTTTGGCTGCTCAGTATCTCTGCAGACAGCTCTTTGTTACCTCCAAATTGCACCACAAAAAATACCGAAAACCGCCTTACCCACCAATCCGAATGATGTTGTGCCGACCACGCAAGCATCTCTACTGTCTTTTGCCCTTGTTCTGGCATCCAAGCAATGGTGTAGGGAATGTAATTGTTGGTTTGTTCAGCAGCTGAAGCGATTAGCGCTTCAAAATGGGCATTGCGAATGTTGTCGATATCCGCAACGTAATCTGAGTAAAATTGTGTGCGTTTATCTGCAAAGCCGCTTGCTTCATCGTGAGTATATTTGACGTTGAATGTGGAAAAGGCCAATGCGATTTTAACACGCTGGACTTGCTCTGGATGGCTAAATAGCTGAACTAACTGTTCAGCCGAACCTTGCTCAAAGAATACGTCGTGTACTATTGCTGTTTCTTGTGCGTAATCCTTTGTCATTTGAACAGTTGCGCCGTGCTCAAGCTCCGCCTTGTTGCTTGTTGAGGTATTCGCGAATTGCTTTGCATAGCTCGCCACAAATTCAGGCGGCGCAGAATAAACCACATCTTGCGCGCCTAAACCGGCTAACGCGTATACAAGGTAAGCACCAACAACACCGGCTATTCCTGCCGTTGTCAAAAGTACACGTCGCCAAGTAATAAATGTTTTCATTGCGTTCCCCTTAATCTTGCCCTAATTTTGTCTGATAGATTTATTAACCACGACAGATTGGTAATTTCGGCTACTATTGAAAAACACAAACGAGCAATTGACATGAAAAAAAGCTGACGTTTTCCTGATTTATATGTAATCAGCTTTATTTAGGCACTGCGTTTAGGGTAAGCTCAAAACTGGTTTTAAAGGAAGATCCGGCACATCTATGGCTCAGCAATTTTGGGTAAACAACTATTTTATTGATGTTACCCGCAATCAAATCCAGCATCAGAAACAAACAATTCAATTACCACCCAAAGCATTAAAGGTACTTGAGGTATTGGCCGCACAAGCCGGCGAAGTAGTTAGTCATGATGAACTGATGGATTTAGTTTGGGAAAAAAGCGTTGTTGGGCCAAATACACTGCAACGAGCAATTGCCCAATTGCGAAAAGCATTTGGCGATGACAGCAAACAGCAAGCCTTTATTAAAACTCATGCTAAACAAGGTTACAGTTTAGAAGCTAATGTCCGCTGGGAGGGTGGCAAGGTTACAAATAATGAAACACCGCTTCTTGCAACGGTAATTCAAGCAACCTCTAAACCTGCTGTAAACTATCGTTATGGGCTTTACGTGATTGCCATATTAGTTGTGTCAGTTGCATTATTTACGTTTCTTCGCCAACCTCCACCATTATACAATCAACTGACGCCCATAACCGCTAGCGACTCACAAGAATACAATGCTTCATATTCGCCAGATGGTAAGTATTTAGTGTTCAATCGCTATGAGGGGCAATGCGTCAGCCATTTATGGGCCAAAGATTTGAACAATAAACAAGAGGTGCGTTTAAGTCACGAGCCCGGCCACTACAGCAGTTTGAGTTGGTCTGCAGACGGTTCACAATTAGCATTTGTATTGCAATCTGATTGTGAGGCCGAAGTTAATCTAATGCAGCGGTGTTGGCAATTACAAACCCTAGACTTTGCTCGCGCATGGAACGGCGAAACAGACAGCACTATACGATTTGATTGTGACCAAATTCAAACATCTCACCCAAGATGGTTAAATGATGGTCGCATCGCTTTATTGCAATATCCCTCCCCAGAGATTGCCGGACCTGATGTAGTGATACATGACGCGAGAACAGGAATCATTTCAAAGGTACCGCTTGAACATTCTGGCAAGATTTATTCTTTAGTCTACTCTCGCGTCAAAAATCTATTGGCTAGTGTGACGCTTGATGATAATAATCAGCACGTACTTAGAACGTTTAAGGTTGATGGTGAAATTCAATCTGCGGCATCTATTAAACGTCTGCCGCATCACTCTGTTTATGGTTATTTGCCCATCAGTTTTTCGCCAGATGGCGAATCATTCTTAGCAAGCCCAAACGGGCAGATACATAGCCTGAGTCTTACCGGTGAATTAAGCTTGATTCAGAGTGATAACATCAGTGGTTTATCGGACCCAATTTATCATCCGGACCAAACTAAAATAGCCGCGACTCAGGGTACTAAAGATTTTGATATCGGTTTGCTTAACTCTTCACAAGACAATGCCGCTATTGATGTTATTGCGCGTTCAACAGAAACAGATATTAACGCGCAATTTCAACCACAAGGTGAACTTATTGCATTTTCTTCTTACCGTTCGGGGCAGAGCCAACTATGGCTTATTGATGGCGAGCGTACTTATCAACTTACTCAGTTTGAAGGTGGTATGGATGGCTTATTGTACAGTTGGTCACCAGATGGACAACAGCTAGTAGTAAACCATAACAATCAGCTGGCAAGTGCCGAGTTAGATGGAAGCTATCAAATTATAAATACACCTATGGCGATTAACTATTTAGTCCCTTGGACTCATCCAACTAAACTATTAGCCATCGCGAATCAAAGCGGTAATGACCAGTTGTTCAGCATCGATTTGGAATCTGGCGAAACAACTAATACTGGTTTAGAGGATGTTATGTGGGCTGCTTACACCAAAGAGAAACATATTGTTTATAGCGATAATCAAAAGCGCTTTTATCTGATATCCAATGGCGAAAAAACCGCTCTTTCAGCTATTGACACAAAGTTATATGGTAAACGTGCACTACTCGCCAACGAGCAAATTTATGGCATTGATGGGCAACATCAATTGTGGCAATACGATTTACAAAATGGCGCTTTTACAGTACTCACAAAAACTAACAAAGACGTTATTTATGTTAGTAGTCTTAAAGGTGAGCAGATGCTAGCTACTCAATTTATTGGGGGCCGTCGCGAGCTAGTCGAACTTGAAGCTCGTTAGTCCTGCACTCTTGCACTAAAAACGCTTTTAATGGTTTGAGCTGAAGCTCAAATGCCTGAAAAATCGGCCTTAGAAAACAATCTATACTAAACCGAAGTTTAAAAGCGTATTGTTATATGCCTTACTGATGTAGGAAGCTGTTTAATGCGAAATCGGCTCTAGGTGAGGTGTCAGGATATAAATTTAGCATTTTTTGAGGTACGTTTGTTGACGCCATATAATCACCGATAACGTTCCAAGTAAGAGTTAATAGACATTCACCTGCTTCCCAAAATTGATTGGCCGATAAAATTTGGATAGTAACGTTCAACTAATTGATAGAGTAGCGTTGTTTCTGGTCGATGGCGTATGTATGTTCCATTCTTTTGCGTTGCCAACACATGCGGTCTTCATTGACTAGCTTTACATGCGTTGCTTGCAAAAAAAGACCAATCTTGTCACTTTGTAGACTTGAGTTTGGAAAACATAAACTATAGATTTGTAATGTTTCGAAAAAGCACCCTATAGATAAAGTTGTGCCGTATTCACAGTCAAGAGTTTTACGTCAGAAGTTGGATGAAGCAGGCGTTGTCAATAAACTTGTGACACTTGAGGGCGGCAGGCACCTAGGCTGTAGCAACGAACAATTTCAAACCATGCATAATGGAATGTTTGATTTTATAACAAAGCTAAATATCTTTCTTGAATAGTAGAAGCGACTCGCTGCTTACCCACATAACTTTGCCGCCTCTACTAAAAAAGAAGTATTTACCATCGTGGCTCATCATTGGACAATAGTCAGTTTCGGGAGAGTTAAATGTTGACCCCATATTAACGCTTTTTGACCATTTACCCTGTTTGTCTTTAAAACTGATGTATAAGTCGCCGGCCCCAAACGAGTCTTCTCTATCAAAGGAAACATGAATAATCATGTTTTCGTTTTGATTAACAAAAATATCACCCTCGTTATTTGCGCTATTAATAGCGCTCCCTAAGTTAATCGGTATTTCAAACTTTCCATTTTTAAACTGGCTTTTATAGCTGTCTCTCCCTCCTAGGCTGTCATCGCGTTGCGCCGTAAAATATAGGCTACCATCACCCACTATAATCGGATACATCTCTTGGCCCGGG
>CAZXTD010000231.1:2420-5484 GCA_964643575.1 uncultured Glaciecola sp. | reverse complement strand
CCAATTGGTTTGCGAAATAATGCCTACTCTAAAGCCTTGAGCTTCTAGGGTGCGGCCAATAACCGCCATGCCAAAACTAGGGTGGTCTACATACGCATCGCCAGTGACAATAATAATATCGCAGCTATCCCAGCCCAATTGGTCCATTTCTGCTCGCGACATTGGCAAGAAGGGGGCGTGCCCGTAACATTCTGCCCAATATTTTGGAAAAGAGAATAAGCCGCGTTCGGCTTTCATGCGTTCTATGGGCTTTTTAGCTCGTGCTGCAGTTTTCACTTGCGCGATTTTTTTTCCCAAGCGATTTGCGGTTTGCGCCGACTCGCTTTTCGGGTTGACGATGATAGGTTTGGACGCAGACATAAGTTTCTCTTTTAAATTTCGCGTATTGTATCACAGGCCTTTACAAAATCCGCTGTATCAATCGTTTTAACGCAGCTTGCTTAATTGGTTTTGGCAAATACTGCATCTCATGCTCATACGCCAGCGCCTGTATGCCTTCGCTGCGGTCGGCACTACTAAGAATGGTTTTCGTTTTTACCTCGAGCTTGTTTTGAATAGTAAGCGCAACTGTCACCCCTGTATCACCGTTATCAAGGTGGTAGTCGGCAATAATCAGTGCAAGTGAAAGCATGTGCGCGGCATTTGCTTCGTTTTTTAATAAGTCATCAGCAGAGCTCTGATTGTGTGCAGTTATTACTTTAGCACCCCAGCTTTCGAGCAAGGTAACAAGCGCACTTAAAACTGCTTCATCGTTTTCTAAAACTAGCACATGCTTATTTCGCAAAAATTGATAATCTTCACTTTTCTTAAGCATTAAAGCAGAAGGCTTATTTTGGGTAAGCTCGGCGGTGCGATTTAATTCAATAGTAAACACGGAGCCCTTATCAAGTGCTGATTGCAATCGAATCTTATAATCGAGCAGCTCACTAATTTTATCAACAATGGTGAGTCCAAGTCCCAATCCCTGGTGGCTATCTTGCGGGTCGAGTCGTTTAAATTCATTAAATATTTGAGACTGATTTTCGTCGGCAATACCATCACCCGTATCAGCTACCAGCAAGTCACATTTACACAACTTAGTGTTGTTAAATGGTTGCTTTCGGCGCACGCCTATGAGTATTTTACCTTTGTGGGTATAGCGGATGGCGTTAGATAATAAATTTTGAATGACTCGTGACAGTAAACGCCTGTCGGTATTGACCCAAATATTTGTTTTGACATACACCAGTTTAATGGATTTTTCCTGCGCCAAAAGACTAAATTCAGAGACGAGTTGGGACAATAAATCATCAAGCTTAAAGCTCTGTAAATTAGGCTTAATGCGCTTATTTTCGAGCTTAGTAATGTCTATTAGCATGTTTAACAAGGACTCAGCATTATCTAAGCTATTCACCAAATTGTCGGCAAGCTCAAACTCACCTTTGCCTTGCAGCTTTTCATGTAGCATTGACGCAAATAAACTAGCAGCATTTAAAGGTTGCATGAGGTCGTGACTGGTTGCGGCTAAAAATTTGGTTTTGCCAATGTTGGCCTGTTCTGCCTCAACCTTAGCGACTTCTAACTGATGGGTGCGCCTCTCAACCCGTTGTTCTAAGTCAAGCTTGGCTGTTTCGAGTTGGTTTTGAATATTGATGTATTCGGTAATGTCTGAGTAGCAGCTAATATAACCGCCAGCAGGCAAAGGGTTGCCCGAAATTTCAACGACTTTATTGTGTAATTGAGGTCTAACTGCCTTATATGACTTACCTGTCAGCATATTTTGCATGCGCTTTTGAATTTCAGACTGACTATTTTGCGTACCAAGCAAGCCACGTTGAGCGTTATACTGCAATATTTCTATTATCGGTTTACCTACTTGTAAGTAATCTTTGGGGTAGTCAAAAAGCGCTTCGTAGATAGCATTCCAAGCCACTAAGTTAAAATCCGCATCAATAACACTGATACCAAGGGGAAGGTGGGTAATTGATGCTTGCAATACTTTATGGTTAAACTGAAAATTCTTGCCTGCTTGAGCGGCCAGTTCACTTAAGTCGTTGCCTGCATCCAAGCTCTGGTTTGAAATGGTTTTGAGTAAAATTCTAGTGCTGGCGCTGCCCATATGTGCAGCGAGTAATTTTTCGGCACGCGTCACGACATTGGCAGGCGCCACATCTGTTTCACTAAGAAGATGTTCGGTTAAAGTTTCTGCTTGGTTTTGACCATTTGTTGTCACTGTAGATTGAGTAGAAGCATCGCTGCTCACAAACAAGACTTGTTGCCGAAAACTAGTAGCCGCATCAATTGGTAAAACTCTATCAATTAATTGTACCAATTCACCTAAACGCACACCCGACAAAGTGACTAGGCTATTTGCCTGCAGAGCACTTGAGGCGTATGGGTTGTCATTTGACGGCAACTTAGCAGTATTTAAAGGTGTAAATAAAGAAACAACAACAATGCTGCTTGTATTGATAGCAAACGATATAAACAAGACATAGGCAAGCGCTTCGCTGGTAATGCTTTGATTAATTGAGGGGATTAACATACCAAAAATAACCGTCGCAATACCGAGCACGATGCCAAAAGTCGCACCAAGCCTAGACGCTCGGTGCCAAAATATCCCTAAAACGATGGCCGGAAAAGTTTGTGATAATAAGGACAACGCAATAGTGCCCGTTTGCACCAAAGGCATCTGTTGGCTGATATTAATGTGGTATGCGTAAGCAATTAGCAACATAAACAAAATAGTGAGTTGTCGAGTGCGTAAAATTGCCTGACTCGATAGCCGAAGCGCTACTTTGTTGTCAGAGGGCTTGCCAGGCTTTTCAATACTGGTTGTTTCATTGTTGTCCTGAGTAAATTCAACATTGCTGACAGTACGCAGTTTCTTTGTGTTAAAAACTAAAAATAAAGGCGTTATAAGACTATTGGCAACCATATTACCGAGCGCGAGTGTGGCCACAATCACCATACTTGTTGATGCGGCAAGTCCACCAATAAAAGCAATGATTGCGATAAATGGCATATTGCTGACAATAGGAATTGCCAATACAAAGCTATCGGTTGTATAAGCAAGCGACGACGA
>CAZXTD010000231.1:0-2410 GCA_964643575.1 uncultured Glaciecola sp. | reverse complement strand
GTCAATGGCATTGTTTGGACTAAAAATTATCATACCAGCTAAGGCAATCGGCAAAACAAACAATGACATACCAATCAGATAGCTCGGGAATAACCAACGTGCTTGGTGAATTTCTTCATCATTGCGGTTTTCAACAAAGTTGACATGAAATTGACGTGGTAAGCAAAACATCGAACAAATCCCAAGCAAGGCGTGGCTTAAATAGATCCAGAAAGCGAATGGACTATCAATCAGCTCTCGAGTTTCTGGTAAGGCTATGCTTTGTTCAAAGAGGTCAACGAACCCGTCAAATACGCTGTAGACAACAAACAAACCTACCATTAGCATGGCGATTAGTTTGACTAGGCTCTGCGCAGCAATGGTTAACATTAAACCTGCGTTGCGGTCGGTGAGGTTCATTTTGCGAGCGCCAAACCAAATTGCAAATGCCGCCATCCCTAAAGTGATATATAAGCTAAGACTAGAAGAGCTTGCCAAGGTGTTTGTGTCACTTAGCAAAAGGCTTAACGCGAGTTTAATTGCGTCCAGCTGAAGCGCAATGTAGGGGATAACGCCAATTACGCAAATAAATGTAACAATTGAAGCAATTAAGTTTGAATGCTCGTAACGAATGCTAATAAATTCCGCAATAGAGCTAACCTTATACTGTTTACAAATTGCATTAACGCGCAAAAACAGCTTAAACCCAAACAGCATTACCAAAATAACACCCAAGTAGGTAGGCACTAAAGGCCAACCAAATTGCGCTGCTTGAGTGGTAGTGCCAAAAAATGCCCATGAAGTGCAATGGATACCTAAAGCTAAAGAATATACAGATTTTGGTAAGCGTTTTGCACGGTTGCCGACACTTGCCAATACAAACAACAGCAGCATATAAATGACGGTAACGGTAACAAGAGTCCAAATTGAAAACATAGGTGAGCCGATTATTCCACTTTTTAAATTAAGCCTTAAAAGGTTTGACTAAGGCACAAGTTAATCACAACTAATATGCAAATAAGGCATTTTCTTTGGCCTTGAGCTTTGGTGTAAAAAAAGTCAGTAAAAAGCGTAATTTTTACCTTGAAGCCCAGACAACTGACCCCATTATAGCCGTCAACATAGATAAACCATATTGATAAATCACCATTTTTGCGTACCACAGTAGCAAAAATGGTTAGTGTAAACACCAGCGGGGCAATCATGAATCAAGACAATACACCTAAGGATGACTCTATAGTCTCTGAAGAGAATCAAGCAGACCAGGCCAACGATGCAAAAGCTGTTGAAGCTGAATTAGTTGAAGAAAACCTAGAAGCGCAAGCCCAGAGCGATATCGATTGGAAGGCATACGCTGATGAATTAGAAGCAAAACTCACAGCAGCTGAAGCTACTATTGAAGGTCAGAAAGAATCAGTGTTACGTGCTAAAGCGGAAGGCGAAAACGCTCGTCGCAGAGCTGAGCAAGAGGTTGATAAAGCCCGTAAGTTTGCCCTAGAAAAGTTTGCTGGTGAACTGCTGAGCGTTGCCGATAATCTCGAGCGCGCGACCATGGCAGCAGACACTGAAAATGAAGTTATTAAGCCACTTTTAGAAGGCATCGAGCTGACCCAAAAGTCGTTTATGAGTACCTTTGAAAAATTTGGTTTGGAAGTAGTGGACCCGCAAGGAGAAGCTTTTAATCCTGAGCATCACCAAGCAATGTCGATGCAGGAAAGCGACGAAGTTGCGCCAAACACGGTGTTGGCGGTAATGCAAAAAGGTTATTTGATTAATGGCCGTTTATTGCGACCAGCCATGGTAATGGTATCGCGCGGCGGCAGCAACAGCGTAGATACTCAAGCATAAAGGCGTCAACGTATCTTGTGTATAAGCAAACATGTTTATATAAATATTTTTTTAATCACCTATTGAAAATAGGGTTACTAGCCCCACTTATTTAAACATCAATTAAGTAGGGCAATGAGCATAATAGATAGCTCATCAGCAAGAATTTTGGAGATTTTAAAATGGGTAAAATTATCGGTATAGACCTTGGTACCACTAACTCATGTTTAGCAGTGCTAGATGGTAAAAGTGCAAAAGTAATTGAAAACGCAGAGGGCGACCGCACCACGCCTTCAATTATTGCTTACACAGAAGATGGCGAAACATTAGTGGGCCAACCGGCTAAGCGCCAAGCTGTTACCAACCCTAAAAATACATTATTTGCGATTAAACGTTTAATTGGTCGCAGATTCGAAGACAAAGAAGTACAACGCGATATCGACATTATGCCTTTTTCTATTGTGAAAGCAGATAATGGCGATGCATGGGTTGAAGCTAACGGCAAGAAGATGGCTCCGCCACAAATTTCTGCCGAAGTCTTGAAAAAAATGAAAAAGACCGCCGAAGACTATTTAGGCGAAGAAGTGACTGGCGCAGTAATTAC
>CAZXTD010000230.1:5288-5500 GCA_964643575.1 uncultured Glaciecola sp. | reverse complement strand
TCCATTACCAGGGTTACCAGTTGTGCGTGACCTCGTGGTAGACATGACTCAGTTTTATACGCAATATGAGAAAATTAAACCTTTCTTGATAAATGACGATAAACAACCGCCAGCCCGTGAGCATTTGCAGAGCCCTGAAGACAGAGCAAAACTAGATGGTTTATACGAATGTATTTTGTGCGCATGCTGCTCAACATCTTGCCCATCGTTTT
>CAZXTD010000230.1:0-5278 GCA_964643575.1 uncultured Glaciecola sp. | reverse complement strand
GCGGGACGATTACGATTTCACCATTGCCGCATTTGCCTGTTGTGCGCGATCTCGTGCCTGATCTTTCGAATTTCTATAAACAATATGCTTCTATCGAGCCGTGGCTTCACACGAGTACGCCATTGCCAACCGAAGAGATTACGCAGACCGTTGAAGACCGCGATAAGCTCGATGGGTATTATGAGTGTATTCTCTGTGCCTCTTGTTCAACATCTTGCCCGTCTTTCTGGTGGAACCCTGACAAATTTATTGGCCCAGCTGGTCTATTGCATGCCTATCGCTTTTTGATAGACAGCAGAGATACTGCTACCGATGAGCGTTTAGGTGAACTAGATGACGCATTCAGTGTGTTTAGATGTCACGGTATAATGAACTGTGTAAGCGTTTGTCCGAAAGGGTTAAACCCGACCAAAGCAATTGGTCAAATCAAGTCAATGTTACTTCAAAGAGCAGTTTAATTGACTCGTTTCATTTGCTTTTAAGTGCAGTTTAAAAATGGCTATCCAGTAATGGATAGCTTTTTTTTTATTCAAAGCTTGAAAAAAAACATAAGACATTGGTTATATAAGATTTAAATTAAAAAATATATAGAATACAATACCGTTACTAACACTAATCAAGGCTAAACGATGCAAAATAGCGTGATGAAAGCATGGTGGGACTCTTCGCACATGGCTGGTGCAAATGCAGCATATGTTGAAGAGTTATACGAAGCATATCTCGAAAATCCTTTAGAAGTACCTGAAAATTGGAAAAGCATTTTTGACGAACTACCCAAAGTAGAAGGCGTAGAGGTCGAATCCAATCACACATCAATCCGCGAAGATTACAAAAAAATGGCCGCTCTTGGGCCTGTCGCCAGGGTCGGTTCCGCGGGAGTGGCCGCTACAGCTGAGTCTGGTGGCGATGAAAAGCAAGTCAAAGTACTGCAACTTATCAATGCTTTTCGCTTTCGAGGTCATCAACACGCTAACCTAGACCCTCTGGGTTTATGGAAACAAGAACGCGTTAGAGATTTAGAATTATCTCATCATAATCTATCCCAAACTGACTTTGACACGATTTACAGTGTGGGCTCATATGCTCTTGGCCCTGACAGAATGCCATTGGGTGATTTGTTTAAATCACTGAACAAAACGTATTGTGGTTCAATCGGTTCTGAATATATGCATATTACCGATACTGAACAAAAACGCTGGATACAACAGCGTATTGAGTCGGTAGGTGGTGCGCCGCAATACAATCGTGAAGAAAAAATCAAAATCCTAAAAGGTCTTGTTGCTGCCGACGGCATGGAAAAATACCTTGGTTCAAAATTCACAGGGGCGAAGCGATTTAGTCTCGAAGGTGGTGATGCTTTAATTCCAATGCTCAAAGGACTTATTTCTGAAGCCGGAACAGCTGGCGCAAAAGAAGTTGTGCTCGGCATGGCTCACCGGGGTCGTTTAAATGTGTTAGTTAACGTTCTTGGTAAAAACCCATCAGTATTGTTTGATGAATTTGCCGGTAAGCACGACGACTCATTAGGTGCAGGTGATGTGAAATATCATGCGGGTTTTTCGTCTGATTTTGCCACACCAGGCGGCAATGTTCATTTGGCGCTTGCATTTAACCCATCTCACTTAGAAATTGTAAACCCTGTTGTTATGGGGTCAGTTCGAGCACGTTTATCACGTCGCAACTGTCAAGATGGTTCAGCAGTATTGCCTATTACCATTCATGGTGACTCGGCGATTGCCGGTCAAGGTGTGGTGCAAGAAACATTCAATATGTCACAAACACGTGGCTTCGCAGTGGGCGGTACGGTTCGTATCGTTATAAACAACCAAGTCGGTTTTACCACGTCTAAAACAGAAGACACGCGGTCTACCCAATATTGTACCGATATTGCAAAAATGGTTCAGGCGCCTATATTCCATGTTAACGCTGATGACCCAGAAGCCGTTGCTTTTGTGACTAAGCTTGCTTTGGAGTACCGCAATAAATTTAAGCGTGATGTAGTAATCGATTTAGTTTGTTACCGACGTCACGGACACAACGAAGCCGATGAGCCGAACGCAACTCAGCCCTTAATGTATCAAAAAATCAAAAAGCACCCCGTGCCTCGCCAAGTATACGCCGACCAATTAATGGCCGAAGGCGTAATTGAAAAGCACGAAGTAGAAAAACTGATGTCTGAATACCGCAATGCACTCGACCATGGTGCATGCGTAGTAGAAGAGTGGCGCCCAATGACCGAGCATTCTGTTGATTGGAGCCCTTATTTGGGTCACGACTGGGATGTTGAGTATGATGGCAGTGTGTCCAAAGAACATTTGGTTGAGCTGGGCAAGTCAATCACTAGTTTCCCCGAAGAACATAAATTGCAGTCGCGAGTCAATAAGCTCTACAACGATAGAGTTGCCATGGTAAATGGCGAGAAAATGCTGGATTGGGGAATGGCAGAAAATTTAGCCTACGCCAGTATTTTATATGATGGCACTCAAATTAGAATTACAGGTCAAGATTCTGGCCGTGGTACTTTCTTCCATCGCCATGCGGTATTGCATAATCAAACTGATGGCACCGATTATATGCCGCTTCAGCATTTGCATCCCAAACAAGGGTCTATTGAGATATACGACTCGGTTTTATCAGAAGAAGCTGTAATGGCGTTTGAGTATGGTTATGCAACTGCAGAACCTGCTACTTTGACTATATGGGAAGCTCAGTTTGGTGATTTCGCAAACGGAGCGCAAGTGGTATTTGACCAATTTTTAAGTTCGGGTGAAGCAAAATGGGGGCGTTTATGCGGCCTAACTGTTCTACTACCACACGGCTACGAAGGGCAAGGTCCTGAGCATAGCTCGGCACGTTTAGAACGCTTCTTACAGATGTGTGCGGACCACAACTGGCAAGTGTGTGTTCCAACCACTCCAGCTCAGGTTTATAACATGCTGCGTCGTCAATCGGTTCGCCCGATGCGTCGTCCGCTTATTGTTATGTCGCCTAAGTCTTTATTGAGACACCCACAAGCTGTCTCTAGCCTTGAAGAATTGGCCTCAGGTGTTTTTCATAGCGTTATTGATGAAATAGACGAGCTTGATGTAAGCAAGGTTGAACGCGTGGTAATGTGCTCAGGCAAAGTGTATTACGACCTGTTAGAGCAGCGTCGTAAAAACGAACTAAACAATATTGCGATTGTGAGAATAGAGCAGTTATATCCATTTCCACAAGCAGAAATAGAAAAAGTATTCGAGCAGTACAAACACGTTAAAGATTGGGTGTGGTGTCAAGAAGAGCCACAAAACCAAGGCGCATGGTATTGCAGCCAGCATCATTTTTGGAACTCAGTTCCAGAAGGATCTAAGTTAACTTATGCAGGGCGTCAAGCTTCTGCTTCGCCTGCAGTAGGTTATGCTGCAGTTCATACTTCACAACAAAAAGCATTGGTTGAAGATGCACTCACAATTAAATAAGGAACCAAGATGGCTCATGAGATAAAAGTTCCCGTCTTACCCGAATCAGTTGCCGATGCTACTGTAGCAACATGGCATGTAAAAGCTGGCGATTCTGTAACGCGCGACCAAAACCTCGTTGATATCGAAACCGATAAAGTGGTACTCGAAGTTGTAGCGCCGGCAGACGGTGTTTTGAGCGAGGTCATTTCTAACGAGGGTGACACCGTGTTGGGTGAACAAGTGATTGGTAAAGTTGAAGAAGCAGGCGTTGCCAATACAGGCAATACTGCAGCGTCATCTAGCGAAAAAGCAGAAGAGAGCTCAAGTGCTGATGCTAGTGCAAGCTCAGGTGGTGAAGAACAAGATATTTCTGTTCCTGTTTTACCAGAATCTGTTGCCGACGCGACCATTGCCACTTGGCATGTACAAGTGGGTGAATCAGTCAGTCGCGACCAAAACTTAGTTGATATTGAAACTGATAAAGTAGTTCTTGAAGTTGTTGCGCCAGCAGATGGATCATTAAGCGAAATTATCGCAGAAGAAGGCGCAACAGTGACTGCTGAAGAAGTCATTGCTAAGTTTACGTCAGGCGCAAGTGCAGCACCTGCAGCTAAAGCAGCGCAAAGTTCAAGCAATGGCTCTGATGATAGCAGCGCTGATGCTGACGGTGACTCAGATGCACTTAGTCCATCAGTGCGACGCTTGTTAGCAGAAAAAGACATTGACCCTAGTTCAGTCAAAGGTACTGGCAAAGGTGGTCGTATTACTAAAGAAGACGTTGAAAAACATCTTAAATCAGGTGGCTCTGCACCTAAAGCCGCACCGGCAGCTAAACAAGACGATGCCCCTAGCATTGCCTCTGGAAGCCGCACAGAAAAACGCGTACCTATGACGCGTTTGCGCAAAACGATTGCAAACCGCTTGTTAGAAGCGAAAAACTCAACGGCAATGCTTACTACGTTTAACGAAGTTAACATGAAGCCAATTATGGATATGCGAAAGCAATATCAAGAAAGCTTTGAAAAGCGTCACGGTATCCGCCTAGGCTTTATGTCGTTTTACGTAAAAGCGGTGACCGAAGCACTTAAGCGTTACCCAGAAGTTAACGCGTCGATTGATGGCGATGATATTGTGTATCATAATTATTTTGATATCTCTATTGCTGTATCAACACCTCGCGGCTTAGTAACTCCTATCTTGAAAGACACCGACATGCTTGGCATGGCTGGCGTTGAAAAAGGCATTAAAGAACTTGCTATTAAAGGGCGCGACGGCAAACTTGCGATGTCTGACCTGCAAGGTGGTAACTTCACCATCACCAACGGTGGCGTATTTGGTTCACTTATGTCTACGCCTATTATTAATCCGCCGCAAAGCGCGATTTTAGGTATGCATAAAATCCAAGACAGACCAATGGCCGTTAATGGTAAAGTCGAAATACTGCCTATGATGTATTTAGCATTGTCTTACGATCATCGTATTGTTGATGGTAAAGAGTCGGTCGGCTTTTTGGTGACTGTAAAAGAGATGCTAGAAGATCCAGCTCGTTTGATTTTAGACGTTTAAGTTAGCAAAGTGCTTGTTTTTTACCAAAAAGAACAAGCGCTAGTTTTGCTACTTTGGTCTGAAAATCACTAATTTAATGATGCTTACGGTATCATTAGTTCAAACGCCGTATTAATCATATTTTCGATGTGAGAATATGCTAAAATACGGCGCTGTTTTAATCGGGTGGAGGGTTTCGTTTATTAAAGGCGGATACACAACACCCACCAATCAACACAATCGGATAAATCACCATGAATTTGCATGAATATCAGGGTAAACAGTTATTCAAA
>CAZXTD010000229.1:1275-5558 GCA_964643575.1 uncultured Glaciecola sp. | reverse complement strand
GCTTAAAGAACCGCTTTCAATTCTAAAGTCAAAAAACACATTGAGGTCTTGATTGGTGGTGTTAGTAACCGCGTATCTTTGCGTAACGGTGGCAGATGCACTACCTGAGGTAAAAACACTCACATCGGTAGAAAACTCTCCGTTGGTGTTAGCAGAAGCACGTGCTTCAATACCTGGGCGTTCATCTTCAAAAAAAACATTGCCAAAGAAACTGGATTGCGCAAATACACGTGTATCCGTGGGCGAATCTAATTGGTCTAAACTGTTTCTTACTGTACCTTCACTATTTGTTGCTGTGGTTGAAGCAGTTAAAACTACCTCTGAAACTTCTATGGGTGCTGCCGTTGCATAAGCAGACAAACCTGCTGCTAGGGCAAGGGCTAAACTGGCTTTTTTAAACATAATAATACCTTTTAAATACAACTAAATTTCAAATTCCTTTATGCTTGAATAACAAGTTTTCGAGCGGGAGTTTTTCTACTTTCATTTTGATATTTACTGAGCGAAAAGTAGCGCTGTGTAACAAATAATATCGCTTTAGTATATTTTTATGAGCGAAACATCAATTACCAACTCGTCAACTCGTTATAAAAGCAAAAAATGAGCCGTAAAAAATAAGCAATAATATCAATATATTAGCAATCTATTTTTTTTGATTGTAAAAAAACATGACACCAATACCTAAAACCAAGCTCACATTATTTCTTGTTTAAAGCTTTTACGACTTAGAAAGAATACATTGCTCTTTATGGTTATATCTATGATTGTAAAACTGGGAAGCTAGTAGAAGTGCCCGAAGCAACTGAGGTAGCAGCTGCGGCCTAAATACTATAGAGATTTAAACCCCAAAACGCGCCAAACTATGGGGCGTTTTGGGATGTATTAACTGTTAATCCTCACTCCCCATTATTTGATAGCTCTTTGGTGGCACCATATCAAATAATCCATTGTCGAGGGTTTGATTAAATTCAACATCAGCGTCAAAAACAAATGAACTCGCGCCTTCTTGATTGTAAATAACGGTTTGAATGTTAACTGGCAAGGTAGTCTCACTATCTACCCATAAGGTTATTTGCATTAAGTTATCTTCTATTTGATATCCGTAGGCGTAAATTCCATTCACATACTGTGGGGGCAATTCAATAACCTCTCCTTGGTATGCCATGATTTTATTCAACCAAGATAGCGGATCATCTTCAACATTGTTGCCGGTCTGGTTAGCAGGAAAATTTATTGGCATTGCCATATTCGCCATTGGCATTAATGTCATGCCTTTGCCAGCTTGCGTATCCAATATGTTGATGACTTCTGATTGAGTTTGGCCGTTAACCACCGGCGATGTGACTATGCGCACCAAGTTAGGTGCTTGATAATGCACTTCCATTTGCATGATGGTTTGGCCTTCACTGCTCATTTTGCCGGTGTAATACATCGTACTAATTTGCGCTAACTTTTCTTGTACCGACGCAAAGGCAGGACTCACCACACCGCCGGTAGTTATTAAGCCAATAGCAAAAACAAATGCAAAAGCAAAGGATGCGCCCAAACTCATTTTGGCCTTAGGTGAAAAACTGATGCTACTTAACCAAGCGAAGATTCCTGTTTTACTTTCAGAATCATGTGTAGTTGCTTTATGCGAGTGCAATACCTCTTGCTCTGCAATAGTCTGCATTAATCTTGCTTGCATATCTTGCTCCTGTTGTTGTGTAGGATGCTGCTGTTTAACTGTTTCTAGCCATGTTGGCGTTTGTTGTTCGTTTTCAGATTTAGAACTCATTATCTTCTCCTAAATATTGTGACTCGCCGAGTTGACTAGAAAGCTTTAGTTGTGAGCGGTGCAAACTGACCCCCACTAAATTTTTACTAATATCCAATAGTTCAGCAATTTCCTGATAGGCATATCCTTCTATGTGTCGAAGGCAAAATATTTGTGCATCTTGCGCAGTTAAGTTTACCAACGCGACTTTAAACTGATGCAAGTCTCTTTGGCTCAACATAGTTTTAAGTGCTTGGTTAGATGCGGTGCTTGGATGTTCAGTAGAATAGTCTAAAGGCTCTTCAGCCAATCGCTTGTTGCGTCGCAATTGGTCAATTGCTGCGAATACCGCCATATTCTTTAAGTACCCGGGCCAATTTTTGACCGTGTCGAACGACTCCGGAGTTTTCTTAAAGAGCTTAATAAAGACTTCTTGCGTGACATCCTCTGCTAACTGGATATCCGACAAAATTCTATAAGCGCTTTGAAATACCTGTCGTCCGTATTTTTCTGCTAATTCAGCAATGTTTACTTGATGTTGACGGTTCAATGACTCTCTCCATATTTGCGACTCATATTAATGACGAACATCACGTTTGTTTTATTACACTTTATTTCAAATTCATGAAGATTGCGTATTGAATAATCGAAAAATACAAAAATAATGCAGATTAAAACTATAGAATAATTGACTATATTCGCTTACTACTCATGTTTAAATATCAAAGGCTTAAGCGCTTCGACGCAAGAAGTGTTGAGTTGGTTTTTATTATTCAAAAAGTTTTTGACTATCATCCAAGTGCAGTTTTGATCATCTTCGAGCTTTGTATAATTAGGTGTGCCATGACCCGCTTCTGAAAATAAAATAGTATGTTGATTACGTTTATCCAACTGAGTTTGAAGTGTTTCAAACCAAACCAAGGGTGCTTGCATATCGAGCGCACCATGCAATGCAAGCACGGGCAAATCTGTATCAATGCCATTTGGCAGTAAAATAGGTGATGTATTGTTTAACCATTTTGATTGCACACTAATGTAAGTTTCAATAGGTGACATAAGCAAAGGGCGCTCTGGAAGCACGTTGCTCTTATCAATAGCGTTTCTGCTCATAAGCTCTGTTAATATTTGGTGATGTAGCATCAAAGGATTAAATTGATGGAGTTGCTCGCGCTGTCGTTGCTGACTCATCTGAATTGAAGTTAAGGTTTGTTGGAGATGTGCAATGTCAGTTTTTGTGCATTCGACAAGCCGCTTTATTGTGATTGGTAAATCGGCTATCAACGTTGCATTGCTTGCCAAACTTGTAATTATGTAACTCGTTAAGTTTTGATTGGTCTTTGTGAACTCGCAATTTTTCCAACCATCTTGATGAATAAAGTGGGTCAAGACTTCGTAAGCCGTTTCCTCAAACATACCAGCACAATTAATCTGATCATTGCACTTCGCTAATATGCGTTTAAATGTTTGTTCTTGTTCATCGGCTACTATTTCAAATTGAGGGTTAAGCACTGTGCCACTCAATAAAATAGCGCTATCGATCGTACTTTCGAATAATTGTATAAACCTTTGTGTTACAAATGTGCCGTATGACGTGCCCATAACTACCACAGGCATATTGTTTGAGTTATTTGCTTGAATCAAATGGTGCAGGTCGTAGGCTGCACCAACCGCGCCGAACCAGTTAGTATTAGTGCCGTAATTAGACGAAAGTTCGGAAGAGCATGTGTCGGCGTACCAATCGTCTAATGGCAAATACTTAATAGTGCATTCAATTGGCGTCGACAATCCAACCCCCCTATGAGTGTGAATATAAAGATCCCAGCCCATATCATGAATGAGTTCGACAAACATAGGATCAGAAAACGTCGCTCCGCTTGCACCCGGACCTCCGTCTATTACCCACAGCTGGCCACGCGCATTTCCGTTTAAAGGGAATGAACGCAAGAAAACCTCGATTTTTTCTGCGCTAGGTGCATGCCAATTTAATGGGACTGAATAAATACCACACAAGTCATCACCCACATTGGGCAACCTAGTTGGGCACTTTTGAATTAGCGCTTGCGGCTCATCAAAACTAGTAGTATCAAGCTTTACATTAGACGCGCAAGAAGCAACAAAGCACACAACAGCTATGGCATAAAAAGTGCGCACTAACACTATTTTTCATCCGCGTTTGATTCACACCCACCTATTGCAGAGAGGTAATCTATAATTGGTAATATCGCATTTTTGGTATTCCATTTCGACTTCAAACTACTCACGTACTCAATGATTTTTTTTGCGTCGAATATTTGTGTTTCGAGTTTGCAATATATAGGGGCTTGGCCGTCTTTTTTAGCTATTTCATTTAATACCGAAATAGCGTCGAGCGCACCACCTAAATAACTATTGCAAAATTGCTGATGCCCTGCTTGCTCAGATTGACAAACATCCACAAATTGTTTCACGTCTAGCGCATTTGCGTTATGACTAAAGCCTGCGAATAGCAAGGCCAATAAAATTATTGCTTTAAAACTTCTGATATTCA
>CAZXTD010000229.1:0-1265 GCA_964643575.1 uncultured Glaciecola sp. | reverse complement strand
CTTTTCTGGAAGATGTGACATGCAAAACACCAATTTATTCATGTAAAACATGAATAAAATAATTTATTACATGATTTTGTCAAGGTTTTATTTATGACTATTAAACAATTAAGCACGCTTCTTTATTGGTTATTATTGCTACCTGTTGTAGGTATCGCGCTATTGTGGCTATACATGTTTGTCGATATCGATAACTTTAAAAACGCTGCTGTTGAAGGGTTTGGGCAGTCAATTCAGTGGCAAACAGTAGACGACTGGCAGTTATATCTCACGGCAATGTTTGCGTTGCTGCCGTCATTAGTGGTTATATGGGGCGTCGTGCATCTGCGACAAACGTTTCGCGCTTTTTCACAAAATGCAATTTTTGAACTGACTAATGTGCTTAATGTGAAACGTTTTGCTTTCGCTCTTATGCTTGCCCCTATTATTAATACAATTGTTCGCCCTGTTACTTCGGTAATGCTGTCGTTAAACCATCCGCCGGGTGAAAAAGTACTCTCGGTTTCCTTTAATAGCGCCGACATTCCGACCTTTCTAATAGGTTTAGTGTTTTGGCTACTTGCAAAAATTTTGCTTGAGGCAAGTATACTGGCACAAGAAAACAACGAGTTTGTATAGAGGTAATTGGCAATGGAAATAATAGTCAACCTTGACGTTGTGATGGCTCAAAGAAAAATAAAATCAAAAGAGCTTGCCCAACTTATTGGTATTTCAGAGCAAAACCTGTCTTTATTGAAGTCAGGTAAGGTAAAAGGCGTTAGGTTTAATACGCTCGCAAAAATATGCCGAGTATTAGAATGCCAACCTGGCGATTTGCTTGCTTTTAATGATAATGTAAATAAAGCAAATCACATTATGCAATAAACCATTCTTGGACGGAGTGAAGCGAATATGAACATAAGTGGTACTCCAGATACACCGCGTAGAATCGCGCAAGCTTTTATGCTCCTTTTCGTCCTATTTTATGTAAGCTCGTTGACGGCAGTCGAAAAGCTAAAGATGGGTGTTGTCGGACTCACCCACACGCACGTGCATTGGATTTTTGAAAGTGAAAAACGCGGTGACTTTGAAATAGTGGGCATTGTTGAGTCAAACGAAGCATTGGCTCAGCGCTATGCTAAACAGCATGGTTTCTCGATGGACAAAGTCTATCAAAGTATGGATGAAATGTTTGAAGCTGCTGAACCAGAGGCTGTAAGCGCTTTTGGTAGTATTTATGAGCATTTGGAAGTTGTTCAGAAAGCTGCACCAAAGGGCATTCATAT
>CAZXTD010000228.1:0-5598 GCA_964643575.1 uncultured Glaciecola sp. | reverse complement strand
GCTTTTTTGTACAGCCATAGGTTACTCCTAATCTCGCTTAAGCTCTTTTAAAACCGCAAATGGGTTTTCGCGCTCAGGTTCCGGTTCGATGTGCCCAAATTGTAAATCTTCGGCTTTCACTGTGCAATCTTCTTTTTCATGAAGCGCAACAATGGGTAAAGCCAAAATCAATTCGTCTTCCAAAATTTGGAATAAATCGACTTCTCCGTGGTCATTGACCTCTACCGGTTCATAAGCGTCTGGTAATAAGTCTTCCTCTTCATTCCCCTGCACGGGCGTGAAACAAAACTCAGCGTAAACCGAGTGATTGAAGGGCTTATTACACCTTTGACAAATGAGCTTTACATCAACGTTCATATCACCTTTAAAGTAAGTAAGACTCTGCGCGTCTTTTGCAAACTCAACTTTAACGAAAACTGACTCGCTAACACTCGCTACTGCCGAGCTAAACCTCGCCATTTCGGGCGCTAAATACCTGCCGTCATACGTCGACTGCTTTTGCGCACTTTTTACGGGGTCTATCTGTTTGGGTAGTTTCACATTTGCCATAGCGCGCGCATGATATAGATTTACGTGCTCTGAGTCAAAGCTTTTAACAGTTTAAACAAGTGTTTTAAGTATATATAGGTATTTGTATGTGCAAGCTTTTCTATTTATTGTATCTTTTGTCGCATTAACACCTAGTAGTAACAAATCCCTATATGGGTAAGCGAGAATCTTAATCTATGCAAAACGCCTTCCATTACCCGCCTATTATTCTCGCTTCGTCATCAAAGTATCGTGCGCAAATACTGGATAAATTACAGTTAGCCTACACTCAAATCTCACCCAGTATCGACGAGAGTCCTCTGGTAAATGAAGCGCCCGTATCCCTTGCACGACGGCTCAGTGAACAAAAGTCAGGAAAACTTGCGCCTGTGCATCAAAACAGCATCATTATTGCGAGCGATCAGGTGGCTGCAGCTGCCGATAATACGCTTATGGGTAAGCCTCTGACTCGCGATAACGCTATACAACAACTCATGCAATCAAGTGGTAAAGCGATTACTTTTTATACGGGAATATCTGTGCGTTATGCAAATACCGAAGAAACACTGCAACATCAAATCGCGGTGGAAACGTGTAGAGTGCATTTTAAGCCTTTATCCTTAGCTCAAATTGAATACTACATAGACGCTGAACAACCTTTTGACTGTGCAGGAAGTTTTAAATCAGAGGGCTTTGGCATTAGCCTCTTTTCAAAAATTGAAATGGAAGACCCAAATACGCTAGTAGGCTTGCCCGCTATTCGCCTTTGCGAGTTTTTGTTCAATATAAACTATGACGTTTTACAAAGAGCAAAATAGCGACTCAGTTTCAAACTACAATTAAATTGCTAGATTAAACGAGATTAAGCAAAGAACCAGTACGACACCATAATTGCTGCAAAAATACCGGCAAAGTCTGCGGTTAAACAGCAAGCTACTGCATAACGACTGTGTTTTATACCAACCGCCCCTAAATAAACCGCCAATACATAAAAGGTTGTTTCGGTAGACCCTTGCATCACAGACGCTAAACGTCCAACAAATGAATCAGCGCCATGAAACTGCATCGTTTCTATCATTAATGCACGAGCGCCAGACCCGCTTAAAGGTTTCATTAGTGCCGTGGGCAGGGCATCAACAAAGCGAGTATCAAAACCTAATAAAGCGACTAAATTAGCCACTTGTGTGACGACAAGCTCCATAACGCCACTTGCGCGTAGCATTGCAATTGCTACTAACATAGCCAACAAAAAAGGAATGATAGATATCGCGACTTCAAAACCTTGTTTAGCGCCCTCTACAAATTGCTCATAAGTATTTTGTCCTTTTTTAAAGCCAATAAGCAAAACGGCGACAATAAAGGTCATTAGCGCAAAATTAGCCACTAAGCTCGACTGGTCGGCAAGTTGGTCAGCAGCCAATTTAGAAAAATACAATATAACGGCGGCGAGTAAACTAAATGCGCCAACCAAATAGAGCAAAACAACCTTGTTGAAAAGATTAACGCGCTGCACTGCACAAGTAACGATTAAGCCGACGAGGGTTGAAGCACTTGTGGCAAGCAATATAGGAATAAATACATCGGTGGGCTGAGCTGCGCCCTGGTCGGCGCGGTACAAAAACACCGCAATAGGAAACAAAGTCACGGAAGAAGTGTTTAAGACTAAGAATAGAATTTGCGAATTGGTCAGGGTATCTTTGATTGGCGCTAAAGTTTGCATGTCTTGCATCGCTTTAATACCAAAAGGCGTTGCCGCATTATCGAGGCCCAGAATATTAGCCGACATATTCATGGTGATACTACCTAGTGCGGGATGGTCGCGAGGAATATCGGGCATAATGCGGCATAGTAACGGCGCCAGAACCTTTGAAAATTTGGCAATAAGCCCCGAATTTTCAGCAACTTTAAATATACCTAGCCAAAATGCTAATAAGCCTATTAAGCCTAAGGCTATATCGACACTGGTTCGGGCCATGTCTGTAACTGCTGTCATTACATCTTGAAAGCCACCAAAATTGCCGGTAACAAAGACGCTGTAACAGGTTGCTATAAATGCGCTTACAATAAAGCCTAGCCATATTTTATGTACCTTGCCTCCCCTTCATATAATTTTGTTTTCTAATATCATAGCGCTTACTAAAAAAAAAAAATAGCAATCAAAACAAAAATAAAAAGGACGACTCGATAAAAGTCATCCTTGGGACTATGAATACTCTGTAAACATGGGGCTCTTTAATAAAGCTTATTCGTTTCCACTTTTAACCAAAGTGGTTAAATACTACTTTGTTGCCGTCGAGGTCTCTAAAATAGGCACCATAAAATACATCGGGTATGCGTTGACCCGGCTCACCATCACAAGTTGCGCCTAAGGCAAGCGCTTGTTGATACATTTCGTCAACTTTGTCTTTTGAACCAGGCGCAATTGCTAGCATGTTACCGTTGCCGCAGTGCTGTATTTCTTCGTTATATGGGATACAAATTGCGAGCATGGGCTCTTTCATACTTTTGCCAATAAAGATAATACGGTCCATTTTTACCAATGTTTTAGCGCCAATTGGAGCTAATATTTCCGTATAGAACTTTTCTGATTTCTCTAAATCTGTTACACCAATGGTTACATAACTGAGCATGTTTAGATCTTTCCTCTTTTGTTGGGATTACATTATTAGTTAGTTATTAATCGTGATTGTTTGAATAATGTACAAAGCACTCGCTAACCGGTGCATAGAATATGCTAATTTTATTTTATTTGAGTGTTTTTTTAGTGATAGATAACTATTTGTTCTTAACGATTTACACGCGGGATAAGTGTGTGGGTAAAATGTGAATTACCTGTGGAAAAACTGAGGACAAGCGCGCTTTTTTAACTTGAATTCAATTAAAATGCAGTGATAGTTGTATCAAAATTACTGGTTGGATGACTCTGATTAATATGATGTATATACAAGTTATCTATATGAATAATAAGGACTTATGTAATCCTAAAAATAAAGAGGACTAGAATTAAATTATTGTCTGTGAATTAATTTTTAGTAAAGCACTTTTAATTTGTTCAAAAAATGCGCTATAGTGATTGTCCGGTGTTAGTTAAGTGAATTTGCAGTTTTTTGTCACCGCGTCTCCCGAAAAATTGGTTTATCTGCGTATTGAAACCTTATTTAAGGTATGTAGAATGGAGTTACAGATACCAGAACCACAGTTAGCGCACGGCTCTTAAATGAGCCAATCCCCTAAGCCTGGAACTTATGTTCCGGGCCTTTTTCGTTTTGGCGATTAGATTTTTGCACGATTAGATTTTAGCATCATGAGTCTTTAACTTGCCTAAATAAACCTTCTTGCACAGACGACGCAACAAGCACGCCCTCTTTATTATAAATTTTACCTTGAACAAGTGCGCGTCCGTTGCCACTAAACGGGCTTTCCATTTCGTACATTAGCCAGTCATCGAATTTAAACGGTTGATGAAACCACATTGCGTGGTCGATAGTTGCTAAACGAAGTGACTTATCTTGCACTGCTAATCCGTGCGCCTGTAGCGCAGTACTCAAAAAATGATAGTCTGAGGCATAAGACAATGCGGCATGGTTGACCGCAATATCATTGCTTAATTCATCTCTCCCTTTTAGCCAAATTTGTCTTTTGGGCTCACGTTTGATGGCATTAAAACTATGTGCCGCATTTAGTGTACGTATATCTACAGGGCGATGAAAAGGCAGGGCTTGTTTCATCCGTGTCGATAATTGATCAAAATTGTTATCGTAAAATTGAATGTCGGCGTCTACTGTTTCAGGATCAGGCATAGTGGGCATTTCACTAAATTGATGACTCAAACCGTCCTCAGGCAACTGAAAAGACGCTGTCATGTAAAATATAGTGCGACCATTTTGGATTGCCCTTACGCGCCGAGCTGAAAAACTTCTGCCATCACGTACCGTCTCTACGTCATAAACAACAGGTTTGCTGGCATCGCCTGGCAGCAAAAAATAACTATGAAAAGAATGGATAACGCGATTATCAGGTATACTTTTATATGCAGCCATTACCGACTGCCCTAATACCTGACCGCCGTAGAGCGCCCTAAAGCCTAAATCCCAACTTTGACCACGATATAAATTAACTTCGAGTTCTTCCAATTCAAATAACTCAGGCAAACGCGCTACCGACATAGATGCTCCACTAAACAAAAAACACCATTAGTATAAAGACAATAAGAAGATTGACCAAGCCCTTATCAAGAATAGAAAAGGAAGCTATACACTAGTTATTAGTTTGGTATGGGTTTCGAGGCAAGAAGTTCTCTTGTAACACCAGCTGCTGTTTAAAGTACCGGGTGTCTTTGTATGGAAGCTTCATAAAACCAGAAATACCAAGACTATTTATTTTGGGTATAAGGTCAATAATATGCTGTAAAAGCAGAGCAAATTCTTTTTCTTTACTGTGGTCTAACAAAGTGTAATAACTGTGAATTTTAAGGTGCTTTGGCAATGCTTCAAAGATAATACAGCCAGTATGATGAATTTTATTCATAGCATGCAAGTGTTCAAGCATCGCCTCAGGTAATTTTAATAATTCGTCGGGGTCGTCACCATCTTCAAAGTAACTATGCATGCGTGACTCATCTTCAACAATAGATACTTTGCTGAGCTCATAAGGAATTTGTAGTGGCTCACTTGGCACAAATGCAGACTTTTCACTTCTGCGTTCAACATGCAAGGTGTTTTTAGCGTTAAACATACATGACTTAAACACACCCGACCCCTTTATAGCACGGGCTATGTTGACCATATTGTCTACGCTTCTATCAAAAGAGTATTGTAAGCGTGGATCATATAGTTTTAATGAGCAGTCGACGTAAATCCCATCGTCTTGCCATCGAATGGCAAGGCCTCCTACTACCGGATATTTTCCTAGCCGGCTCAAGGCTGAAATAAAGGCTTTTTCAGTTTCGCCCATGCCATGCAGGTAATTTTTGTAGTAACGTTCAAACTGAGCGTCATCGACATAATTTAAATGCGCATTATCAAAGCCCTCTTGTTGCCTTAAAAAAGACTTACGCGAGCTGTATACTAC
>CAZXTD010000227.1:0-5666 GCA_964643575.1 uncultured Glaciecola sp. | reverse complement strand
GGTTGGAGGTACTAGGCGACGGTGGATACGCACTTGGTGCTCGACAACATCAAATTATGCAAGCGCTGATGCAACAAGATACATTTACCGAAGATGATTTTTATCGTATCCAGCTCGACAACCGTGCTTTATTTTTACAACCTTGGCATAACCTTCTTTTATCTGCCTTACAAAACAGCCCACAAAAATATGCGAAAGATATTCGAGTTTTGGAAAATTGGCAAGCCTGTGCTTGTGATGATGATATTGCTTACACACTCGTGAGACGTTTTAGAAGCGCATTGATCAATACTTTGTTAGCCCCAATCAATAATGAACTGAAAAAACACGAGCTATCTACCTCATATTTGTTGCGCTCCATAGAGCCTGCAGTTTGGACTTTACTTCAGCAACAGCCTCAAAGTTGGTTAGCGCCCCAGTATAGAGACTATACGCAGCTAATCTTAGACACCTATAGTAAAACCAAAACACGTTTAATGAAGCGTTATGATGCAAATGAAAACGATTTAACACCGCTTGAATGGGGCAATGTTAATCAGCTTCGGGTAAATCATCCTTTTGCTAATCAATTATCGTTTATGAAGTCTTGGTTAAATATGCCGACCACCAGAGGTTTTGGCGATAGCTACATGCCTAACGTGCAATCAGGAAGTTTTGGCGCATCTCAACGACTTATTGTGAGGCCGGGTAAAGAAGATGAAGGTATTTTGACTGTTCCGGGCGGTCAATCAGGTCACTTCTTATCAGACTTTTATTTTACGGGTTTTGATGAGTATGTGGGGCAAGAAAAGACACCACTTTTGCCAAGTGCAACCATTCATACACTCAACTTTGAACCTGAATAAATATACTTAGTTAGTTTGAACAGCTGAAGGCATGTTGGCAAAAGCGTAATTTCGCCATTGGCGTCTTGCCTCTTCTAGTGCATCGCCTTCATAACCCTGTTGCTCAAGTTCGTTAACTACCTTTTGTATGAGTTCGTCGCGCTTTTCAACCAATGCTTTTGAGTTCGCTTGTGCGTTTTCAAAAGCAGGATATTTGGCATACACCGCATCGATATCACCAAAGTTAAAAAATGCTTCTTCAAATTCATTTTGATAGTTTGTTTTCATTCCTTGAAAATCTAAAAAAGCAATACCCTGTTCACCTTGTATGAGCTTTCGTTCGCTCTCAGTCAAGCGAACTTCATCTGCAGCTTCTAAAAGTGCAGTTTGCCAATAACGTAAGGCTTCTTTATCGTCTTGTTCGGCGGCTATCGCTAATGCATTTTTAACATCATCAGCGTTTAGCAGCTCTTGCAAGCTAAGAAGCGGAGCTACTTCTTGTGTAATTTGCTTTTGTGCGGCTTGACTATCAACGCTTTTGTCTTCAACAGTTTGATTGTCAGGCACTTGCGCTGGCGTGCACGAAATAACAAAAAAAGCGCACACAATAAGCGCACGCTTTTTATTAAATAGTTCGGTAGCTAAGGCCATATTATCTAGGCCTTAGCAAAAAACAAAACACTTTCAAAGTAATTGATACAGCGTATCTATTCACTAGGCGGAATGTTTTCAACACGGCTTTTGAGCTTTTGACCCGGCCTGAATGTCACTACTCGACGCGCTTTGATAGGAATATCTTCGCCGGTTTTTGGGTTGCGGCCCGGCCTTTCGTTTTTGGTCCGCAAATCAAAATTACCAAAGCCAGACAGTTTGACCTGCTCGCCTGCTTCTAAACAAGATTTTATTTCCTCGAAAAATAGTTCTACAAGGTCCTTTGCATCTTTCTTATTAAGGCCAAGTTTTTCGAACAAATGTTCGGCCATATCCGCTTTGGTTAACGCCATATATTAATCTCTCAATGCTGCACTAAAATTGTCTCGCAAATGTCTAACTACTTTATCGACAGTATTTTGAATTTCTTGATCTTCCATTGTCTTTTCAACACTTTGAAGCCAAATGGACAATGCGAGGCTTTTTTCACCTTGGCTAATACCTTCTCCGGTATACACGTCAAATAAGTTTATGCTAAGCAATTCAGATATTCCAATTTTTTCGATACTTTTTAGTAATTTACCTGTTTCGACCGCCTCAGAAACCGTAATTGCAAGGTCTCTTCGAATCGCTGGAAACTTAGAAATCACTTGCGCTGAAGGCAGATTACGCGCCTCTATACTATTGATATCTAACTCAAAAGCAAAAGTTTGCCCACTAAGGCCTAATTTCTTCTTAAATTGCGGATGAATAGCCCCTAAATAACCCACTACTTCATTATTCAACTTAATTGCTGCACATTGACCTGGATGAAATGCAGTGTGCTGGGCCTTCTCAAATTCTACTTGGTGCAAGCCTGCCGAGAGTGAAAATAAAGATTCAACTAAAGCTTTTGCATCAAAAAAGTCTACTGGCTTATTTGCAATTGACCAATGCTCTTCATGGGTATTACCTCCCAATACAGCTGCAATTTTCGGTACTTGATGCACACCATTTTCTGCATTTTCATCTGCTTTAAACACTAAGCCCGTTTCAAAAAAGGCTAAATTATTCTGTTGGCGCTTTTGGTTATACGACAAAGCCTGTAACAAACCTGTCAGTAAACTGACTCGCATTACCGACATATCGGCACTAATTGGATGCGGTAAAGTCAAAGATGGCGCATCAGGAAACAATAAGCTTTGCTTTTTAGGATCAACAAATGAATAAGTAACGGCTTCTTGACAGCCGTGATTACATAATACGTGTTTAAAACTGCTTAAAGGCGTGCGCTGCTCATGCTGGGTCGTCATTTTTAAGCGCGCTAGTGGCGCAGCGTTAGCAATATTGTTATAGCCGTATACTCGGGCAACTTCTTCAATCAAGTCTTCTTCAATATCGATGTCGAAACGATAGCTCGGTGCAGTCACCCGCCAAGCTTTATCATCGCACTCTACCGCCATACCTAAACGCTGCAAAATATCAATGACTCTTGTTGCTTCAATATCTGCGCCTAACACGCGACTTAAGCGGCTACTTCTTAACTCAATTTTATTGCGCAGCGGCATATGCTCTTCGCTTACTGCTTCAACGATAGGGCCCACTTGACCACCCACTACTTCGAGCAAGAGTTGAGTGGCACGCTCCATTGCAACAAATTGCAAGGCAGGGTCTACACCGCGTTCATAGCGATGTGAAGCATCTGTGTGTAGACCATATTGACGAGCTTTACCCATGATTAGGTCATTGTCAAAAAATGCGGCTTCTAAAAATATATTTTGAGTTATTTCACTTACGCCTGAGTGCTCACCACCAAAAATGCCCGCCATAGCCAAGGCTTTTTCTTCGTCGGCAATTAACAAAGTATCAGTTTGCAGTTCTACTTCATTACCATCTAATAACTTGAGTTTTTCAGCACTTTTGGCGCTTCTAACAATAATATCGCCGCTGAGTTTATCGTTATCAAATGCATGCATCGGGTGGCCAAGCTCAATTAGCACGTAATTTGTAATATCAACCACAGCATCGATAGACCGAATACCGCTGCGTCTAAGTTTCTCTTTCATCCAAAGCGGCGCTTGCTTTGACAAGTCGACGTTTTCAATGACGCGTCCTAAATATCGTGGACAAGCTTGTGCATTTTCAAGTTTGATTTGGCGTGCCGCTTTGCTGCTTACTGTAGTTTCGTGTAATTCCAACTCATTAACATCGGCCTGGTTAAGTACACCTACTTCACGCGCTACGCCTTTTATCCCTAAACAATCTGCGCGGTTAGGGGTAAGGTCAATCTCAATAATAGAATCTTCAAGCTCAAGATATTGGCGAATATCTTGTCCTACTGGCGCGTCGCTTGGGAGCTCTAAAATGCCGGAGTGGTCTTCACCCATGCCTAATTCAGAAAAACTGCACAGCATACCGTGCGAAGGCTGACCACGTAGTTTGGCCTTTTTAATTTTAAAATCGCCAGGCAACACTGCCCCAACCATTGCTACAGCAACCTTTAGCCCTAAACGACAGTTTGGTGCACCACAAACAATATCAAGTAGTTCATCACCACCGACATTGACTTTGGTGACCTGCAATTTATCTGCATCAGGATGCGGGCCGCATTCTACAACCTCACCTACTACAACACCGCTAAACTCGGCTGCAGCCGGCTCAACGCCGTCAACCTCAAGTCCAGCCATACTCAATTGTTCACATAACTCGTCGGTGCTCACTTGGGGATTAACCCACTCTCTCAACCATGATTCACTAAATTTCATGCTTTACTCTAATTATTTAAACTGTTTCAAAAAACGAACGTCATTTTCGAAAAATGCGCGTAAATCGTTGACGCCATAACGCAACATAGTGAGTCGCTCTACGCCCATACCAAAAGCAAAGCCCGTAAATTCTTCTGGGTCAATGTTTACCGCTTTCAATACATTGGGATGCACCATACCGCAGCCTAGTACCTCCAACCATTTTCCATTTTTGCCCATTACATCGACCTCTGCCGAAGGCTCGGTAAATGGAAAATAAGACGGTCTAAAACGAATTTGTAGGTCTTCTTCAAAGAAGTGATGTAAGAAATCGTGCAATATGCCTTTTAACTCCGCAAAGCTCACGTTTTTATCTACCATTAAGCCTTCTACTTGATGAAACATCGGCGTATGGGTTTGGTCGTAGTCGTTACGATACACGCGCCCGGGAGAAATAATACGCATGGGCGGCTTTTCAGCCTCCATGGTTCTAATCTGCACACCTGAGGTTTGTGTACGCAACATCAAATTTGGATTAAAATAGAATGTGTCATGATCGGCACGGGCTGGGTGATTCTTGGGAATATTCAAAGCATCAAAGTTATGAAAACCATCTTCAATTTCTGGGCCTTGTTTGACCGCGAAACCTAATTCACCAAAGAAGCTCTCAATACGCTCAATAGTGCGACTTACCGGATGGATATTGCCAAGCGCTTTGCTTCTGCCCGGTAGAGTAACGTCAACCGACTCTGCCGCGAGTTTAGCGTTTAGTTCAGCTTCTTTTAGGGCCTGAATTTTGCCGCTTATGATACCCTGCACTTCTTGCTTGGCAACGTTAATGCGTTGTCCTGCTGCGGGACGTTCTTCTGCAGATAAGGCACCCAGACCTTTCATTAATTCAGTAACCTTGCCTTTTTTCCCCATAAAGGCAACGCGCACAGCATCAAGTTCAGCAGGAGTAGAGGCCGCATCAACTTCGCTGCGCGCCTGTGCTATGATTGCTTCAAGATCCATTCTATCCTCTTTTTAAGCGTGTTGTGGTGTTAGACGTGGTACAAGTTAAAGAATATTTGCACCCAAGCCCTGCATTTTACACAATTTTTTTAAGTTTTACGCCCCAAAAGCCCTCTTATCGCTAATTAATTCAGCTATTTATGCGAATTTATCCAACAAGATATTTGATGGCACTATAATCTGTGGCTTAGCGCTGTTCATTCGTTGATTGAGATGACGAAAATTGCGGGATTTTTGAAAATATTTGTAAGGCAGAAATTAAAAAAGCGAGCTTCCTGCTCGCTTTTTCAAAAAAGAACTTAAACTATGCTCTTTCGAGCATGGGTTAATAGATTACGCTAACGCGCCTTTTGCTGCTTCAACAAGTGCTGTAAAAGCCGCTGTGTCGTGACCAGCGATGTCTGCCAGTATTTTACGATCGATTTCAACAGCCGCTTTTTTCAAACCGTTGATG
>CAZXTD010000226.1:0-5744 GCA_964643575.1 uncultured Glaciecola sp. | reverse complement strand
GCACTTTTGCGGGGCTTATTGGTATAACGGCTTCCATGAAGACGGTGTAAGAAGTGCGCTTGATGTCTGCAAACGTTTTGGTGTGAGCTTGTAATGACAAGCGCTTTTATCACGACCAACAAACCACTTGAGAGTAGCATTTACTCCGGAACAGTCTTTCATCAAAGAAGTATTCCTAAGGTGCATAAATTTGATTATCAAATTTATTTGTTTTGGCTAAAACTCAGTGAGCTAGACAAACTCAGCGAACAGGTTAAAGGCTTTAGTTTTGAAAAGTCAGGCATAAGCGCTGTTAATTTCAAGCGCACTGATTACTTAGGCTCTCCCGACATATCGTTAGATGATGCCGTTCTGAGTAAAATGAACGAATTAAACGCAGAACTCAATGATGCAGAAGTAGAGCCTTTAACCGGAGATATATTTTTGCTAGGTCAAGTGCGCACGTTTGGCTTGTACTTTAGCCCAGTGAATTTTTATTACCTACGAGACATGCAAGGTAGTTATACTCATATGCTCGCTGAAGTCAGTAATACACCCTGGAATCAGCGCCATCATTATTTAGTTGACCTTAAAACACAAAAAGACAGTCAAAAAGTATTTCATGTATCGCCCTTTAATCCTATGAACATGCAATACAAATGGAATATTCAGCAACCTGCTGAAAATCTTCGACTACACTTAAGTTGCTATCAAAAGCAAAAACACTTTGAAGCAGCTATTAATATGACTAAGAAACCGCTCAACACGGCAAACTTGCGGTCCTCTTTGCTCTCTATTCCTAGTATGACCATTAAAACGGTCGCAGGAATATACTGGCAAGCAATCAAATTGTTTTTTAAACGCGTTCCCATTTATACGCATTCGTGAATCAAGGAATAATAAATGTCACAGGCTGAACAAACTCTTCAAAATACTATTTCTTTATCGTTTTGGGAAAAAACCTGCAAATCAATCTTTTTAGGCGTGCTGCAGCGCTTACCAAAAGGCGCGATGACAATACAAGAAAATGGTAACACTATTGGCGAATATGGCGACAAAAGCAGTGACCTGCATGCCATAGTGAATATTCTTTCTCCAGAAGCTTATCCTAAGTTGTTGTTTGGCGGCAGCATCGCATCGGGCGAAACATTCACCGATAATTTGTGGGACACCCCCAACTTAACAAACGTCATTCGAATATTTGCTCGTAATCTGCCGATGCTCGACGAATGGGAAAAGCGCTTTCAATGGCTAACGATGCCAGCAAATAAAATTTCGCACTTTACTAACCGCAATTCAACAGAGCAAGCAAAGCGCAATATCTCGGCGCACTACGACTTGGGCAACAAGCTATATACTAAGTTTTTAGACCGTTCGATGATGTACTCGGCCGCAATATACCCAGACCCAAACGCAAGCCTAGCGGAAGCGCAGCAGCATAAACTTCATACAATTTGCGAAAAGCTACAGCTAAAACCTAGCGACCATTTAGTTGAAATTGGTACAGGTTGGGGCGGCTTGGCCGTGCATGCTGCAAAAAACTACGGCTGTAAAGTTACCACCACCACTATTTCTGAAGAACAACATGCTTATGCGCAAGCATGGATAGATAAAGAGGGTTTAAACGACAAAGTTACCTTGCTTAAACGCGACTATCGTCTGCTTGAAGGAAAGTTCGACAAACTTGTGTCTATTGAGATGATAGAGGCCGTGGGTAAAAAGTATTTACCCACTTTCTTTAAAAAATGTACATCATTGCTAAAGCCAGACGGTTTAATGCTTTTACAATCAATCACTATTGATGATAGGCGTTATGCGAGTTATTCGAACAGCGTTGATTTCATTCAAAAATACATATTCCCGGGCGGTTTCTTGCCCTCTCAATTGGTCATCAATGAACAGCTTAAAAAGCACACTGATATGTCGATAGCAGATATGCAAGATATAGGCTTAGATTACGCACAAACTTTGCATGATTGGTTTGAAGCTTTTATGACGCAAAAACAAGCCTTAGCCGAAGACGGTTACGATGAACGATTTATGCGTATGTGGCAGTATTATCTGAATTATTGCGAAGGTGGCTTTTTAGAAAGGGCGATAAGCACCGTTCAACTCGTTATGCGCCGACCAGAGCATACTGCAGAGCTAAGCCGAGGCTAGAAGACACTAAGACTCAAACTAGCGGTCAACGCTTTATGCAAAGATCGGAAATACAAAAAGGAATGATGTCAGCATCATTCCTTTTTTTGTACTTATTTATTGCGCACCCGACTCAAGAACTGAAATCGGATTAGAATACTTAGGTTCACCTTGCAAGATAGCAATCTCGACACGTCTATTTTGCGCACGAGCACGTTCGCTATCATCTTCATTAATAGGTTGCGTTGCAGCCTTGCCAATGACACGCATACGCGTTTCATCAAAGCCTCTTGATTGTCTGAGCTCTTCCGCCACAGCTACTGCTCGCTGTGCAGATAAGTCCCAATTAGACCGGTACAACTCGTTTGAGATAACGACATTATCGCTGTGTCCAGTAATTTCTACTTTACCTGGCATATCATTGAGTAGCTCACCAAGCTTGCGAATAACCGGCACAAATTGAGGTTGCAAAAACGCAGAACCTGCTGAAAATGAGCCGTTTTCACGAATTCTGATAATAATTTGCTGGCCTAGGTTTTCTACATCCACAGCGCCGTCTTTAATCTCTTTTTGCAGCAAATCTTCAACTTTCTTTTTATTTTTTTCAAGCTGCTCTTTCTCGGTAGCGGCAGATGCTGCAGAAGACGTTTGATTAGCCGTTTGCGGCGACTGTCCACCTCTAAAGTTGCCCTTTTGCTTTTGACGCCCCCCCGCAGAGTCTGACTCACCCTCCTGGAAGTTAAGCATAGGCTTGGTGATATCTTGGGTAACTTGTTGCACCGTTTCAATGGGGGTTGGGTCTGGTTTACCCGGTCTAAATTCTAGCGCGACAACACTTGTACCTTTGGGAATATCTTTAAGTTCGATTTTATTTTGAACACCAAAAGCGAACTTCATCGACCCTGCTATTTGCTTAAACTTTTTGACATCCATTTCAGAGAAAGAAAGCAATAGAACGAAAAAGCACATCAACAGTGACATCAAATCAGCAAACGTCCCCATCCAAGCGGGCAGACCCTCAGGCGGACATTTTGGGCATTCGTCATCCATTACTCGGCTTCCTCGGCACTCTTACGTTTACCCTCAGCAATATAGCCTTTGAGTACACCTTCAATTACACGCGGGTTTTGCCCATCGGCGATACCTAATATACCGTCTAGTATCAGGCTTTGGTTAAGCTTTTCCTCGCCTGAGCGAACTTGCAATTTAAAGGCAACCGGCAAACAAAATAAGTTAGCTAACATCGCCCCGTACAGAGTCGTCAACAAAGCAACTGCCATTGCTGGGCCAATCGCTTTTGGGTCGTCCATGTTTGACAACATCGCAACCAAACCAATTAGTGTGCCAATCATGCCCATCGCCGGCGCAACATCCCCTAAAGATTTAAAAATAACTGAGCCGCCTTCATGGCGCTCTGTTGTATTGGTAATGTCTTTTGCCATTGTCGTTCGCACCACGTCAACATCATGCCCGTCAACGAGCATATCCACGCCTTTTTGCATAAATGCGTTGTCGATTTCGGCTTCTTCAAGTGCCAAAAAACCGCCTTTGCGTGCTGCATCAGCCATTTCTACGATTTTTTCGATTAGCTCTTCTGGGCTCTGGATTTTAAATGAAAATGCTTTACCACATACTTTACCGGCGGTTAAAAATTGTGAAAGTGGATACTGCATCAGAACTACAAAAATTGAACCACCAAATACAATTAACACAGAGGGCACGTTGAAGAATATACTCAAGTCGCCACCTAGCACCATTGCCATGATGACAAACCCTACGGCACCGACAAACCCGATTATGGTTGCTAAATCCACAGTAAACTCCTGAAAACGCTACATTAGTAGAATGAAAAAAATGTGATTTAACATGTTGGTTTAGACCTAAAATCTCTCGAGTCGCCAACACGCTTTTTACTTATGCCTTAGTTAACGGCAATATTTGTGTATTCTTTATGTAAAATCATGTCTTTTATGTCGACAATAATTGAATTTGATTAGAGTCTCAGTTAAGGTTTGCGACACTTTTAACTTTTGTAGAATCAGCATGACAACTGAAACAATTGAAGCGCTTTCGTTTGAGCAAGCGATGCAGGAACTCGATGCCATAGTGTTAGAAATGGAGCGCGGTGAAATTCCTTTAGAAACTTCACTCAAACAGTTTGAGAGAGGTGTTGCTTTAGCTCGACACACGCAAAAATTACTCAAAGACGCTGAGCAAAAAGTGCAAATTTTGACTCAAAATAACGCGCAAGAATCTTTGACACCCTTTAGTGAGTAATTAAAATCCTACAAACCATGCCAACAAGTCCATCTTTGCAGTCTAAAATTAGAGAAACAAAAAACCAAATAAGCAACAGCTTCGCGGAGTTTTTTGCCTCTCAGCATATCCCAGACAAACAGCTAGCGCTTGCGATTGAATACGCGGTGCTCAATGGTGGCAAGCGAATGCGGCCATTGCTCGTCAACTTAGTTGGCCAAGCCTTATCGCTGGGCCATCAAGATTTAGAGAAAATTGCGCTGGCAATAGAATGCATTCACGCATACTCACTAGTGCATGACGACCTTCCTGCTATGGATGACGATGACCTGAGAAGAGGCAACCCAACCACCCATATTAAATTTGACGAAGCAACTGCGATTCTTGCAGGTGATGCATTGCAATGCATGGCCGTTGAGATTCTTGCAACTTCTGAGTTGAGCGAATATGCAGATAACCAGCGCATTGCACTTATCGTTAAGCTAACAAAAGCAGCAGGCGCTGCCGGCATGGTTGGTGGGCAAAGTCTAGACCTCATGGCGACTAATAAAGTGATTTCGCTTGATGAATTAACCCACTTGCATCAACTCAAAACCGGCGCGCTACTTATTGCATGTGTGGAGTTACCCTGTTTAATAAGCGAACAAATTACCGCCTCAGAGCATGAGAGTTTCATTCAGTTTGCACGCCATATCGGACTTGCCTTTCAGATTCAGGACGATATTTTGGACGTAACCGCAGACACCACGACCTTAGGTAAACCACAAGGTTCAGACGAGTTAGCAAACAAATCTACCTTTGTGTCTTTACTTGGTCTGGAGGGTGCTAAAAACGAATTGGCAAAACAGCATAAATTGGCACTACAAAGCTTAAATGAATTACGCTTTGACACCCATGACTTAGCAACGTTTGCCGATTTTATGATTAGTCGCACATTTTGAACAATTCGAAAACAAGCATTAAGGCGCTAAATCGACTATAATCACCACCGTTATCCTAATCAATAGTAGAAGAAACCAGTATTAATGAGTCTTGATCTTTCCAATTATCCAAATTTGGCAAAAGCAAATTTACCGCACGACTTGCGACAGCAGCCAAAAACCAAGCTCAACAGTATCGCCAACGAGTTGCGTCAGTTTTTACTTAACTGCGTCAGCCAAAGTAGTGGACATTTTGCGTCGGGCCTTGGCACCGTAGAACTTACAGTGGCTTTGCACTACGTCTATAACACTCCGTTCGACAGACTAGTTTGGGATGTGGGTCATCAGGCTTATCCACATAAAATACTCACCGGACGCCGCGAGCAAATGACGACCATCCGCCAAAAAGGCGGTTTGCATCCTTTCCCTTGGCCACCTGAGAGTGAGTAC